>JAUIEW010000019.1 GCA_030429365.1 Phycisphaerae bacterium
TGAGACTCCGCGTAGGCATGTTTTACTTGGCCGAAGATTTCTGCTTCGCCAGTGATTTGGGAGCGAAGGCCAGCCGACACCTCGATCAAGTGCTGGACGTCACCCCGGTTCAGGCGAAAGCCAACCGGCATGGCAAGATCCAAGCCGATGTCGCGCCCACGAAATCTGGAAATACAATTTCCGTTTCGGGCTCTCTCGTCGGTGGGATCAAGGCCCGCCAAGTGCTTATTGGCGCGAAGTTCGTGGAGATCACGCGCATGCCGATCGCACTCCCAATCGACGCCCCGGTTAACGACGCGATCAAAGCTTTCACGACGCTACCGCCTGGCGGCTTGTCGTTTCTGGATGAGGGCGACTACATGGATCTTCCGGACCTCAATGATCTTGAGGGTGGAATCCTGACGGATACTGAAATCACGCCCGATCTCGAATCGATCCGGGCGGCATTTATCGATGAGGCAATCAAGGCTGCGATCCTCGGCTTGGTGAACGACGATTCAGATGGAGTCATTGTCGGCGCCCCCGACGTCGAAGTCTTCAGCGAGCAACGAACGACGTTCATCCATCGCAACGAGTTCAGCGACTCCACCGATCTTGAGGGGCCATTTGGCGACGCGCTGAACACAACGGACCCGCAGGTCGCAACGATTCAATCGGGGTTCGTGCTCGACTTCACGCCGACCGTGAAGGATGACGGAACAATCGAATTGAAGATTTATCCGGGATCGCGTGGCATCGTTTTCGCAAGGAGCGAGACAGAGCAAATCGACAACCAGGAGTTCTTCATTGAGATGCCCATATTTCAACTGTCAACCGTTCAGACGACGGTCTCAGTGCCAGATGGCGGCACTGTGTTGCTTGGTGGCATCAAGAGATTGTCAGAAGCAACCAACGAACGGGGCGTACCCGTGCTCTCGAAGGTCCCGTACATCAACCGCCTGTTCAAGAACAATGCAACAATCAGAGATTCCCAATCCCTCATGCTCATGGTGACGCCGCGCATCATCATTCAGGAAGAAGAGGCACGGTAGGTGCGCCACCTTCGTGCGCGCACTGGTTCTCCGGTAAGATCGATCGTGAATCGGTGCTTGGTCCAGTTCGACCGGTTGCTAGAACACGAAGTCAAGCTGCAGACCGACAGCATTCTTCCCGATCGACTGCGTGCAATGGGCGACGCGACAGGGAACCCACGGATCGCGACTGTCCCGCCTGATCATGACAGTGCTGTGCTCCTTCAATCGCGTGCGCGTGGTGATGCCAATTCCTCCGGTGCCGATGTCGCGACAGTTCACGTACACCGTCTCACCGTCCACGAGCAGTTCCATTTGCTGGAACCATGCGAAACGCTTGTTGGATCGTTTGGCGTCATAAACATCGGCTTGCCCGATGATGGCGGCTTCCTTGATCCATTCGGCAACAATAGACTTGGGGTCGACTGACTGGGTGGCCATGCTTACTCCTGTCGAAAACTTACGACGTGTGCTTCTTGTGCTACGCGACCGGCCCGGCGACTGTCGTTCGTCGACAATGGACATCGAACAAGCTGATGCCGCCCACACCACTATTCAATATCCATCGTGAGAATGGGCGTAACGGTTGAATAAATGCGTCTAATTCCCCAATTCCAGTTTCCCCATGCGGTTCTCGGGCACGGGAATGCGAGCCGGATGGCCATTTCGATCACGCCTCGTGTCAATTGAGACATGACGATGCCGGCTGCAATTTCGATCTACTTGAGGATTGAAGTGAGCGCGCTGTCGATTTTGGGCTGATCAAACTCAAACCCGGAGCGCACCAGTTTCTCGGGCACCACACGAATGCTCGAAAGCAGCAGCGCGTCGGCCATCTCGCCAAACGCCAGTCGTGCGGCAAACGCCGGCATCGGAAAAATGGTCGGCCGCCCAAGTGCACGTCCCAGCGCCTTGGTAAACGTGCGATTCGTGACCGGCTCAGGTGAGACTGCGTTTACCGGACCAACCATTGATTCGGTTTTGATTGCATAAACGATGGAGCGAACCACATCGTTGAGGGTGATCCAACTCATGAATTGCTTGCCATTTCCAATGACGCCCCCCGCGCCCAACTTGAACGGCGTCAACATCTTGGCGAGCGCCCCGCCTTCGCGTCCCAGCACGACGCCGATGCGCAGATGAACCACGCGGATGCCGGCATCACGGGCGGGTTGAGCTGCCGCCTCCCATTCGCGACACACCGTCGGAAGAAACCCCTCGCCATTGGCGCTGTCTTCGTTTAGCTCGGCATCGCCCGAATCACCGTAGTACCCGACCGCCGACGCGCACACGATCACCGAAGGCTTGTGCTCCAAGTTGGCCAGCGCTTCGCAAAGCAGTCGCGTCCCGTTCACCCGGCTGTCACGAATTGAACGTTTAAGCTTATCGGTCCATCGACCCGCCGCGATGTTCTCACCGGCCAGGTGGACGACGGCGTCCCAAGGCCCTCCTCGCGATAGATCAATGAGTCCGCCGGCAGGGTCCCAAATGGGCTCGGTGGTCTGAGTTGATTTGCCGCGACGCAGCGGTGTCACGTTGTGACCTTCGGCGCCCAGTTGATTGGTCAATTCGGCACCGACCATTCCGCTGGCGCCTGAGACGAGTACGTTCATGCTGCTACTCCTGATGCTGCAATCGAATCGCATCTGCAATCTTGCGCGTTATCGGGCTGACGAATGCAGGCGATGAATTCGCTACCGGAAATTCCCAATTGGCTCGTTGCTCGGATCGTATTGTAAGCTTGAACAAAATCCACCAGAAAGCCAACGGGCAGGTGCAAGCTTGATCTGACAATCCACCATGCACCGTTTTTCATCATTTTCAACATCATCGATTGTTTCGGAGCCATGCCATGCAAGAATCCGATGTTCAGCAGCGACAGCAGTCGTCCGGTTATTTTGAGACAAGTTCGGGTGAACTACCCGTTGCAAAAATGACCAAGCGCGACTGGATTGCGGCGATGTGTTTGCAGGGAATCCTCGCAAATAAGAACACCACCAAGACCACCATGTGGTCAACGGCGCAAAGCGCCGTCATGTATGCCGACCAGTTGCTTGCTGCCTTGGACTCGGAGTTACCCGCGGGTGTACCAATGGTTCAGCCGCCTGCATTCGCGGGTTTGAGTGTACCGGTTGTTGCCAGAACTTCAGATTGACCCAGAACTTCGGATTAACGTCACGGGTAAAAGCCAAAGGACCGAACCCACGCGCAGTCGGTTCGGTCCTGGACTCGTATTTGACGTTCTTCGAACTCGCAAGACAGCTTTTGACCGCGCTTTGCGCTTGTCCGATTCGCGATGCGCAGGATTACGTGTGCACGGCGATGTTGTTGCCCTGCTGGGCATGCCCGCCTGTCGACTGGGAGTAGTTGTGCTCAACAATTTTCATGTCGCGCACACACGCATTTGAGTCGGGATCGGGCACCCCGGTCTGGCGAAGCAACGTCGTCACTTCGGCAATACCGCGCTGGATGGTCTCAAGCGCATCTTGCTGATTGCCCATCGTGAACCGCCGATTGCTCTGGGCAATCCACTTTTGTGCGGTCAGGATCGGCACAACTTCCTGACGGGCTGCAGACAACTGCTGCGATGGATGCCGATGACGGGCGAATGCAATGATCGCCAGACAGTGTTGCGCGTCTTCGCTGGCCGTCCGGTAAAGAATCGATGCCGATTCCGTATCGCCGCGCGACGCCGCCTCCACAGCCCCAAGGGCAGCGGCTTTTCGACGCTGCTGGAATTGCGTAAATTCCCGGTCCAATTCCATCCATTCCTGCGGTGAAATCGGATTGCCATTGGGCACGTCCGAATCGGTGTCGAACCTCGACGAAAGATACTGCAGCGAAGAATCCCGACCACCAGGACGCACGCCATCGGGTCGGCCCACCAGCATCACCTGTACAACAGACAGCGATTCCTGGTATTGCAGCATCGAGCGACCATCGTTGGTGCGGAACAAGCGAACACGATTGCGGCTCGTTGTTGGTTGGACATTTGTTTGTTCGTGCAGCATCTCTGTTTACCCTCACCGAAGCGCGAAACTTAGCGCCGAAAACATTCGTTACTGTCTGTCTATCGGGCACTTTGACGCCTCTGTTTACGCTGCGCACGCGCAAAAAGTGACTTTGATCTCGATTGACACCGAAATAGCTGCACATTCCGACGTACTTTTCGAGAGTAACAACAAGCAAATGACGCCGCGCAAACAACCAATTGCGCCGTATTCTCGGTGATGGGAGGCAGTTTTATCGGCGGTGGAAAACCTGATTGAACTGATCGGTGAAGGCGGGGGCAGGGTAAGTCCAAAAAAAACCGGCCAGCAATCCGTGATTGGCTGACCGGTTTGATTCTCTAAATTTCCAGCACTTTGGCTGATTCTTGAACAGGCGCTGCAATTTTCTTAGGCGGCGATTTTTGCAGCGTGTTCCTTGGCGATTTCGACAAGCTTGTCGAAGGCGGCAGGATCATCGATGGCCAACTCGCTGAGCATCTTGCGATTGACGATCACCTTCGCCTCGGCGAGACCAAACATGAATCGGCTGTACGCGATGTCGCGCATCTTGCATGCAGCCGAAATGCGCGTGATCCACAGTGAGCGGAATTCGCGCTTGCGACGCTTGCGGTCACGATACGCCGAAACACCGGCACGCGTGACGGCCGTCACTGCGGTGCGGAAAAGCTTGCTGCGTCCACCGCGATAACCGCGGGCTGCACGAAGTACTCTGTGTTTTCTGCGATGGCGGGCAGCGCCGCTTCTTGCTCTAGGCATGGTTCACCTATTCTCCAACAACCGGACCCACAAGGATCCAAATCTCTTAATATGCTGACCAAGACCGGCCATGATCTCCGTGGAGAAACCGGTTTGATCGGCGATGGTTCTACTTGATCAGGTCGATCACCCGCTTGACGTCACCTTTGGCCAGGTACGCCGGCTTGTGCAGTTTGCGCTTGCGATCGCCCGATTTTGAGCTCATCAGGTGGCCACCAAACGAACGGCGGTAACGAACTTTGCCCGACGCAGTCACTTTAAGCCGCTTGCGAGCACCCTTATGCGACTTCATCTTGTTGCGCATCGGTACGCCTCCACAGACTGAAAAACCCATATTCGCTCTGAAACATTCGAGCCGGGCATTCTAACAACTGAAAAACGCACAGCAACCCCAGCAGAAGCCTGCAATGTCGAGCCAATGACCGCCTGGGAGCCTGTGAATAAACCTGGAGCGGAATGATGCCCGGAGCCCGATTCCGCTGCCATGGGGCCGATTTGTTGCGTTAACGCAATGTATCAGCCGTTTTCAGCCGGGCCAGCCAGCAGCTGTTGACGGCGTTTCTGGGCGGCTTGCGCCTCTGGGACACTCAGCCAGACGGCCTCGACCTTCCCGGAATCGTACATCACGCAGGCATAACCATCCTGCCCGGGCAGAATCAGACCTCTCCGGGGTCCCGCGATCAGCAGGAACGGTTGTTCCGCCAGTTCAAGGCGGCTTACTTCAGCCGGTTGAGGATATGGCACGAAAGGACTGGCTTGCTCTAATTCTTGCCCGGCGGGCAACTTCTGCGGCAAGAACTTTCGTTCGTCGAGGATCTTTTGCAGACTGCCCTGGATCTCGCGGGCCCATCGCATGCCGGCCTCACGATTCTGCACGTCCCGCTGGCGCACGACGATGAGACAAAATACGACGGCAGACACGAACAGGAATACCAGCGTCATCCGAAGGTTGCGGCCAATTCGCCGTGGCTGGCGTGGTTGATCGTTGTGCGCAAGCGGCGACGCCGTTGACGCTGCATCGGATTGCGGCCCATCGCGATGATCTGAATTCGCCGTCATGTCGCCATTTACCCCGGTAAGATCACTCCCCGTAGCGCGTGAACGCTGCGGCCATGCACCAACTTAGTCAGTTCACCGATGGCGAGATGGCAAGAACTGTGATGCATGTTCGCAAGAATGCCCCATATCCCCCAACCTGAAACCGGGAATCTTGCGATTGCTTAAGAAGATACTGCGCTGGCAGAACTTAACTGAAGACCATGGACCAACGTCCGATCCCCAAGAAAATCAGTCTATCAGACCGAGAGACCTGTCGGTCTAGAGATCGTCGTCGTCAAATGGATCGATCGCCGTTTGATCAGCACTGGACGCCAAGGCCTCCAAGGCGCTGATCGGATCGAGTTCGTCCTCGATCGCCGCCTCGCCGGGCAGCGGTTCCATCGCGGGTTCAGATGAACCACCCGAAGCGTCATGTCGCTTCAGCTTGGTCTTGACCGGTCTGAGTTCGGTCGGCTCGCCATCGATCTGTAGCGTAAACACAACCGGCCCAATCACGACATGATCACCGGCGTTTAGTGCCGATTGCTTAACCCGTTTGTTGTTGACGAAAGTACCGTTTGAACTGCCCAGATCTTTGACGGTGACTTCCTCGTCTTCGATTTTGAATTCTGCATGACGGCGCGACACCTCCGTCACCGGGATGCGAATGTCGCAATCGTTCTTGCGCCCGACGCAGGTGGTTTCCGGGTTTAGTGGAAAGTCGCGCCGTTCGCCGTTGGAACGAAACATGACCAGTTTGGCGTCGATCATGTGGGGTCCTCGATATTATCCTGTTATCAGAGACGACCTACTCTGGTTGCTCTGGGCGGTATCAGTTGCCGGGCTGCCGCGTCCAATGGGCTCCAGCACGCCCAAACAGATGACACACATCGTTGCGCCATCGACTCGCGAAACCAGACCGTTGAAACATCGGCTTCGGAAACCTAGCCCTTGACCCTTCAAATCGACTATAACCCATTGCAGCGCAAGGTGCAATCGACTTCACAGGCCGCCGGATTTCGACATCCCGGACGCAAGGCCACAGGCGAATTGGACGCGGATGAACAGATCGATTTCAGAAGATAGTCTGGGCCTTTATCTGCATTGGCCCTTCTGCGAATCCAAGTGTGGATATTGCGACTTCTATTCAGTGCCGCTGAAAGGTCGCGACGTCGAACCGCTACTAAAGGCCTTCGCCACAGACCTTCAGCTTCGGATCGCGGAATGTGATACCTCCATCGACACGATTTTCTGGGGTGGCGGAACGCCAACAACGCTCGACCACGAGAATCTCGCCGCCGCCCTGGGCTGCATTCGCGATGCGACCCGCGATCACGACATCTGCGAGTTTACGATCGAAGCCAACCCCGCCACCGTCGACGACGCGAAAGCCCGTGTGCTCGTCGAACATGGCGTCACGCGACTGTCACTCGGCGCGCAATCGTTTCATCAAAACGAACTCGACGCTCTCGAACGCCTTCACGTGCCCAGCGACGTTCCCGAAGCCATTCGCATCATTCGCAGCGCCGGCATTACCAACTACAACATCGATCTGATCTTCGGCGTCGGCGGTCAAACCTTGGACAGTTGGAAAGAATCGCTCGCCCGCGCCGTCGATCTCGATCCGCCCCACCTGGCCTGTTATGGTCTCACCTACGAACATGGCACGTCGTTGACCAAACAACTCAAGCTCGGAGCCATTCAAGCCTGCGACGAACAACTGGAAGCCGACATGTTCCTCGCTTGCAAAGACTTTCTCGAAAGCTGCGGTTACGAACATTACGAACTGTCCAACTACGCCAAGCCCGGACACCAATGCCTGCACAATCTGATCTATTGGAGAAACGGTTCGTACCAAGCCGTCGGACCGTCAGCCGCAGGATGCCTTCGCGATGTTCGATTCAAGAATGTCTGCGACGTGAACGAATACATCCGATCGATCAACGAACACGGTCACGCGATCGCCGAGCGCGAGACAATCTCCAACACCGAACGCGCCCTCGAATTCCTGATGATGCGCATGCGACTTGTTGACGGGTTGGATCTGGGCGCGTTTCAAACAGGAACGGGCATCAACCTGTTGAAGAATTGCCGCGATTGCGTCGCGCGTCTGACCCAAGCCGGTCTGATCGAATGCGACGCCGCCAAACTGCGCATGACGCGCCGGGGGCTGTTGATGGCCGACACGGTCATCCGCGAACTGGCGTCGGAATTGGACCCGCCGTCGGGTATGTCGCTCAACGTGATTACCAGCCGTCCCAGCACCGAATCTTGAACCGCGACCGAATCTGCGGCGTAATTGTCATTGGAAGATGTGCAATCTAAAATGTCGACTTTGCGGGAGCGATCGCCATTTGGATTACCGCGACAACCCAAAGATTTACTCGGATTGATTTGCTGTTCACGTATCATTCGTTGATACGGCGGCTTCAGTCGATTGCGAAACGGAGTTAAACGTTCGTCATGCTATTTCAGCCGCCCATCGCCCCGAGTTATTCCAAGCTTTCGCCCGAAGAAATCGCGGAGCAAATCCGCGAGCACAAGCGCAACTTCGGCGACCGACTCGTCATCCTCGGGCACCACTATCAGCAGGACGATGTCCTCGAATTCGCCGACTTCACCGGCGACAGCCTCAAACTCTCGCAGATCGCGGCCAAGCAAAATGCGGCTGAGTTCGTGGTGTTTTGCGGCGTGCACTTCATGGCTGAGTCGGCTGACATCCTCACTGACGACTCGGTGAAAGTGATTCTGCCCGATCTGTCGGCTGGCTGCTCCATGGCAGACATGGCCGCCCTCGACCAACTCGAAGACGCATGGGCGTTTCTCGCCGAATCAACCGACGCGAAAATCACCCCCATCACCTACGTCAACTCCGCGGCTAGCATCAAGGCGTTTTGCGGGATGCACGACGGCGCATGTTGCACGAGCAGCAATGCGGCGATGGTGCTCGAATGGGCGTTCAAACAAGGCGATAAAGTCATCTTCCTGCCCGATCAACACCTCGGGCGCAACACGGCTTACGCGATGGGCATCCCGCTCGACGACATGGTGGTCTACGATCCGAAAGAACCCGACGGCGGATTATCAGCGGAGCAGGCCGGCGCCGCGAAAGTGATTTTGTGGAAGGGACATTGCAGCGTGCACCAGTTGTTCAATGCCGCGCAGTGCGATGCCATCCGCGCCAACGAACCCGATCGCAAAATCCTCGTCCATCCCGAATGCAGTTGGGAAGTCGTCCAGAAAGCCGACCTGGCTGGCAGCACCGAATTCATCATCAACACGATCGAGCAAGCGCCGAAGGGCAGCAAGTGGGCGATCGGTACCGAAGTGCATCTCGTCAACCGCCTGACCAACACGCACACCGACAAGGACGTGCGTTCGCTCGCGACGATCCAATGCTTGTGCACGACGATGTATCGCATCAGTCCGACGCAGCTTTTGTGGAGCCTCGACGAACTGGCTGACGGCAGGGTCTCCAATCAGATCAGCGTACACGCCGAGGTCAAACGCTGGGCCAACGTCGCGCTCGA
The DNA here is from genome assembly GCA_030429365.1 of Phycisphaerae bacterium. GTDB lineage: Bacteria > Planctomycetota > Phycisphaerae > UBA1845 > UBA1845 > UBA1845. The sequence goes on from JAUIEW010000019.1 coordinate 9,346, forward strand.
ACGAATGCTCACCAATGTGTCATCTACCCCCAAGGCGATCTCGGGCCACATCGAATAAGCCACGCAAATGAAGAACGCGCAATACTCACTGCGTCGCTCCCACACCCGCTGCGGGAAAACGCTCGCGACATTTCCGTTGATGGCTATAATGCCGCGATGGAAACCGACATTGATCGAATTCTGATTACCGACCGCGAACTGGCTCAGCGCGTCAAGGAACTGGCTTCCCAGATTGCTGCGTGTTATCCCGACGAGGATACGGGGCTGATTCTCGTACCCATTTTGTCGGGTTCGATCATTTTCCTGGCGGATCTAATTCGCCACATGCCGATAAAAATGAAGCTGGGGATGATGACTGTGTCCAGCTATTCCGGCGCGACCACCGAATCGCAAGGTCCCAAGCTGGAGATGGACCTCGAAGAAGACATCCACGATCAGCATGTGCTGGTGGTCGATGACATCCTCGATACGGGCAAGACGCTTCGCTTCGTTCGCAGCAAATTGAGCGAGCGAAACCCAAGATCGATTCGGACGGCTGTCCTGCTGCGTAAACCGGAAAAAGCACCGCCCGACGTGACAGCCGACTTCGTCGGGTTTGAAATTGCGGATGAATTTGTCGTAGGGTATGGCCTCGACTATGACGACCACTATCGAAATTTCCCGCACATTGCCGTCCTCAAACCGGATTGCTATTGAGCACGCGCCGCCCCGGGTTGTCGCCGATGCGCGCCGATTCAGCGCTGCGGCTGTCAAGACACCGGCAGTCTCCTCCGACGAATCCCTCTCCATCGCCGAGCAAATCATCGACGGCGGTGAAACGGTGTTGCTGGCCATCAAGCCTTCGCTGTGGTTCGTTTTGTTTGATTCCGCGCGATGGATCTTTCTCGGCGGTACGCTGCTTTTGATTTCGATCTTTTCGTCGTTTCAGGTCGCGGGTATCTCGCGGCAGACGATCGGGCAGATCGGTGCGGCGATCATCATCATCCGTACGGGCATGGCCTTCTTGCGGTGGGTGTCGCGATTTTACATTCTAACGAACCGCCGGGTCATGCGCGTCCGCGGCGTGTTCAAAGTTGACATCCTCTCGTGCCCGCTGCTTTCAATCCGCCGAACCGAAATCACCATCGGTCCGCATGAAAGAATGACACGACTTGGCACTATCCTGTTCGCATCCGACGAAGTCCCCTGCGACGACTTCCACTGGTTCCAGATCAACAAGGTCGAGGAAGTCCACGAACGCATCCGCCGAGCCATCAACCGCGCGTCAGACGAACAACCGCACATCTGAGATATATGCATCGCGTAGGGTGGGCCGTGCCCACCAGTCGTTATGCACACAAACTGCGGTGGGCACGGCTCACCCTACCCGCATTCCCGCCGCATATTGCAAATAACCGCTTGCTTGGTAGGTTACCGACTTCATTTTTCGGGAGGCGAACATGCGTGTACTGTCCGGCATACAATCCAGCGGAAAGCTCCATCTGGGCAATTATCTCGGAGCACTCAAGCAGCACATCGAGCTGCAGGAAGAAAACGAGTGCTTCTACTTCATCGCCAATTACCACGCGATGACCACCGTCCACGATGCCGACCTCGCCCGCCAACTCACCCGCGACGTCGCCCTCGATTACCTCGCGCTCGGTCTCGATCCAGCGAAAGCCGCTCTCTACCGCCAGACGGACCTGCCCGAAGTCTGCGAATTGCAGTGGATTCTAAGCTGCGTCACCGGCAAGGGTCTGCTCGAGCGTGCCGTCAGCTACAAAGACAAACTCGCCAAGGGCCTGCAATCGTCGATGGGGTTGTTTTGCTACCCGGTGCTTCAGGCGGCTGACATCTTGATCGTGGAATCGGACATCGTCCCCGTCGGCAAGGATCAGGTGCAGCACATCGAGATGACCGCGGACATGGCCGGTTACTTCAACGGTGCATTCGGCAATGGCGAGGAGATTTTGAAAGCGCCCGAAGCGCGCCTCAACCAGGCGTTCACCGTTCCCGGTATCGACGGACAGAAAATGTCCAAGAGCTATGGCAACGCCATCGAACTGTTCGACACGCCGAAGAACAGCAAGAAGCGCATCATGGGCATCGTCACCGACAGCACGCCGGTCGAAGACCCGAAAGATCCGACGACGTGCAACGTGTTCGCGATCCTCAGCCTGATGGTCGAACCCGACGAACTCGCCGAATGGGAAAAGCGCTATCGCGCCGGCGGCATGGGTTATGGCGACGTCAAAAAGAGACTGGCTGAGCGCTTCGAAGAAACTTTCGGCCCCGCCCGCGAACGACGCGCCGAACTCGAAAAGGACGAAGCCTACGTCGAAGGCGTCCTCGTCGAAGGCGCCAAGAAAGCACGGGCTATCGCCGAACCGCTGATGGCCAAGATCCGCGACGCCTGCGGACTGCAAACCGCGAAATAGTAGTAATAGTCAGATAGGGGCTGGATTCCGCAGCGCGGCGATGGCATCATGGTAGGTACTGACGCCCGCGGCTGACGCTCCTATCACAATTCAATTCGCGCCGTCGCTCGGGCTGTCGAATGGGTTTCCAAATCTTTCGACACGAAGGGCCAAGCCATGCTCGATCCACGTTCGCCCGATTTCAAACCGGTCATCGAAACCGCAGACGATGCTGCCGCCTCAAGAGAATCCAAAGAATGGACGCCGCAGCGCGGTTTGATCAACGGCATGATCGCGTGCCTCATCGCAGCCGCCGTCATGACCACCGGATGGACCGCCCTGACGTGCAAGGCGCCGACCGGATTGCTCTTTCACGTCTGCGACGACCCCAAAGCCACATTCTTCCTCGCGATTATCGGCATCATGATCGGATTTGTGATGACGTGGATCTTGTTCACGTGCATGCACAAGGCGTCGGGAATGGTGAGCCTGCATTGCACGATCGGCGTAGTGATCGTCGCGCTATTGATGATCCTCGCCCGCCAGATTGCCATCGCCAGCTTGGGCGTCACGGTCGCCGGCCTTGAGGTCTCCGGCTGGGAGTGGATGGGCATGCGCAGAATCGTCATTTCAAACATCGGCGTGTGGATCGGCGTCGGCGGTGCGGCATACTTCTTTAACGAAGGCGACTCGTTTATCGAGTTATTCTCCACGTCCTGACGATCCGCCAACAACGAGCGACAGCGTCATCGTTTGATTCACTTCTTTCTCGCGCATCGTGCCGATGACCTGAATCACCAGCTCGTCCGGCTTGGTGCGTTCGTAGATGATCGTGTTGGGAAAATCGTGTTCGGGGTTGGCGAAGACGACGCGTTTCTTAGCCGCATCGAATTCGGTGAGCTTGAACGTCGTGCTGCTCTTCTTGCCGAATGGGTATGGCGTCAAGACGACTTCGCCCTCGATGGTCATGAAGTGTTCAAACTCGATCATCACCACGCGATCGCCGCGAAACTCCTTGCTCGAACTCAGGATCATGCCGCCTTCCGGCGTCGTGTATGCCGACTCCCACCGGCCACCGGGAAATGTTCCGATCCAGTTGCCCGCGAGAAAGCCCAACTGCTCGATGGCAACGTCGGGCGTCGAAGCCGCCGTCTTGGACTTGGCGTCGGCATCTCCCTTGGGCTCGTCGGCGGCCAACCGATTCAACCCGCTGCCCATCAAGACGCCCAATGCCAGCACTGCGGTCCATGTCGATTTGTTCATTGCGTTGATTCCTTGTTGGGGATCGATTCCAGATGCCGATTTTAACCTTGACCACCGGCGGACGCACGGACGCCAACTGGCGATGCCGTTCTGACCGATCGCCGCTCGCGACCCTGTAAGGGCTGAAAATGCCCGGAATCCGCGTCCATCCGCCTCAAGACGCCCCCGTTTCCTTCCGATAAAAAATGAGTTGGCGCTCGCTTGTCACGATCGTGGATCGTGAAGCGGGAGACGGCCCGACACACTCGGATTGTACAGTTTATCCGGAGAGGTTGGATGGCTGACGTTCTTGATCAAAATGAAGTCGATGCCCTGTTGGCCGCCGTCGATACCGGCAGCGCCGAGGTCACCGAAGCGGCTCAGTCGGCAACATCCTCGCGCAAGGCCTCGAAAGGGCCGCAAAAGGAATCGCGCACCTACGACTTCAAGCGCCCTGAGCGCGTCAGCAAGGATCAGATGCGCTCGCTGGAGAGTCTGCACGACAGTTTCTCACGAAACCTCGGTGCGTCGCTTTCAAGTTTTCTGCGCACGATCGTCGAAGTCCGCGTCTCGACCATCGAACAATTGACCTACAGCGAGTTCATCCACTCGCTTCCCAACCCGACAAACTTCAACCTGCTTTCATGCGAGCCGCTTGAAGGGCAGATGTGTTTGGAAATCAGCCCGCTGATCATCTACCCGATCATTGACCGATTGCTTGGGGGATCGAGTAACGAAATCTTCGTCCCGCAGCGCCCGCTCACGTCAATTGAATTGCGATTGATCCAGAAGATGACCGACCGGGCGCTGACCGAGTTGACGGAAGTCTGGTCCAACCTGATCGAAGTGCGGTTTGGTTTGAGCGAGACGGAAAGCAACCCGCACCTTGTGCAGATCGTCGCACCAAACGAAGTTGTGGTCGTGATCGGATTCGAACTTCGCATGGGGCCACGCGCCGGAACGATGAGCCTCTGCATTCCGTTTAATGTCATCGAACCGGCGATGTCAAAACTCGCGACGCAGGGATGGCTCTCTTACCGCCGAGCCGCCAACCTCGAAGCCCAGACCGACGCCATCATGGACCGGATCGACTCGGCGAAGATCGAAATCTGTGCCGACCTGGCCGAAACCACCATGACCGTCGAGGAATTGCTCGCCCTCCAACCCGGCGACATCATTCAGACCACCAAGCCGTCCAAGGAAGAACTGCTCATCCGCGTCGAAGGCAAGAACAAGTTCGCCGCACTCGTGGGCAGGCATCGCCAAAACCGAGCCGTCAAAATCACCCGGGCCATCAAACCCGGCGACCCGCTCGAACGCCCCGTCGGCGAAGTCACCCTAGAACCCACGTAACGATCAGCCGCACCCAAGTCGCAGATCCCCAGTTCGCAGAAACACAGGGTGCCACTGGCCGCTCGCCAGCCAGTGTTCGTCGTGACCACAAGCTGCCAGAGAATTGATCGGTCGTGACCGCCTCCCGCTCATCCGCAGAAGCCGCAAGCAAATTCCGCACCCGCACATCTTGACGGTTCGCAAGCCCTGAGCGAGCATAGACCCCCGCACCACAAACGTGCAAAGTCCCCGTAGTTCAATCGGATAGAACGCCGGTTTCCGGAGCCGGAGGTTACAGGTTCGAGTCCTGTCGGGGATATGGGTTGGGCTGTTCACCCGCCACTTCCATCCCACATTCGGGACAGACGCCGCTGACATTACCGGTTAGATTGTAGCCGCAATCATTGCATTTGCCTGCTTCAGGTCGGCGACACTGGCCGCACAACTCGACAATGCGCACGATCGTATACCATTGCACTCCACCCAAAAGCAGCGCCGTCAGGAACGGGAGGGTGACAAAGCGAAATTGCACGCCCAAATCCAATGGTAGGAGCCATCCATCAAGCGGGAAGTAAAACCAAGCCATGGGAAAATCGATCAGAAGGAAGATAAGCCACAAATCGGACGTGCCGGCTCCAAACTTCCCCCAGCTTTGGATGACAATCAGTAACACAAGGATGGCCAGCAAGGAGTGGATCGCGACAACCCAACGCGCAACACTGCGTCTTGAAGTTTCACGAGCCACAACAGCGCCTCCGCTCCATCGGCGTGCCTGCTAGGGGTTCACGTTCGTTCCGCACTCCGGACAAACACCGCTGGCATTGCCGGTGAGGTTGTAGCCACAATTCTGACAACCGCTCTCAAGACGGCGGTCCAGCCGCCATGCGAATACTGTGGCGATCAATGTTGGAAGAAGAATCATCCAAATCGGCACAAGGAAGCCGTGAAGAAAACCACCATGTTTCGCATTCACGAGCCACCAATTCACGGATTCATTTCGTGAAATGATCCAACGTGCGCGGGTTCGGCACTTGCCCTGCACCATTGACTTTCTTGGGTAATCATTTCGCCAACCGCCCACCATGCCGCCGCAAGCTGTTGCTCCCCAACCATTTCCCCTGTAGACGATGTCGATACAAAGAGTCACACACCATGTGGCAATCAGCAGCGCGACCGACAAAAGGCCCACCCACTTAAGAATGCGTCGTCTTGGTATTCTCCGTTTCATACCGCCCCATTATCCACCGCTCCGCACGATCGCCAAGGCTTTCGCTCGGAACGGTTCTCATAGGCTTATCCATGCTTCGATGTCGGACTGTAGCTCGCGGTCGATCTCGTGCGCGTCACTTTGGTTCGGCCTTTCTTGTTGCCGTGCCGCATTCGGGGCACCTGCCGCTTTGATTTCCTCGTAAGGAATAACCGCATTCGATGCACTGCCTCCGGTCGCGGCGGCGCTCTCGGGTCATCGACTTTAGGCTTGAGAAGACCGAAAGCGCGACAAGGACTGAGACAAAAAGAATCGGAAGCGCCGACAGCATCCAGTCCATGGCGAAGATCAACCCCAGCGCTGCCAACAGAACGGTGAACACAACCACAAGCCCCACGCCCCGGCGAATCGGCGATGTCAATTCGCGAATGCGTTCGACGCTTGCGGCTTCATGTTCGCCGATGATCTGCTTGGCCCGAGCCGCCTGTGCATCATCGACCGCGAGTTCGACAAAATAGTACACCTTGGTGCCCGGTCCGGGCGACATGTCCGGATCGCCCACAAACGTCGACGCGATCCCGTGATGGCTTAGAAGGTCTCGGATCGCAAATAGATCGGGTCGGCTTCGTGCTTTGTAAATGATCGTCTGCATCGACACTCTCAGTTGGAATTCAAGATCGCCGGAAACCCCTTAGATCATTGTGATAGCTCACCCAAGAATTCCTCACTCAACCGATTCCAAGACAGAACTTTCAATCACGGCTCCGCATTCCGGGCAAACGCCGCTGACATTGCCGGTCAGATCGTAGCCGCAGTGCTTGCAGCCAGTCTTGGGGCGGCGATCCGCACGGCATAGCCAGAACGTCGCGATTACAATCATTAGAAATGGATACAGCAGTGGTATGGTCAGGCTGTATTCCGTCCCGGCGGTTAAATAGACCGGCCAATACATCTTGCGAAATGCTCCCGGTTCAAGCCGGTGATACCACCACGTTGTGGGAAGTCGGTTTGTACCGTTGTACACGTTGACATAACCGCACTTGACCAGAACGCGGGTGGAAGTTCCTTGATAACCAAACCCGTGATAAAGCGTGGTGATCCAGAACGGAACAAACGCGAAGCTCAACGTCAGCCCCACCCACTTGAGTATGCGCCGCTTTGGGATTCGCCGTTTCATACCGCCCCATTATCCACCGCTGTGCACAATCGCCAACTTTCCGCATTTGGCAGGCGTGCTGCCGCGGTAAGAGCCGTCGGGCTCTTGGGTTATCGGGACCTTGCCGCGATTTCGTTTTGTAATCCTTCGACGACTCGATACACTGACAGGTTGGCGGAATCGGCGAACGCGGCGGCCTGCATGGCCGGCGATTCGAACCGGAACGTCGGTCCCAGGCCGAGACACCGCCGCACTTCTTCAATTCCACCAAGACATTGCAACGTCGCACATACCGTCCACTTTCGCAGCGCTGTGGTTGGTGCGGCCCCCGACCATGCATGACGCCTTGACGCTCGGACCGATCAACTGCTCCGCTGCTCTGACTTGCTCGCAAGAAAGGAGCGTGCGTCATGGAAGTCGAAACATTTCTTACGGACAACAATGTCAAGTACGAGGTGCATACCCACGTGAAGACGTTCACGTCACAGGGCTTGGCCAGCGTCGAACACATCAGCGGACATGCCGTCGCCAAACCGGTCGTCGTCAGAGGGTCCGGCGGTTTTAGCATGTGCGTGATACCCGCGCCCAAACACCTCGACCTCCATCGGGCGGCCAAAGTGCTGGGCGAACCAGAAGCGCGGCTTGCCACGGAATCGGAGATGGCCGCCATCTTCCAAGACTGTGAACTGGGCGCGGAACCGCCAATCGGAGCACTTTATGGATTGCGGACCGTGATCGACGAACAGCTGCGCGGCAGTAAGCACCTGACCATACAAGCCGGGTCGCACACCAAATCGATCAAGCTATCCGGTGCGGATTTCGAGCGTGTTTGCAACGGACAGTTCGCCAGGATCGCGAACAGCTAGCACGCGTGCGGACACTGAAACATTACACCGCTGCTGGCGATCTGTCCCGGTGGCAAATTGGCGAACGCATGGCATCAGTCGCTTGTTGTCGACAAAACCGCGCGATCACGGATGAGCGCGTAACCAGCGGCGAATCAAGACTGAGTGGCCAGGCGATCGCAGGAGGTTTTTGAAATGCGTCGTAACCGAAGCGTCGTCTTGGGCGTCGCTTGCGTTTTTGTGGTCGGCTGGCTCGCGGCTTGTTCGATCAACGTCACGACCGACGACGGCGGCACGACCTTGGCGTTTTCCATCGCTGGTGTCACCGTATCGATCTCATTGGGAAGCGATGGAAGTTTCGACATCGTGGCGGACGGCCCGCCAGTGCAGAAAACCGTTGGCGTGAAACTCTTCGATGAAACGCCGGACGATCAACCGGTGGGAGCCACCCTGATTCTCCCGGCTTCCGGCGTCACGTTCATCCCCGAAGGATCAACCGCAAAGCGAAGCGCAAAGACCCGGCAAGAAGCCCCAGAATTGCTCTGTTTGATGGACGTCTACATGGCCGACACGAGCGTGGCCAATCCGTGCGAAGATGGCGTCTATGTCGGCACGTACGAAATCATGCGCTTCGCCGACAGGACGATATTCATCAATGAAAGTGAACAACGTATCGCGGACTCGCTAATGGGCTCCGTCCGCGCCGGACTGTTTAACCTTTGTATGAAGGTCACGGGGAAGAGGACCGGCCGCGTCATCATCGATGAATTGCAGGTTCGTTTCGACGACGCGATCATTGGTGGCAATACTGGCGGCAACACCGATGGGAATACAGACAACGACGACGGTTCCTCATCCGACGGAAACTCCGACGATAACTCAGGCGACAATCCCGACGACGGCGATACGTCCGGCGGCACGGATGACAATCCCGACGATAATGCGAATGGCGGCGACGATGGCAATGGCGGCGACATCGACGACATGGATGGCAGTGGCGATGATTCGAATCCCGTCAACCCGCTCGATCCTGACGGCGACGGCAACTTCGACGCTCAGGTGTGCGACGATCACACATCGGTTGAGATATCAGCCGAAGTTCCGCCGCGATTCAGCGGTAGTGAAGGGAACGTCGCGTGCCTGTCGAAAATCCACTTCAAGAATGTGGGTTCGCACGGTATCACCATCTGGTGGCACGTTCACAAGGAGGTTCCATCCACCGGCAACGTGACGGAAGACGGTTGGTATGCGATCGGACTGGATCCCGGTACTGAGGTCGACAGTATCGAAAGCGCTTGGCTTTATTCGGAGCAGAACGACTCGCTGCTACACGTGGTGACCGATCAGGTGATGGTAACGCGATACGACAACGAGTACGCCGACGGTTGCCGATGGCTGAGCAACGCCATCAGAGAAGACGCATCCAGCCTCGACCTCACCAAGATCGACGTCACAGACCTCAATCCGTGCGAATAGACGACGATCGAAGAGTGTAAGAGCAGACGAAAGTGGCGGTCATCGCAGACCCGTATGACCGCCACAAAATCCATCGACGACAATCAGGAGCGGGCGGCCCGCGAACACGTTGGGCCGCCAACGACCTGTCATGCAGATCTGATGCGAAATCTCGAGTGCGAGTTGGGTAATCGTTGCGAAGTGCGTCACTGTATCTAAGTGCGCATTTGCTCGCACGCCGCACCGCATTCCGGACAAGTGCCACTGACGTTGCCCGTCAAATTGTAACCGCCCTGCTTGCATGCAGGTGGGTTATGTTTGGCGTTGAAGAAACGCCAGCCGACCCGGGCGATCCAATTCCACTGCAATTCACCGAGCAGGAAGACGACAACCCAAATACACGTTCGCTGACTCGCTTCCACGTCGGGCCCTCAGTTCCAAATAGCGCGATCGGGTTGGCTATTCAATTGTACTAACCATCACGCTACAATCGTGTAGCGTAGAAACTGCATTCAACCGACCCCAATTCGATGAACTGGTTCAAGCGACATCTTGCACAGGCTATTGAGAATGTAGCCGATCGTCTCTATCGAATTGAAGACAAACATTGTAAATACTTCTGCTCCTTCAAGTATGGGGTTCCCGAACTCCACCCGTACCACCCCCACGCGCTTGCGGGCTCCTGCGATCACTTTCTGCAACTCGGTGGTTTTTCGATCATCAAGGACAAAATCTCGGGCCCACCGGTCAGATTCACAAAGGTGTACAGAGACAGCAAAGGACGCAAGGTGACAACCAAGTGGTGTTTTGAACTTGGCTTCGGGATTTCAAGCAACAGCGTTCCCGTTGATCGCATCGTTGAAGGAGCGACCCGAAGTTGGGGATGCGTAGCCGAGAGCACAAAACGCAAATGGCAGGACGCCCAGAAAGTGCCCGTTGCCCCAAACAACTACATCGGCATGGATCGTTTTGACAGACGCAGATCTGCACGCTGGCTTAAGATGTCTATCATTCCATGGTGGGAATTGACCAAATACGCTTTCACTCCAATGCTGCTCTTTGTTGGAGTTTATTTTGGACTCGAAATTATCGGGAGGGCTTTGGGTGTTGGTCTATTTACCGAAAACGTATGTTTCGGGTCAGCCTTCGTGGCAATGTTTGTTTTCTCTTGTCTACGAGCACGGAAGGAATCGCAGCGTCACGAGAGATTCAAAGAATTTGCGGACTCACTTGTCGAGGCATCCAACAATTCATGAGTCCCAGCGGTGAACACCACCGAAGCCTCCTCCCGCTCGAACGGCACCCGCGTATTTACTTGTCTTTGGCGTCAATCGCGTCAAGAAATGCGAGCATCTTGATTTCGTAGTTCGGTGAATCGATGCCGATGGTTCCGCAGTGACCGGCGCCTGGGATGGATCGCCACGTTTTGGGTTGGTTGGCGGATTCGTAGACGGCTCGACCCTGTGCGATGGGGATCAGTTTGTCTTCTTCGCCGTGGACGAACATGACGGGGCAGTTCACTTGCTTGATCGCTTCGGTGATATCGAGTCCGAACAGATTCACGCCGGATTCTGCGCACGCGAAAACGGTGGCCGTGTACGGTGTGACCTGGCGATAGATCGGCGGCGCGCCGGATGGCAGCACCTTGGCCATATCCATCGCGCTGGCGAACACCGCGTCAATGTGCAACCCTTCAATGCGCTCGTCGTCGGCAGCGGCTAACACCAGCGACGCAGCTCCCATGCTCCAGCCGACACCGAACACATGCTTTGACTTGTCCGGATGCTCGCGTTTCAAGAAATCGACGCCGCTAACGATGTCCCATTTTTCTTTCGGTCCATAGCTGACCGTATACCCGCCGCTAGCACCGTGGCCGCGAAAGTCCGACATCAACACCGAATACCCGCCGTCGTGCAGCGCGAGGGCGAAGTCGAGCATGTCGGTCCGGTCGGCCCCCATGCCATGACAGAGAACCACGGCCCGGTCCGAGTCTTTGCCAGGAATGAACCACCCGGCAAGACGAACCCCATCGCGCGAGGGATAGGAGACGTCCTCATACGCCAGTCGCAACTGGGTCGGCGTGCGATCTCCCGACCGCTTGGGTACGTGCGTTTGAAGGAACGAAAGTAGATAGGCGTACACCACGAACGAATAGACAATGATGCCCAACGTGCGAAGCGTGATCCGTTTCCATCGCCCGTCCTCGGACTCGTTGAAGAGTTTCTTAAGGGCGGCGCCCACTGGTACATATAGCCACATTGACACGACCACGATCGCCACCAATGCATAGGCGCAAATCGTCCGCCCAAACGATCCGAATGAGGGACTTGGCCAAACGACATCTCCGATGGCAACGAACAACACAATCGCGAGCCCGGTCACGATAAGAATGATGCGCCTGCGGAATTCCAGCTTGTCGCACGATTGAAACGAAAACGCCCGTATCAGAAAAACCACAGGCGCCGCCAGGTAGAACTGTTCCGACCAACTCAGGTGACAAAGCGCGCCAACCACCAGCGTCAGCGCGACAACCAAGAGGTAGGCAGATACGAATCGTTTCCGAACGGTCATTGTCCTCTCCGCGGACCTTGCATGCGTGGGGGGCGACGTGAATGCCACGCATGTCATCCTAGCACGGTCAATCCGTTGCGCGACTGTTTGTTATTGTCGAAAATCGTCCCAATATTTTGCACCGCGGCTCTTTGAGTGAATTAGTCCCATGGAACCAACCCTCATTGGCCATGTTGGCTTGGGCAATTGCGCGCAGTTTTTTCTGCGCGGTGAGCGCCCCAACTGGGATCGATTGGGCCGTTTTGTTTCGTCTGATTTGTTTGATGGGCCGAATCGCTTTGCGGCGTTGTTGATGACGTGCTCCCATGCGCTAACACGCAAATTCCCCATTTCAATAATAGTTCGGTTCTTTGCCACGTCACGACAAATTGTAGCCATCAACGCACCACGCAACCGCGACGCGCTGTAACACAATGAGCCAACCGCCCCGTCAGCCGATCGTTGAACCAGGCATTGAGGCATTCCGCGAATGTGCAGGATTCACCCGGATTTGCCGTTAGATGGTTGCCGTTCAACGACCCGTGGAATCGGCATTGATCGCGCCGACGGGCGCTCACACGATCTCGTCAAAGGTGGCATTGTATGAAAACCAAACGAATTCTGATTGCTGATGACGACCGCGGTATTCTGCTCGCACTGAGCCGCCGCTGTGAGGGTCTCGGGTTGAATGTCGAGCAGGTCACCGACGGACTTGCCGCGATGGCGAGCATTTGCAAAGACCCGCCGGACTTGGCCATCCTCGATATCAACATGCCGGCAGCGGACGGGCTAGCGGTTTTTGAGAAGTTGACCACCGACCCAAGCATGCCCCCGCTGCCCGTGGTCTTCCTAACAGGCGACCGTGATGCCGACACCATCAAACAGTGCGAGGCGATGGGCGCGTACCACGTTGAAAAAGGGGCAAGTGCCTGGCCGCAACTTGAGCCGATTCTCATGGAATTACTGAATCTTGAGACAAAGGCTGCGCGAGTTCCGCCAAACAATCTCACGCTGAATTACGCCAGAAACAAAGGTGCCTCTGTGGCTGCGCCAAGAATTCTCGTCATCGATGATGATGCTGACATTTCCAAAGCCATCATGGTTCGACTCAGGCCATACGGCATCGAGACGTTGCGGGCGTTTGGCGGGATGCAAGGGTATTGGATGGCCCTGAAAGAAAGGCCCCACGTCATCGTCTCAGATTTCTACATGCCGGACTGTTGCGGCAATTATGTTCTGGGACGACTCAAGAGGCATGCAATCACCAAGGATATCCCGGTCATCATTCTCACTGGACGATCAGAGGGCGGCGCCAAGGACTATTCACTGCAGCGAGAAATGGTGGGACTTGGAGCATCCGAGTTTCTAGCCAAGCCGCTCGACATCCACGCCCTCCTGGCTGCGTTGCGGACACACATGAGCATTCCAGAGATTGCTGCCAACGTAAGGCCGCAACTCTCCGGGCAGTTCGCATCGCGCTAGCGACACGTGCGCGAATTCCTGCACGTCCGATTGTTGACCGCATCATGTGCAACTCTGTAGAACGACACCGCAACTCCTAAGTGCCTGCGCTTTGAAGTTCCAGAATTGATTTGATCGACACGACCAGATCGTTCGAATCGAAAGGCTTGGTCAAGAACGCAACCGCCCCCTGTTCGAACGCGATTCGACGATTGTCGGCACAGTCCCGCCCGCTGAGATAAACCACGGGAATATCTCTCGCCCGCGATGAGAATTGCAGGCAGTGATGAAATTCCAAGCCCGTGTAGCCGGGCATATCGACATCTAGAATGATCAAATCGGGCAAACACTGCACGACCGACGACGAAGCATCGTGGGCGCAATTCTGCACCACGACATCAAAGCCGGCAGACTGCAACCTGACGGCGATGGCTTTCGTCAACGCCTTGTCATCATCGACAACGAGAATCTTGCTCATGGTCTCAAGATTACCTGCGTACCAGAGAAATAGACGGCGTTAAGCACAGACGGCCTGTCGCCCCTCAGCGACCATTTGCGATTCAAGGATTTCGCGGAGGCTTTCCGACTCGAGCGGTTTGCGCAGGTACGACACGTTGCTCAAATCGTCGAGCATCCCGCCGAAGTTGCTCTTGTCATAGCCGGTGAGCATGATGATCGGGGCATCTGTTTCCTGCCTGATCATGTAAGCGATTTCACGGCCATCCCCCGATGGCATCTGATGGTCCAGTATCAACGCATCGACCTGCGCCGTCGTCGCCTGGGCAATCACGCCAAGTCCGTCGGACGATTCCACGACATCATAGCCCCACTCTTTGAGTCGCTTTCGCAACGAACGACGGAGCTGCCGGTCATCGTCGGCGATCAAGATTCTCTTCTTTTTCATTGTGCGCAAATCCCCCATGAAACCGGCTATGCGTCTGCCCCGCCCACCGTCGCCATCAGTTCGCCAATGTCATACGGCTTGCGAAAGTAACCGTCCGCATCACTGACGCCAACGCAGCGCTCCACGTATTCAACACTTGGGGTGTCTGCTCCCGAAAGGAAGAAAATCTTGGTCCGTCGTTCGGGATCGGACGCCCTCATCTGTCGGCAAACTTCAAAGCCGCTCATGTCTGGCATTGAAGCATCCAATAAAATGATGTTCGGTTTATTGGAGTTAAACTGATCGATCGCTGCTTGTCCGCTTGCAGCTTCCAACGTTTCATAATTTGAACTGCTGAATCGAGTGCGTAATGCTGTACGTGTTGCGCGGTCATCGTCCACAATAAGTATCTTCTGCATGATTTCCCCCCTCGGTCCATTGCTTTACATCTACATAATCTTCACCATGCGTCAGCGAACAAGTTTTCGCCGGGTACATCGTACAATACACGTGCAACACTATTTGAACGGTCTCAATGAACCGTGAAGAGGCTCGCCGCGAAAGAGCCGAAAAAGACTGTGGCTCGGTACCAAGCTGGGCGGATAAGCACATCTTGGACCGGCGATGAAATTCGTTTTGTTTTCCTCGATGCAATGTAACTTTCGTTCAACGTCGCAGACAAGTTTGTAACTCGCACGTCGACAGGAGAACGCCAACCATGTCTTATGACCACTTCAAGGTCCTGGCTATCGAAGACGACTCGGGCGACGCAGAACTACTGCGCCGGCACCTTGAATCGATTTCCACGTTCGACACGACCTTCATCCATGCAACCACCCCCCAGGCTGCCAAAGACGTGTTGTCCAAAGACACTGTCGATGTCATCTTCCTGGATCAAATGCTTGGGGCTGACACCGGTATGCACCTGCTCAGCCAATTGCGCGATTCCGGCGAATTGCGTCCCATCATTGCCATGACGGGACAAGGCGACGAGTACATGGCCCGCGATTCGATTCGAAACGGGGCGGACGACTATTTGGTCAAAGGTGACCTCGCCCCTGAACTGTTGCGACGCTCCATCGAAAACGCGATCGGTGGGTTCAAGCGAAGGCAACTGGAGCAGATCAATGCCAAACTTGCAAAAGACTTGAAGCAGAAGAACGAGTCACTCAAACTGAAAAACCGCCGACTCGCAGAGTTATACGACACGGCCCACGAGTTCGTTGACAATGTGTCGCACGAATTTCGCACGCCACTGACTGTGATCAAGGAATTCACTTCAATTCTATACGACGGTTTGGCCGGAGACGTCTCAGCAGAGCAACAGGAGTATCTGGCCACCGTCTTGGATCGCGTCGATGACCTGGCCACCATGGTCGACGACATGCTCGACATCAGCAAACTGGAAGCCGGGCTTCTTGGTATTGCTCGCAAAGTCTGTACCGTCCGGGAAGTCTTCGATCGCGTCCAGAAGACACTGGAGCGCAAAGCCGCATCAAACCAAGTTCACCTAGCGACCAACATCGCGGAGTTGCTTCCTTCAATTTACTGCGACCCCGAAAAGATCGGGCGGGTCATCATCAACCTCGCAATCAACGCAATCAAGTTTTCCGATGAGGGTGGCAAAGTTACGCTCTGGGCCGACAAGGACTCGGAGTTGGACACCATCAGAATCGGTATATCCGACAACGGCCCGGGCATTGACCCAGACAAGGTTTCAGAAATCTTCGACCGTTTCCAGCAAGCCGGTGGAGAGATCCGATCAAGCACGAAGGGGTTCGGCCTGGGTTTGAATATCGCTCGTGAGCTTGTGCGCCTGAATTTCGGCGACATCGATGTGTCCAGTGAGCTTGGCGAAGGCAGCACGTTCTCATTTACGGTCCCTGTGTATGACCCACAGCTCCTCATCCGACGGTACCTCGAGCGCATTCAATCATTCTGTGAAAACGCGCAATACGTCTCATTGTTTGTGGTCAAAGTCGCCGCGACGACCGATACCCTGGCGTTGGAAGATGCTGAGCGATTCCTGCAACATCAGATTCGACGAAGTGACTTTGTCATTTCATCCCCCTCGGGCGGCTGGATTGTCGTCGCTGCCAGCAATCAGGCGGAGTTGGGCGCGTTGATGAGCCGCATCGAAAGCGCCCGCAACGAAGCCAATCGAAATCGTCCGGGGTCGCAGCTCCCCCAACTAACATTCATGATGCGCGGAAATTGGTTGATTCACGAAGATAGCCAAGAGTTCGTCGAGGCATTTGAGAGTGAAGTAAACGAATTGGGGCTAACCTATGCCTGATCGACGACGGTTGCTTGTTATCGATGACGACCGAAAAATCGCCCAAGCAGTCGCCGTTCGCCTGAAAGCAGCTGGCTACGATGTGCGAATCGCCCACGATGGCGATGCCGGTCTTACCGCGGTTGCAGAGCAACTGCCCGACGCGATTGTCCTTGACCTTCGGATGCCAATTCGCGATGGGCTATCTGTGCTGCACGCGTTGCGTGCACAAGAAGAAACGGCGGACGTTCCGGTCGTGGTTCTGTCGGCCAGCGCTGTTGACAAGAACAGCGCGCTGCACGCTGGCGCCCAGTACTTCCTACCCAAGCCCCACGATTCCAAACTGCTGTTGGCCTCAATCGAATCTGCACTTGGCAACCATGTCGCGCCATGAATCCGCGCACCCGGCGACCTCAGACTCACCAATCTAAAAGGCCATCATTTTGAAACTGACGACCGACCTGTTATTCAAAGCCGTCTTCACTTGAGGCGGCGACGAGTTCTTCCTGCATGGGATGCGGCCCAAGCCATCGAACCTCTCCGGTGTCCAGATTGTAGATCGCTCCCTCGATTCGTGTCTGCTGCTCGCAAATCGCACCCCGAATCGAATTGCTATGTGCAATCAGATCCTCAATACTCCGCCAGACGTTGGCTTCGATCGAAGCATTCAGAAGCGCACCGCCTTCAAGCTCGGGATGCTCAAGGCGAACCTTCTGGATTGGCTCGTCGATGTGCGCTAGCAGGCGGGTAATGCTCCCATGCTCTGGGCTGTGGTTGACAGCCGCTGTCACTGCGCCGCACTCCGTGTGACCCAACACAACAACGAGCGGCACGTGAAGATGCGCGACCGCATAGTCAACAGAACCCGTCTCATCCGTCATGCAGACGTTGCCAGCCACTCGAATCACAAAAATGTCGCCTATCCCCGCCCCCATCAACTCTTCCACCGGAACGCGCGAATCGCTGCACGCGACAACTGCGGCATAGGGATGCTGTCCATGGATCGCCGTATCGTGGCGGCGGGCCGCATCAAGATGCGGATACGTTCTGGTACCGCGTACGAATCGCTCGTTGCCTTCCTCCAAAGCTTTGAGCGGCTGTTCGTACGGATCAATTCCGGAAAAGTGATCGGTCTGTGAACAGCCAGCCACGACAATCAACAAAGTGATAAATGCGGTTGAATGAAGATGATTTAGTTTCATTGTACTAACCTGCAGAGATGTACCTCGTCATTGATTTGAACGCGAATGCGAAAGTCCAACCGAGCGATCCTATACGAATGTGGCAGCCGCACAAGTGATATCGAACCGGTTGATGAACACCATTTAGTGCGTGATTTGGCGCATGAACGCATCCTTCAGTCAGTTGTTCAATTGACGTGAATGAAGCAGAAAATCGCCGATGATATCGCACGAAGACCGCCACAGATGTTGCACGCATTTGGGGTTGCGTGATATGACGACCAGTCGCGAACGATTGATTATTGCGTTCGTTGCTTTTTCGCTTGGGTTGGTTGGCGCGTCGGCTGTTGCGCGCAG
Organism: Phycisphaerae bacterium; assembly: GCA_030429365.1. Taxonomy (GTDB): domain Bacteria; phylum Planctomycetota; class Phycisphaerae; order UBA1845; family UBA1845; genus UBA1845. The sequence continues at coordinate 27,686 of JAUIEW010000019.1, forward strand.
GCAAGATCGTGCTGCTTGAGAAGCGGCGCAGTGTGCGCGGCGATGGCTTGGGCAATGGCTTCGTTGCCCACCGCATTCGGATGACCATCGATCGTCATCGGGTAAGGCTGCCGTCCTGATTGCACAAAGTCCCGCAATGAATGCCCGACGTTAACGTGCTCGATGCCGCGCTCGTTTAGGAACGCCGCGATCCTTTCCAGCGCTGTCGATTCGTCGGCCATTAGTCGCCTCATGCCCGGGTACTCGTGGCGTGTTTCTATGACCGCGTCAAAGACCCACTCTTTGGTTGGAATGATGGCAACGACGAACTCGACATGGCGAGCCTTGCAGCGTGCTGAGATGCGTGAAACGGCTTCCAACGTGATCTTGAGACCAGCGTCGATCCGCTCGTCGGTCATATCGATCAGCGCGCTCCGATATGCGGGTGTCAGAATGGTCCGTTGGTGATCAACCTCCAAAGCGCTGGTTTTCGGATGACGCTTCGACCACTTGACGTTGCGAGCCCATTTCTGATCGGACTCTGTACCGCCTCCAAGCGCCCCTTGGATACGGTCGCCGACCGAATTCTTGATCGCCCGCGCGAGACCGTAAAGCTTGCAATGGTCGGACAACACATTTCGACACTGGCCCAAAAGACCACAGGACTTTCGGGTTGTCCGTTCGTCGGTGCGCTCGGTTAGTTGGCTTCGAATCTTTGCATTCCACATGTCCTCGCGTTCGATCGCATCGACGCCTTCCGGAAAGACGCTCGACTCCAGGTCGTAACATGCCTGTCGAAGTACCACCGAGCGGTAGGCATCGGCGATGTCATTGCCCATGTACAAACCGAGGACAATGACCTTCGGGTTCTTGCGAAGCGCGGCATCCATGACCATCAGGTACTCTGCCGGCCCCCATCCGGAAATCCCCATGTTGTACGTGGAATGCCCGGTGTCACGCTCGTGCAAAACGGGCCACGACTGCTCGTGCGTGCTATGTGTCTGCGAGTCGCCAATCGCCACAACGTCTGCATGCTCCAGCACGGTAGCGTTGCGAAATCCAAGACGATCGTGTCCGGGGTATTCCGGATTACCGCGCACGCCCAGGATCACGTCTGGAATCAACATCGCCGGCGCTTCGGAATCGAGTCTGGCTTGGAGGTGCTCGGGCAGCAGCGCATACCGAATGGAGGGAACACACATGGAAGCGAGTTGAAGTTGTGCTTCGCACACCGTGAGCGCCAACATCACCGCCATGGCCCGGAAGAACCAGCGGCGGCGACGCACTTTCGGTGGCGCGGCAACGACATCTTCACGCCGTCTCGCGACATCTTGATCCATGCACAGTGCGTTTGCGGTCGTCAAAAAGCACCCCTTAAGTACGGGTCCGGATAAAGTAAGACTCTCCTGTTTATCGGACAGATTCCCGTGTCTTCCAGCCAACCATCGTTGTTGAACATGTCGAGCCAAACACGACAACTTCCGCCTAAAACATGAAGTAAAGAAACGGCGTCTCATTCATGAACGTCGTCAGTGTGCAGACAACCACGGTTCCCATGGCCACGCCGACGACCGGCTGGCGAAACTTCGGAAGCTCTTCACTGTTTGGCGCACCGAAGGTCAGGACCGTGACAAACAGCAGGAACGCTATTCCGTGCATTCCCGAGAATTGCTCATAAATCCCGGGAAAGCTGATCCCCAGCGTCGTCGACACGTACGAAAACGGTTCCACGCCATGCAGTCCGAACATGCCAGAAAGCACCGATGCTGCCCCCTCAAGCGAATGCGCCCTGAAGAACACCCAGCCGACCATCACACTCGTAAACGTCACGCCGATCGCCAGCGTTCGATTCAACTGAACATGCGTCAGCCGCTTCCAGGTCGCGTGTGTCATCAGCAGTGCGCCGTGAAACACGCCCCAGACGACGAAATTCCACGCGGCACCGTGCCATAGACCGCCCAGAAACATGGTGATGCCGAGATTGCGCAGCGTCTTGGCTGTACCGCGGCGCGAACCGCCCAACGGGATGTACAAATAGTCGCGAAGCCAATGCGAAAGGGTGATGTGCCAGCGATTCCAGAATTCGGAAATGCTCGCCGACTTGTACGGCGAATTGAAATTGATCGGGAAGGTGAAACCCATCATCAGTCCCAGCCCGCGGGCCATGTCGCTGTACGCGGAGAAGTCGAAGTAGATCTGAAACGTGTAGCAAAGCGTTCCGACCCACGCGGTGATCATCTGCGGCGACGACTCGGAATCAAACGCCAGTGCGGCTACGGGGGCGAGCACATCCGCGATCCAGATCTTCTTGACCAGTCCGATCACGAACAGCCACGCGCCATCGCAAATCTGCTCGTGATTGGTTTTCTGATGACGAAGCGTTGCGAGCTGGTTTTCGATGTCGCGATAGCGAACGATCGGGCCTGCAACCAACTGCGGAAACATCGACACGTATGCGGTAAAGAGAAGCAGGTCGCCCGTCGGTTTGCACTGACCGCGGTAAATGTCGATCGAATAGCTCATCGACTGAAATGTGTAGAACGAAATCCCCAAGGGCAGCACGACGTTCAGCACCGGCAGCGAAGCGTCCACTCCAATGACGGCCAGCAGGTCGGCGCACGATTGCGTGAAGAACCCGTAGTACTTGAAGAACCCCAGCGAACCGAGGTTGCCCGCGATGGAGCAGATCAGCCAGCGCTTGCGCGCAACGGGCGAGTTGGAATCCGCGATCTTTCGCCCGCAATGGTAGTCCAGAAGCGTCGAAGCCAGCATCAGCGCGACGAAGCGGTAGTCAAGCCAGCCGTAAAACACGTAACTCATCGCCGTGAGAAACGCGAGCTTCGCACGGTACGAACGAATCAGGTACCACCCGCAGAGCATGAGCGGAAGGAACGCGAGAACAAAGATGTAGCTCGGAAAAATCAATTCAGGTGAACCTCTGCCGCGACGCGCTCAAGGATCACGTCGCAATTGCGGGTGGCTGGATGCATCGGATCGAAGAATCCGTCCGGGTCGCCGCCCAACGTCGTGATGTCGGAGGCATCGATGATTCCCGAAACCACCGGATAGTCCCGGCGAAACTGATTCAGCATCGTCTTGAGTTCTTCCAAGTGCTGGGGATGTCGCGTCTTGACCATGAGTTGCTGATAAAGCAGTGGATGAACAGGATTGATCACGAACACGACCTGGATGTTTTCGCGCTGGCAGATATCGAGCGTCTCGACCATGTAGTCGATCTTGGTCTGATCCATGCGCTCGAAGTTGTACATGGGAAACTGATCCACGAACCGCACGCTCGATTGGCTCGATTCACGAATCGATCGGCTGATGTCTTCCGTGATGGAATAAGCGCCACTCTCGACCGCGTCAAAGACTTCGTTTCCTTCCCAGAAGTATCGCACGCGCGTGCCGTCGGTTTCAAACCACTCCGACGCTTCCAATGGCGGCGCTTCGGTGCGTTCGTAGCGATCGTCCCAGAACAGTTTCCACGACAGCGCGAGTTGCTGACCCGACAGCGAATCGATGAAGTTCGCCCACGTCCGCTTCGTCCAACCGACACCCGGAAGGTGCTGCGACAGTTGCGGCGCGTTGAGCAATCGGCGACGAATCCCCGGGAAAACAGGGTGTTCGTTCATCGCCGGGGCAAAACTCCACGTGTCGATCCCGACGATGACGAGTTTCGGTTTGTGGTGAAGGTCGTCAACGAAGTGGTGCGTGATGCAGAGGAAGTCCTCGGCCCGCCCCCAGAAGACGCCGAAGTTGAACGCGCTTTTTCCCATCAACTGGCTGATGGTCGCCGGTCGAAACCGCATCGTGTTCGACGAACCCATCACCACGATCTCGGGAAGGTCACCCGGCGCGAGCCCATCGATGTAATCCGCCTTCGCGAGCCTGGCGTTGTAGAGGCGATGAAAACCGGTCTTGCCAAAATCGCCCCACGGATTGACGTACACCGAAAACGCAAACAAAACCAAGACGCCGAACACAAACGTCCCGCACACGCTCACCAAGAACGCACGCGGCGACGGCGTCATGACCACCGCAACAAGCCAGCGTACAACGCGCGACCGGGACTCCGGACAAGCCGCATCCACAAGTCCGCCGCACACCTGCCCATCGATTGAGTTGACCGACGCCACCTGACAACGTGGCGCGCAGGGAGCATCCATTGCGCTTCATCCGCAGAGTCGATTCGACATTGGTTCCGATAACAATCAATCGGCATTTCCACGTTGCGAAATGACTGCATCCATAGGGGTCAACGCATCAAACGCCTACTGTGCACTAGACCAGCCGTCCAATTCAATCAAACGGTTTGCGTCAACTCTCATTGAACCGAAATGAATGAACCGAAACCTCCCCGTCATACCTTCAGGTCCCCTCCAAGACTTCCGAAAGTGCCGATAACGGGCGTCGTCTAATACGCAGACGACCCGAATTCGAATACCGGGAAAACGGATTTTCCTTTCAATGAACGACTGCGTCGTCATCCTCGCGGGTGGGCAGGGAAGCCGCCTTCGACCATACACCACCGTCCTGCCCAAACCGCTCATGCCGGTGGGCGATGTGCCCATCCTCGAAGTGCTCGTCAAGCAGCTTCGCGCGCTCGGGTTGAAACGCCTCATCTTCGCAACGAACTATCGCGACGGATTGCTGCGCTCCTATTTCGGGACGGGGCAAACGCTTGGCGTGGACATCACCTACTGCAAAGAGAATCGGCCCATGGGTACGGTGGGCCCGTTGCATCTCGTCGCTGACGAACTGCCGCAATCGTTTCTGGTGATGAATGGCGATATCCTCACCGACCTGAACTACCGCACGCTGCTCGAAAACCACAAGCAGTCGGGCCAACTCTTGACGCTCGGTACCTACGAACGCCGCCTGCAAATCGGCGACGGCGTACTCGACATCGACGGTGCCGGCTGCGTCTCGGCGTTTCGCGAAAAGCCCACGATTCCGCTGACGATTTCGCTCGGCGCGTATGCCATGGACCGCGCCATTCTCGACCTCATCCCCGAAGGCTTGCCCTTTGGCATGGATGAGCTGGTTCTGTCGATGCTCGAGCGTAATCTGCCGGTCAACACCTACCGCCACAACGGCATGTGGCTGGACATCGGCACGCCCGGCGACCTGGAAAAAGCCAACGAACTCTTCTCGTCCAAACGAAAGTCGTTTCTCGGCATCGACCCAGCCACACTGCTTGCGCCCAACGACACACCGCAATCAACCGCGTCGGCTAACCCAACAGAAGGAGTCTGCGTATGAAGCTCGCGGGCAAACGTGTACTCATCACCGGCGGCACCGGATTCATTGGCTCGCACCTTGCCGAGTTGCTCGTCAAGAACGGCTCGCATGTCCGCGTGTTGGCCAACTACAAGAGCATGCCCAGTTGTGGCAACCTCGATTACGTCGATCCATACATTCGCGACGAAATCGAAATCGTCTGGGGTGACGTGACCGATCGCGACTCGGTGATGAATGTCGTCGACGGCGTGTCCGTCGTCTTTCACCTGTCGGCTCTGATCGGTATTCCGTATTCATACATCGCGCCGCTGTCGTACGTGCAGACCAACATCAACGGGACGCTCAACATTTTGCAGGCGTGTCGCCAACTCAATATCGAACGCCTCGTCCACACGTCCACGTCGGAAACGTTCGGCTCGGCGCAGTACACCCCGATGGACGAGAAGCACCCGCTCGTCGGACAGTCGCCCTACTCAGCCACCAAGCTTGGCGCCGACAAACTGACGGAGAGCTTTGCTTGCAGTTTCGATTTGCCCGTCGTCACGGTTCGGCCGTTCAACGTCTTTGGCCCGCGTCAGTCCGATCGCGCCATCATCCCGACGATCATCGCCCAGCGCATCGCCAGTGACGCCCCGGTTCGCATCGGCGACCCTTCGCCGCGCCGCGACTTCACCTTCGTCACCGACACCGCACGCGGATTCATCGCTGCGGCCCAGTGCGACGAGGCCATTGGGCGAACGTTCAACATCGGTAACGGCAAGTCGATCTCCATCGGCGAACTGGCTGAGACGATTTGCGAACTGACCGGCGGCGGTACGTATGTCAGCGAATCGCAGCGCATCCGCCCGAAGAAAAGCGAAGTCAACGAACTACGTTGCGACAGCACGTTGGCCCGCACCGTCCTTGGATGGTCGCCCGAAGTGTCGCTGACCGACGGGCTTGTCGAAACCATCGAGTTCATGCGCAGCCATACCGAGATGTACGCGCCGCTGGAGTATCGCGTGTAGGGTCCGCTGTGCGGACCACTGCGCGTATCTTGCGCTGTAACGACGAATGCCCATTGAAGACTGAAGGTCCGCTCAGCGGACCCTACATTGGAGCTTACCCGTGCCCACAGTTTCCGTCGTCGTACCCACATACAAGCGCGTCAAGTACCTGGGCCGCATGATCGATTCGGTCGTCGCACAGACCTACACCGATTGGGAATTGATCATCGTTGACGGCGAATCCAACGACGGGACAGCCGAACTGGTCGAAAGCTACCGCAAACTCCTCGGCGACCAACTCGTTTTCATCGAACAGAAGAACGCCGGATGCTGCATCGCCCGAAACACCGGCATCGATGCGGCCCGCGGTGAGTTCGTCGCCCTGCTCGATTCGGATGACGAGTTTCTGCCGAACAAACTCAAGCGGCAAATGGAGCTGTTCGAGCTTGAACCATCGCTCGGGTTCGTCTTCGGCGACTATTCCTACCTCGATCTCGAAGGCAACTTTCAACGCAGCATGTTCGACACGAAATCGAAGATCGCGCGGACCGTTCCGTCCCGGGAAGTCGCGCCGAACCTTCACGTCTGCGCGCCGAACTTCTTTTCGTATCTCCTGAAGGAATACTTCGTCGCCACGATCGTGGGCGTGGTGCGTCGCGATGTGCTTGCCGATGACATTCGCTTTCTCGAACACGATCTGTACGGCTGCGAATGGCTGTTCTACCTCGAAATCGCCAACCGCTGTCGCACGGGGTTCGTCGACGAGCCGCTGTGCCTGCACCACTACGTCGATGGCAGCCTGTCGCGCACATCGAAGACGCGCAACACGATCTACCATCGCCGTCTGCTCAAGACCATGCTCGACCGCTTCCCCAAGCTAACCCTCCCGCAAACGCAGGAAGTTCGCCGCCAATTGGCTGAGACGTGTCGCCAACTCGGTTACGAAAGTTTCAAAGCCGCCGAGTACGGTCCGGCGATGGGATATTTTCGTGAGGCCATGCAAGCCCGCCCCAGCGCCGCGTCCGCCGTCCACTGGGCCCAATCGCTCCTGCGCCGTGCGGCCACCCTGAACCGCCCCGGCCACGAACCCATGCTCCGCAACGACGCCTACCGCAACCCAACCTGCATGAGCACGTAGGTCGGGTCATCGACCCGACAAAAAGTTCAACCCGCACCAGGCAATGCCGTCGTTCCGCATTCCGGACAAGCACCGCTTTCGTTGCCGGTCAGGTCGTACCCACATTGTTGGCAATGCCCTTCGCCGAATCTGCGCAACCGCCATAGGAGGAACGCAAGAATCGCAAACGCAAGCAACGGTATCCACGGATGAACTAACACGCGTCCCAGAAACCGAATGCGAATACCGTCTGGAACAAAACTACGCCCGTGCGTAACAATTGGAAAGTCGACTAGTCTCGCCTCGCAATAAGGTCCGCAATCGCAAGTGATAACGTCACGGGCATCGTCATACGCGCCCCAGACACCATTGCACCAGTATGCATCAAAGACATCACCACTGATCCAGATGATTCCTGAAATCAGCGCAAGCGCGGAGATCGGCCACGGCGCTATCGCCCGGATTCGCGTCCAAAACCGCTTGTCAATCTTCATAGGTATACCAAGAGTCGGCGACCTCAATCCTCATGTAACCTGTCGGGTGATTCGGCATTGGATCGTATTCGAATCCCACAGGATCGATGATGCTTGAACCTGTCATGAATCCAATCGTCGTTCGCGCCGCCGGTCCCGAATACGTGGTTCGGCTTACGTCTTTGACGTGATACAAACCGACCCATTGCCCGCGACAAGACACACCGGCTTGGTAGTTCTTGACCGCGGCCTCGAATGCCGACTGACTCAGGCGAAAGCGCAGTAAGAGCGGCCAGGGATAGACCCAAGACGAGATCACCAACGTCGCGCAAATCGGCACCACCGACCAACGCCACCGGTTGCGTCGCTTGCGAATATCCAATGCGGCCCGTTCGCGATCGTACCAAGTCATGAGTGCCCGCAAGGCATACGAAAACAGCAGCCCAAACCAAATCGGAGCACCAACGAAGGCAGCCATGCAAATACTGCCGGTTCCCCACTGTGCCGGACCGCTGGCGTTCAAGAGGCCATAAAATGAAAGCGATGCGAAGATGAAACACTGCAACTTCGACGGAGGTCTGGCATGCTTTCGCCAACCGATTCGTTTGTCCGACGTAAGAAACGTCGAGGCGTCTGACGGATTAAACCACCGCCCACACTCAGGGCACCGCTGCGTTGGCAGATTGACAAGCAGATACCCGCAGCCGATGCACATCATCTGTTTTTCGGTGGTCTCAGTCATGGCCTCAGCGCCAAATGATCAAAGGTCGTCCCGCATTCCGGACAAACCCCGCTTTCGTTGCCGGTCATGTCATAGCGACATTTCCAGCACTTGCCCGGGAACAATCGACTGGTCCGCCACAACCAGATCGTGACGAGAAGCGTCGGCAGAAAGAGTATCCAAAACGGGATCTTGGTGTAGCCGCTGCCGACGGGCTTGTTGTTCACGCTCAAAACCGGTGGCGATCACCGTCAAACGGATTGTTTCGCCCAAGCTTTCATCAATCACCGCACCAAAGATCATATTGGCTTCAGGATG
>JAUIEW010000020.1 GCA_030429365.1 Phycisphaerae bacterium
AGCGGCGCGGCGGAGGGCGCGTCCGCGGGCGGATCCGGGTCACGGCGCGCGTAGCCGATCGCCAGCGCCGCGATCGCGGCCATCGTTTGCGGATGCCCCTCTGGAAACACGGCGCGCGACGTCTTTAAGATATCGCGATAGAGAGGCGTCGCCTGTTCGGGCTTGCCCTGCCCTTCCAGGAACACCGCGTAGTTGTGCGTCACAATCAACGTGCGCGGATCGGAGTCGCCAAAAGCCTTGCGACACCCGGGAAGTAGACGATTGAGAATATCTTCCGCATCGTCAAATCGCTTCAGCGCCTCGTAAATCGCCACAAGATTGTTCATCGACGCCAGCGTATCCGGATCGTCCGCACCAAACTTCCGCTCGCGAACAGCCAGGTTCTTCTCATAAATTGGTAACGCGTCGGCATTGCGCCCCATTCGCCGAAGCAGGCCTGCGTAATTATTCGCAGCCACCAGCGCCCGGCGCGAATCTTCACCCATTGCGGCTTCAAATCCTTCGTACGCCTGCCGCAAGAACCGCTCGGCATCGTCAAACTCGTTGCGGGTTGCTCGAACGTGCCCAAGACTGCCCATCGCCACCAGCGTGTCTTCGTGATTTTCGCCGAGATGTTCGCGGGCGGTCTCCATCGCCGCGACAAACTCCGCGTCGGACTCTTCATATAACCCAAGTCCGAAGTAGGTGTTGCCCAAAGCGATATGAAGCGCCACCCGCACATCGGGTTCGTCTGCAAAGCTCGTCCCAATCTCGCCCCTAGCCGAGTCCAACACGTCGGCCACGCGCACGTCATGCCCCGACAGCTGCGGATTCGGCGCACTGAAAATGTTTACAAGAAACGCGTTGACCGCTTCCGCCTGCTCGGCTTCACGTCGAGCGTCCTGCTCTGCGGCGTTTGCCAGCTCCGCGTTTTCGGTCGCTTCCTTTTCTGCAACAACGGCGCGGTTGCGATCGATGGTCACTTGAACCAGTGCGGCGACCAACGCCACCAGCGCCACCACGACCACACCCACCAGCGACTTGTTGCGCCGCGCAAACTTTCGAAACTGATAGAACGTACTTGTCGGCCGAGCACTGATCGCCTGATCCGAAAGGTATCTGCGAATGTCAGCCGCAAAGTCCGACGCCGATTGATAGCGCCGCTCCTTTTCCTTCTGAAGCGCCTTGCCAACGATCGTCTCAACGTCACCGCGCAGCGAACGATTGATCGCGCTCAATCGTGACGGCTCCTTTTCGACAATCGTCCGCGCGGCTTGCGGGATCGTCATGTCGGTGATGTCCTGCGGCAACTGACCCGTGAGCAGTTCAAAGCAAATCACGCCAAGCGAATACACGTCGCTGCGAATGTCGAGGTCGCGCGATCTGCCGCCCAGTTGCTCCGGACTCATGTAAGCGATCGTCCCGACCAATTTGCCCGTCACCGTCTCGGTGGCTGTCCCCTGCACGTCACCGCCGACGATTCGCGCGATACCGAAGTCAAGAATCTTGGGTTGGCCAGTGCTATCGACGAGTATATTGCTCGGTTTCAAATCCCGATGGATCAGTCCCTTTTGATGGGCGTGATGCACCGCATCGCACAGCTTCGCGACAAGCTCCAACCGCTGACGGGCGGACAGATGATGTGCATTCGCGTATTCGGTCAGCGAATGACCCTCGATGTATTCCATCGCAAAGAACGGCTGGCGTGTGCCATTCGCGTCAGCCGTCCCCGCTTCAAAGACCTGGGCGATCCCCGGATGTTGCAACCATCCGAGCACCTGCGATTCCTGTTCGAATCGTCGCAACAACTCGCGCGATTCCACTCCGGGACGAATCACCTTCAACGCGACTTGGCGATTGGGCCGCTCCTGCTGAGCAAGGTAAACAACCCCCATCCCCCCTTCGCCAAGTTTGCGGATGATCGAATAGCTGCCGATCGTCGCGTGCAACAGACCACTATCGCCTGCAACCGCCCGTGCCGCCTGCGAAGGTGCCGCATCGACAAAGCTGATCGGATCGGCATCGTTGGCGATCAGCGCCTCCACCTCACGACGAAGCGCCGCATCATCTGCACATGCCTCATCCAGAAATGACGCCCGCTCGCCCGCATCGAGCGCGACGGCTTGATCGAACAAGGACATGAGTTTGCGGTGTCGATCGGAGGCCATCATTTCGCTGCGTCACCTTCAAAACGGGTTCGCTTAATCTTCAGCGTCGCGCAAGCGCATGCTCAACCACGCCCGCACTCGCCGCCATTCGTTCTCAATCGTTCGCGTCGAAAGCTCCAGAACCTTCGCCACCTCGGGCACGGTCAACCCGCCGAAGAACCGCAGCTCAACAATCCGAGCCTGTCGCTCATCCAACTCAGCCAACTCGCTGAGCACGTCATCGAACGCAACGATATCAACAATGCTCGGCGATGTGCTCTTGATCCCCGACAACGTCACCCGCTCCCCACCCGCACCGCGCTTCAACGTCCGCTTGCCGCGTGCATAGTCCTTAAGAATCTGCCGCATCGCCGTCGCAGCCACCGCGAAAAAGTGCGCCCGATCCTCCCAACTCGGCGGTGACGACTTCGCCAGCTTCACAAACGCCTCGTGCACCAGCGCCGTCGGCTGCAGCGTGTGCTCCGGCTGCTGCCCCTGAAAACAACTGCGCGCCAGCGCCCGCAGATTTTCATAAACCAGGTCGAACAACTCGTTGGCCGCCCGCGCATCCCCCTGCCGCATGCGGGCGAGGATCAGCGTGGCGTCGCCCGGAGAATCATCCGGCGAACCTGCAGGTTGTTGCGACTCGGTCGTCATGCGTTTCATTCTAACGAATGCGCGTTTAAGGCACTATCACACAACGCGTTACGCACCACCAAGGGCGATTTGAAGATTCCTTTGCGGGGTTTTCGCCCAAACCGCGTTTACCAATTAGCCGGCTCGCGAATCGCCGAACGACGTACGCGACCGGCCAGCGGGATGGGGTTTTGTGTCAATTTGAAAAACAGGATGAAAACAGAATGCAGATGAATCGAGTCAGGTCATGGATGGCAAGAATGCTTCCGGCGGTGATGGTTGCAGGGTTGATGATATCAACCGGCTGCACACCGATGGCCCCCACCGGTGATGGAGGGTCGGGCGGTAACGATGGCGGCAGCGATGGCGGCAGCAACGGGGGAAATGACGGCGGAAGTAACGATGGCGGTTCCGGCGGCAATGACGGCGGCGACGGCGCCAAAGCCGCGATCATCAAGACGCAGATTATTGTCGGCCTTGGGGGGAAGATCGACGTGGGCGATGATCTGCTCGTTTACGGTGTTGGCAATGACGAAGACGAGAACGTGGTCTTCGCCCGTTTCAATCAACCGCCGGGCGTCCACTTCTTGATCCCATCGGAAATCGACGAGGACACCGACGGCGGCACGATGATCCCCGGCAGCGATCAACTGTTCGGTCACCGCGACTTCGAAGTTGCGGGTAAGAAAGTCGCCCTCGTCCGCTCCAACAATTCGATGTCGATCTACGACACCCAGACCGACAACCTCGTCGACATCGATTCGTCGGAGATCACGCTCCACGCGCTCCCGACCGTTCAGGATGTTCCGGGCAACACGATCTCTGACGGTCCTTATGTCGCGACCATCAACGGCACCGACGAAGTCGCCGACGGCAACGCCATAAAGGTCATCGACACCAGCGGCGACCAACCCGTCGTGATGAGTTTCCCGAATCCGTTCGGTGAACTGAACGAAGAAGTCACCCAGTTCAGCCAGGTTATCGTCGATGCCGACAGTCGTCAGGTCGTAGCCGCCGGCACGAGTTTCCAAAACGACTTCTACCTGTGGAACCTCGACGATCCGAACGCGGCGGCCGAACGTTTCGATGCCGGCCCGGGAACGGAGTTCGGCCTCATCGGTGAAGCGACGCAGATGCGGCTGGAAGACGGCTACCTGATCTACCACGACGTCTCCGACTTCGACCCGGTGGTGACGATGGTGAAGCTTTCCGACCGAACCGTGCACCGTTTCGATTCCAGTCTCGAAGAGTCGCCAGTCGCACTCGCCGGCGGCCAACTCGGCTACTTCATGTTCGAAGAAGACGCCGACCTCGAAGACAGCTCGCCAAGTACGTTGATGTTGCGAAGCGCTATCGGCGATGTTGCCAGCGCGCCAGCCGTCACCCGCGCAAACCAACTCGATCTCTACGATTTCCGCAGCACAAGCGTGAGCCTCGCATCCAATGCCGGTCCGACATTCTCACAGGAAGACTGCGCCGAACAGAAGCACGTCGGGTATGGCGAGAGCATGTGCATCACGCCCGATGGAAATCGTTGGTTCATCGGCGGTGGAAGTCAGCCGCGAGCGCAGGACTTCGTGCTAATGAGTACCGGCGGTGCGTTCTCCGACATCGAAGACCCCGAAGGCACGACGGTGACCGGTTCCCTCATGGGCGCGGACCTTGTCTGCTCTGCCGACGCCGTTGCGTTCCGCGGTTTGCGTGAAACCGGCGACGGTACTGGCTGCATTCCGCTTCAGGACTGGGTGATCTCCGTCATCGTGCTGGATCGCCTCGACAACTAGTCCGGCACGCCCATCCATTTAGAAACAATGACCGCCTGTGCGGGCGTTCATTCGCGCCAGCCCCCGGGGGCGACCTTCAACCGTGGTCGTCTCCGGGGCATTTTGCGCGCCGACAAGTTTCGACATGCCGGCCTTTCACACCAGTACGCCGATGCGGTATGGATGGTATTTCCATTGGGCCTTATTTGTACAAGGATGAACTACCATGCTCCGACGCCTGCTATTCGTCACCGCGATCTCGACGTTCGCCACGCTGTCCTTCGCCGATGAGCAACCGAAATCAGAAGAACCGCAAGGCGTCGACAAGGTCTGCGCCGAAGCGAAAGCCGTGCGTCCGCTCATGCCATCGGCCATCGCCCAAACGTATCTCGATGCGGCATCCAAGTTGCCGCGCATCGAAGGACGCACGCTGTTTCTCGACGAAGCCAGTCATACGTACTATCGCCCCCAGCGCCGCGCCGAAATCGAAAAAGAAAAAGGCGTCACCCTTGTTGAAAAGTCCGTCTCCGAAAACTTTTACTACAACACCAAGTTCGGTACGCCCATCGCCTACGTCCGCGCCCTCGAACTCTACGCACCGCACAGCGATGGCCAACTCGCGGGCAAACGCATTCTCGATTTTGGTTATGGCAACATTGGCCAACTGCGGATGCTTGCGGCGTGCGGTGTCGATGCGGTCGGCGTGGACATCGATCCGCTGATTCGCGAACTTTATAGCCAGCCCGAAGATCAGGGCGAAGTCGCCAGCGATGCGGGCAAGCACGGACACGTCAAGCTCATCGACGGCCGCTTCCCCGACATCAGCGACGATGTCGGCGGTGGATATGATCTGATCACGTCAAAGAACACGCTCAAGAACGGGTTCTTTCATCCCGAGCGCGAAGTGCCCAAAGAGCGATTGGTGGACCTCGGCGTGTCGCTCGAAGAATTCGCTAAATCCATCCACAAAGCCCTCAAGCCCAACGGCGTGTTTTTGATTTACAACATTTGCCCAGCCCCCAGCAAACCCGACGAACCATACAAACACTGGGCGGATGGCCGCTGCCCTTTCACCAAAGAAATGCTGGAAAAAACCGGCTTCCAAGTCGTCAGCTACAACGCCAACGACGACAAGGAAACCAGAAAGATGGCCGAAGCCCTCGGATGGGGAAAACCCGATCGCGGCATGGACCTGGAAAACGATTTGTTCGGGTTCTACACGATCGCGATCAAGAAGTAGTGAGCCGCGCATTGTATGTGACGTGCAATCCTGCGCACCAATCAGGATTCAAACCGACCAATCACCTAGCAGCCGAAATCCTGCTGGCAACTTTTGATCAACGCCCGGTCGCGTTCGTTCTCGAAATCCGCTTCCTTCGCACCCAATAACTCGCACGCTTCTTTCGTTTTGTCCAGCGCATCGAGCACGCGGACGAGCGTATCCAGAATCGCAGCACTCGACTCGTTGCTCATTTCAAACGCCTTTTGAGCCTGTGTCACGTTCGCGGGAATTGGCTTGCCGCTGAGGTAACCGTGCCACGCCAGCAAGTTGTAAGTCTCTTGGCTGTCGTCGATTTCCAAGGCTTTGTCAGCCAACCGGGCGGCTGCCACCAAGTCTTCGACACCCATTAAGACTTCGTAGTATTTCGCAATCTCCTCGACAAGCATGCGTCGGCGAATCGCTTCCACTTCCTCGCGCTGCTCCTCTGGAATCATGCTACTCACCATCTCCATGCCGCTGATTCGCCCGGCGATCCGACTTTCAATATCAGTGGACGCCACGATTTCTTCGTAGCGTTTGTTCTTTAGGAGCTGGTCAAACACCGAACGTTGAAGCTGTTTCACTGCGGGCCAATCCGGATGCTCTGCACGAAGCTGGTCATAGATCTCAAGCGTTCTTTCCTCTTCGCCAAGCTCTCTGTTGAGCGATGCAAAATCCAATGCCGGTTTGTCCCGCATCCCTTCGCCGAACATGCTCCACATCGACGCCTTCTTTGGCGCTTCACTTATCACCCGAGCCTCAGCCGCATCGCGACGTTTGCGCAACTCTTCCAGTGCAGGCGGGTGTTTTCTACCCAGGCGCGCAATATCAGAAAGAAGATACGAGTTGCGAACCCCGGTAAATCCGATCGCGTTGTCATTTCCATGATCGTAGCACCAGAGATACTCCTTGAGCGCCTCTTCGTATTTGCCCATCCGCACGAGCGATTGTGCGTAATCCATTCTGGCCATCGGATCGTTTTCGCCGGCGGCTTCGAGTTTCTCCTTGGCGCGCTCTATCGGCGACTTGCCGGACTTGATGGCGTTGGCTTCGGCGAGAAATTCCTCAGGCGCATGAACACCCGATAGCAGACCAGCCACTTCGCCGTCCGGTTTGACGAACAGCAAGCTGGGATAGGAGTCAATGCGGTACTTGGTGGCCAGCGCGACTTCTTTCTCCGCGTCGATCTTCAGCGGGATCGTGTTCTCTCCAAGCCACTTGATCACCGTCTCATCTGTGAAGGTGGTCTTGTCCATGATCTTGCAGGGGGCACACCAGGTCGTGTAAAAGTCCACGAAGACCAGTTTGCCCTCCGTCTTGGCCTTTGCGCACGCATCGTCAAACGAACTTGAAACAAAAAGCCCCTCGCCAGCCAACAACGGCGAAGCGAAAATCGTCACTACCAGTGCTGACCTTGTTATCCAGTTCATCGCAAGCACCTTTCAGAGTTCAACATACCAGCCCGCCAGACTCAGCCGACTCCAGCTACCATAGCGTAAGGATTGGTGACATGATTCACAAACGATAAGGCGTTAATGCAACAAGACAGCCCGCCATACGGCATATACCCGCAGCTTTCCTGTGCGTTGCAACTGGAAGACCGCGCTCCGAGTCGGTACGATCATCGTCCGGAGGCTTACGATGGGCATAATTCGATCTCGAACCACTTTCCCGAACCATGCACCAAGTCTTGAGCAAATCTGCGACAAGATTCAATCGGTCAGCGGCCTGCCTGTAACTGTTCTTGAAATTGACGTGGAAATCCCGAATCGATTCATGGCAAGGATTGCATTTGCATGCGCACCCGATGAACGCCTGAAAATATGTGCATCGCGCGAGTATCTTCGCCGGCACAAAATGGCGAATTCCGAATTGGTCGATCCCAATCAGGAGGCCACTTCCGAGAGAGTCACTCGCGAAACCCCTCGGCCAAATGCAAGAGAGCTCATCGAACTCATTGGATATGTGGGGCAGGAGATGACTCTGTTCTTCGTAGCGGAACATGCCCTTGAGGCCTTGGGCGGCACTCGCAATGAACCGATTGACGACCCAGAAATGAGCGTGTTTCTTTCCGAATTCAAGCGACCAATTGACGAAGAAGCACTAAAGAAGCGCCACAAAGAAAATCGACGTAACAACCGGATGATGAAGGCGCTCATGATGATTTCATTACCGGTCATTATCCCTTTATACTTTGTTTTTGGCATTATTAGTTGTGTCATTGGTGTGCCTTTCGCCCTTGCCAAATTGAGGCAGCGAAAGAGTCGGACGAGCAGAGCATGAAGAACTCAATCACACCAATTCGGTCGATTGATTCGCGTGCCCAGCCAGGTGTGCTTGGCGTGATACGGTTCTTGCTGACTGTCAGTTTGCTGTTCGTCTTGATTTGCATATTCTGCGGCATCATCATGTTCAAACTAATGCCACTCTTTCTCGATTGAAGCATCCATAATGACAGCAACTTTCATTTCGATTCTATTCACATTCGCCATTGCCGCTGACGATCCGCCCAAACCCTTCTGGCGTATCAATTATGAAAAGGGAGTCAAAGCGCAAAAGCGTGGCCGACATGCCGAAGTCATCAACTATTTCACGCATGCGCTTGAAAAAGCGGTCAATGACAAGGAAGTCCGAAAGACCGAAGTGATTCCCGAAATGTATCATGCTGTGGGAATCTCCTATAAAGCGCTAGCAGAAGTTGAAGAAAACGACAGGTCTCGAAAGTTCAAATACACGCATTCAATAAATTCACTGCGAAGCGCCCGCTCCTGGTACACATCGTTACGCGGAATCGACGATCCGATCATCATGGAGATCAATCACGAACTCGCCGAAGTCCGCGAAGCCCAAATGTTGTTGTCCAGCACACTTAGCACTTACATGGGCCAGCGGCCGGACACCAACGAGAGACGCGAAGGGGTATGGGAAACGTATCTCATAGTCCTCGCCGACAAAGAGAAGCGACTCGGGCCCGACGATCCTGAAGTCATCAAGTATCGACGAGACATCAACCGCAGAATCTGGAAAACAATCCGCCGCATGCGCGTCTTGGTCAAGGCGTGCAAGTACGAAGAACGGGCGTACAGCGCCGAAGCCGAAATCGACGAGTTGGAAAAACTCGCCGACGAATTGAAGGACGCCAACAAATCCGTCCAAGAGGCGACGGCCAACCCGTAGGTCAGCGCCTGCCCAATCCCCTTGATTCAATCGTCACGCCGCTCGCCCGCTATATTCTTAGAGGGCTCTAAGGATATTGGATTCCCGATTGCTGGCATTCTAGGCTCATTTCTTCGCCTTTGCGTTCGACGCGTTTCCCAACACCGATCCGACAATCCAGTCGACCATCATCCGTTGGACGGAATCGCTGCAGGCAGAATCGCGTTCATCGGCGCCGACGCACTGCGACAAGCATGGGTTCGGGCATCGCGATTATTGGACGCTGGAAACCGACTGTGTCAAGCATATGTCACTTTTGTGATCTACCGGTGTATGCGCTTTTTGCCAGCGGGCCGAATGCGTTAGAATAACAACGACTCGATGGCTTCGACGATCAACGTCTCGGAGCGTGTCGTTTTGAGCAATCCGGGGAAAGGGAACGAGGCCATGGTTTCATCTTCACGTCGTTTTTTCGTGCGCGCGGAGGTTTTCATTGTCGCGGCGCTCTTCGTCGCCACCATCGCAAGTAGCGCGCACGCCTTCGACCCGCTGTCTGGCGACTATTCAAAGGACGACGCGCTCGACGTGCGCATCGTCGCATACAATCACGCCCGCAATTTCATCGAAAACGCGAGTAACGATGCCGCGTTCAACCGGATCCTGACCGCGCTGAGTCCCGACATCATCTGTTTCGAGGAATTCACCAGCGCCGTGTCCGTCAGCGATGTCGCCAATCGCATGAACAGCATCCTGCCGACACCCGGTGGATGGCAGGTTCACTTCGGGTTGCTCGGAGGCATCCGCACCGTGCTCGTCTCGCGGTATCCACTGACCATGACGCGCATCGACACGATCCCCGCATCCTCATCGCGCGGGGTGACCATTGCCCTGGTCGATCTTCCAGATGCCACCCATCCCCAGGATGTCTATCTGCTCGGCGTTCACCTCAAGTGCTGCGGCGACCCCGGTGGCACCGAAGACGCAAGTCGTCAGGACAGTGCCGACGCGATCGCCAACTGGCTGGGTGATGCACGCGGTGTCGCCCGCGCTTCCGGAAACAACGTTGTCCTGCCCAGCGACACCCCCATGATCGTGCTGGGCGATTTCAATCTGGTCGGCGGACCACAACCCGAGGACACGATCACGACCGGCGACATTCAAGACGAGGCGACTTACGGCGTTGACGTGTCCGGCGACTGGGATGCCAGCGACATGACCAATCTCATGCCAGCCGACCCGTTCACCGGAGATACCTTCACCTGGCAAGGAAGCCAGAGTTTCCCGCCATCCGCGCTCGATCGAATGTTCTACACCGACAGCGTGGTGACCGTGGCCAACAGTTTTGTATTGAATACCGACACCATGTCGGCACCGGCATTGGCAGCCGCCGGCTTGCAATCTGGCGACACGTTGCCTGCCAACTCTTCGGATCATCTCCCGATCGTCATGGACCTTAGAATGGCAAGCACGACGTGCACGGTCGATCCGGATTGCGATGACGGCTTGTTCTGCAACGGTGTTGAAACGTGCGACGGCAACAGTTCGTGCCAACCGGGCGTCGATCCGTGCCCCGGCGATTTGTGCAACGAAGTGCTCGACGAATGTGGTTCGTGCTCAGCCGACGGCGACTGCGACGATGGCAATGCCTGCACGACCGACGCGTGCAATGGTGGAGCTTGCGAAAGCGCATGCCCGAACCAGATCGATCTATTCCCTTACAGCGAAAACTTCGATTCGGGATTTGGATTGTGGAATAACGCCGTCGGCGATGACATCGACTGGACCCGCCTCAGCGGCTCGACACCGTCCAGCGGAACTGGACCGTCCGGCGATCATACGACGGGTTCAGGATCGTACGTCTACACCGAAGCGTCAGCCGCCAACAACGGTAACCCGAACAAGACAGCCCTTCTTCAGAGTCCCTGCATCGACTTGACCGGCGCCAATGCCGCAACCCTGACGTTCTGGTATCACATGTTCGGTACCAGCGTTGGCTCCCTGAATGTCGAAGTTTCCGATGACTGTTCCACTTGGACAAGCCTGTTCAGCGTGTCGGGCGATCAGGGTAACCAATGGCTTCAGGCTAACATTGATCTCACTTCGCACGTCGGGGCGGTCATAACGATTCGCTTCAGAGGCGTCACCGGTTCAAGCTGGAGCAGCGACATCTCCATCGACGACATTGCCATCACGGTCGTACCGGGCTGCTCGATCGATGATGACTGCGACGATGGCGTGTTCTGCAACGGGATGGAAACTTGCGATGCCGGTACATGCAACGCGGGGACACCGGTCTCCTGCGACGACGGGATCGCATGCACAACCGACACATGCAACGAGGGAACGGATTCCTGCGACCACACGCCAATTGACGCCAGTTGCGGCAACGGTCTCTTTTGCGACGGCGCCGAGGTTTGCGACCCGGTCTTGGACTGCGTTGCCGGATTCACGCCCTGCGGTATCGAAACGTGGTGCAGAGAGTCTGACGATTCCTGCGTCCCGTTTGGCAACGGCGACTTCGAATCCGACGGCGATGTGGATCTGATGGACTATGGCATGTTCATGTCCTGCTTTGGCCTTTCAGCCAGTGGCGGCTGTGAGTGGGCCAACCTGACGGGTGACGAATTCGTCGATCTCGCCGACTTGCAAACGTTTGTTGGTCTGCTTGCGGGTCCAAACCAATAAGCCACGCCGTGCGGGTGTCCGGATAGCAATGAGCGATCCCGCGCGATCGGGGCGTTATATAGCGACATCGATCGATCCATAGCTCTGCCTGAATTCGACGCTGCATGGACCCCGTGCTCGCGTAATCCATTGAACAAAATACAGTTACGAATATCTGCCCGCCCCCGGTCAACGGTCAATTGACGTGTCGTTTGTCCACATTTGACGCGCCCCCGGTGGCACGCGATGTGCACCACTCCTTGGATCGTATGTACGTCCCAAGCTTGTGGTGTATCCATTGCAACTCGGCTTGGGGATCTTGGTACGGGCAGATGACAGCACAATGATCCTTCGCAAAACATCGGTCGGCGGACCATCGCCATCCGCACAGTCGACATCTGCCCCACGAACTTCCCAATCAACAGTTGATACGGCAACACCAATCATCCGCGTCTTCGGGCCACGCGCGATGCACCTTCCAACCATGTTGTCACCAGGAGTCCGAAATATGCAGAACATCATCACCCGCAGCATGAAACTGATGGCCTTCGCGCCGCTCGCATTGTGGCTCGGTTGCACACCGCCTACCGACCCGACCTCCAAACTGATCGACGTTCACCAATTCCAGTACGACGAAGCAACCGCTGAGTACGTCGTGCAGGGTGAACGCATCGCCGAGTCCAAAGTCAAAGCCGACATGGTGAACCAGTTGTGCATCAAGTGTCACCAGGACTCTGCCGCCGAGTTGAAAGACTCGGTGCACTACCGCTGGGCTTCCCGCAACGACAACGTGCTGTTTCCCGGCGGCGGCGCGCACGGCATGATCGATCGCGCCTGCGGACTACCGGCATCGACATCGCTGATCAACTTCACGAGCGATGTTCAACTCGACGAATGCGGCAAGTGCCATGTTGGCCGCTACCTGCCGATGGTCGAACAGATGCTCGTCGGCTCGTTTACGGAAATGGGTCTAACCGACGCCGAAACCCAGGCCGCCCGGATCATGGACGGCGGAATGGACTGCCTGATCTGCCACGCTGAATCGTATCGCTCCTATCCCGAAGATGCGGTATTCGTCGCAAACTTCGCTCCGGACGACGCCCACTCACCAACGGCTGAAGGATACGCCCGCGTCGCCCGCGATGACACGGACTTCGACGGTGATGGTCAGCCCGACCCACTCATCGACACCGACGGCGATGGCGAGCCGGACACGCCGCTGATGATGGACCGCGACGGCGACGGCATGCCTGAAACCCCATGGCCAACCGTCGCACAGGATCGCAGCGTCGAAGCGATGGGCTCCATCGGCATGACCAACGATCACACCTGCCTGCGCTGCCACGAACACGCCCGCACCGGTTACAAACGCGGCACGCTGTTTCGCGAGGGACACGACGTCCACGCAACGTCCGACGCGGTAGCCGCCCTCGGTGGCGGTGAAGGACGGCGTTGCGTCGCATGTCACACTGCCACCCATCACAAGTTCAAACGTGGCGACAACGTCGGCGGCGACCTCATGGCGGCTGACTTTGAAATCGGGTCCGAAGAAAACGAACTGAACTGCATGTCATGTCACCAGACGCAGGACCTCAACCCGGCCTACCACTCGACCGCGCACCTTGCGGCGATGTCATGCGAAACCTGCCACATCCCGCACACCACCGGAATCACCTATGCCCTTTGGGGACACGGTGCGAACATCACCTTTGGCCGCAGCGATGAAGGCCTCGACACGCTACGGATCACGAGCGATCACTTCCTCGACGACGGCACCGATGAAGACGTCAACAGCGACTTCGAGGCCTACAAGACCAATCCCACACTGATGTGGTTCAACGGTCAGGTGTCATTCCTTGCCCAACCGCTGACACTGCGTGGCACACCCGGCGCGAAGATCACGCCGTTCAAACCGATGGCCAACGGCATGGTGTTCGACGCGAGGTTCTTCGACGGCATCATGACCGGCAACGACGCGATGGATGGCCAATACCAATACAACGCCCACAGCATGTATCGATTCCTCGCGGGTGGAAACAACGCCGATGTCTTCGGCGCGCTCGATTTCCTCGACATGAGCCCAGAAGAAGCCCGCCAGATCACGCTGAACGATTTCATGTCGGAAAACCCCGACCGCCAGGCGATGGCGCTCATGCAGATTTTCCCGAACCTGACATACTTCGAAAAAACCGCGTTTGGCTATGTACGCTACACGGTGGGAAGCGATTCGCCGTGGGATGAGAACATGGACGGTTACGTCGATGTTGGTGCACCGTTCTATTTCGACATGCTAGCCGCCGCAAACAACGGGCTTCGTTCGTTCCAGGGATTCAACGGCCCGATGGGACTGCCAGCCGACTATTCCTGGTATCCGCCGTTTGAAGATGAATCCAACCTCATCAGCATGAAAGTTCCCGACGGCACGCTCATCAAAATGTTCCTCTCGATGCAGGCGATGAACCTGCCGCCCGAGCAACAACCGGGATTCATGCAAATGGTCGCGAACTATCCGGCGTTCTCAAACGGTATCACGCTGGGCGGTCACGGCGTTCGTCCGAAAGAGCAAGCCGTCGGCGCGGGCATGGACTGCAAAGCGTGCCACGGATCGGGCGGTTTGATGGATCATCCGATCCCAGTGACGACCACGGTGATGCGCGAAGTCGAAGGCTTCGGAACGTTTGAATTCCCGGTCTACCGCTGGCGATACTACAACATGCACGAGTTGACCGACCTCGGGCTGCTGACATCCGATGAGGAGATCGTCGCGGGAACCGCCAGCGTCGACATCGCGGGTGACGCGACCTATGTGCGCGACAGCGACAACACCATCGTCGTCAATTACATGAACCCTGCTGGCGAAAGATCGTATCGGTCAGCCGACAACGCGGAATCGCTCGCAGGCACCGACCTGACCGCGGACGACCTGAGCTTCAACGGCGGATCGTGGATGCCGGTGCTCGAACCGGTCGTCAAGACGATTCCGAACTACGAAGTGCTGGGCTACACCGCGGAAGAAATGCTGTTTATGGATTAGAGCGCATTGGATCGAGACTTGTGATACCACAACGCCGTCATTCCCGCGCAGGCGGGAATCCAGGAGTAAACGCAAAGCGATCCAAACGCCTATGACAACCACCCCCCGAGTACGCACGGACTGCGAACTCGATCGCGTTGGAAGGCCCGCTGATTGTTTGGTGGGCCTTCTTTTGTTTGCACGCAACCGAATGATCGAAGAAATGATCTCAGGGTTGGGTCTTCCGCCCGGTTGTCGGAGACTTCCGGGCGGCCGGCTTGAGCACACCGAGCGCGACGACGGGTACGCCGGGAAACGCGACCGACGAATCGGAATGACCGAGCACGATCCCGCGATGGGCTGACACGACCGTCTCCAGAAGTTTGCCGAACGCGTTGTAGACCTTGGCCACCGGCTGACCGTTTTCGATGAGGTCGCCCGGCTTGACCAGAAAACGAATGATCCCGCTCGTCGAACTCAATGCGCCATCCGAATACGCCAGAAAACGTTTGCGACAGTCGCGATGAAGTTCGAACTCAAACGGCTCGTCCTGCTTGGCCACCATGCCCAGTTCAGCGAGCACATTCCAGATCGCCCGCACCCCGTGGTCCACATTCACTTCGTTGACGACATACGCCTCGCCAAGTTCCAGCGTGATCGCTGCAATGTCGCTTCGCAGCAGACTGCCCGACAGCGTCCTGCGTGATACCAGCGTTTCAGAGAAGCTGTTCGACTCCTCAACCAACGGCAGACCTGTCGTCCGCGCGAACCGGCGCGCCTGGGCAAAGGCTTCACGGTGGGCCGTGCTTCGCTGCGGGTCGATCACCGCATAGGGAATCGAGTTGCGCCAGTCGTTGTGCAAATCGAGCACGAGCGCCGGTTTGGTTTGAACGATCTCGTCAAAGATCATCGCCGCGATGCGCTGCGCGAGCGATCCGTTGGGGTTTCCCGGAAAGCTACGATTCAAATCCTCGCCGCCGATCGAAATGTGGCGCGTCCCAACTTCAAAACCCATCGGATTCATCAATGGAAACGCCCGCACCTCTCCGCACAAGAGCGGCTTGCGCTTCAACCGCCGAAACACTTCCTGGATCACCACCACCCCGCCCACTTCGTCGCCGTGCGCGCAGGCCGTCAACCAAAGCGCTGGCCCTGCTTTCGAAGCGGTCGCCCGCATCATCGCCAAACGTCGGCGCGATAGGTCGGAACCCGTCAGGATTTTCAAGAAAGAATACCGCACCCCGGGCCGGGGCGACTTGCCTGTTCGCTCAGTCATCGTTGAGGTCAACTTGAGTTGAGTCCGGCGCAACTGTTCTACCGAAGTGTCGCGTGGACGAGATCATCTCAGGCATGTCCGCCATTGTGCCTTCGTCGTTTCCGTTTGATCAACCGCCGATGCACACCGCGCTGCATCACCCCGAAGGTGCCCTCGATCTTGTTGACGCCGATGAGAATAACCACAGCCAGCATCGCCAGCTTCACCGCGGTCAGATGAAACCCGGAAGCAATCGTCACTCCGATCGCCGCAAGAATCCAAATCGCAGCCGCCGACGTCACCCCGACAACCAATCCATCACGAGACATCATCACGCCAGCTCCCAGAAACCCGACGCCGGTAATGATCTGCCCGATCACGCGTGACGGGTCCGTCGATTGTGCGGCGACCGCGTTGGAAATGGTGACGAAGATGTAGGTGCTCAGACAAACCAGCACGCTCGTGCGAATGCCCACCGGCTTGCCGAGCATCTGCCGCTCCAAACCGATAATCGTACCACACAACATCGCACAACCGATCGCCATCCAATTCAGCGGAGCGATACTAAAGAGTTCTTCAGGCACGGCCAACACTTCCTCGTGATTCAAAACCGACCACCGCTCTATTCCGCGGCGCTTTGCAGCTTGACCGACTCGCTGTGCGTCCGTTCCTGGGCGGCTTCAATGATCAACCGCAGAAGATCCGAATAGCGTAGTCCAGCATAGCCGGCCATCATGTTAAACTTACCGTCCCAGCACCAACCGGGATTCGGGTTCACTTCCATCAGTTTGATGACGCCGTTCGCATCGGCTCGGAAGTCGAACCTTGCGTAGTCGCGACATTCAAGCCGCTCGAACAGCGTGTTGGAATGGTCGTAGAGCGTGCGACGCTGCTCTTCGGAGATGTCGGCTTCGGTGTACTGGACCTGGTCCCAATAGGGCGAATCCGGACGCCACTTCGATTCGTAGCAAAGAATCTTCGGCAACCCCTGGGGCAGTCGTGAGTAGTCAACCTGAAGCGCCGGCAGCGTGCGATACGACAAGCCGGGGTTACCAACCACCCCGACGGAATACTCCGTCCCCTCCAGAAATTCCTGAATCAGAATCGCGCAGCGCCCAAACGAATTTCGCAGCCACTCGATGTAGGCCATCAACTCGGTCGGATTCCGTACCACCGCATCCTTCGTGATGCCGACGCTGCTGTCGCCAAAGTTTGGTTTCACCAGCGCGGGAAAGGTAGCCGGCAACGTCGCGACGCTGTCATCCGGTCCGATGTACGACTCCATCGGCGTAGGAATGTCGAGCGACTCGGCGAATCCGCGCACTAGGTTCTTGTTGTAGCAAAGCCCAAGACATGCCGCCCCCGCACCGCTGTAGGGAATCCCGTGCATGTCCAACAGCGCCGGAACGTGCAGTTCCAACGTCGCGCGATTCCAATAGCCTTCGTCGCAAAAATTCAAGACAAACGATGGCGGTTCAGCGCGAAGTCGTCCCGCGAGCGACTGATGTTCATCGATGTAGGAGAACTCGTAATCGGTCAGTTCGGCCAGCGCGACCTTGAGCCGATCGACGGTATCAATGTCGAGCGGGTTGAACTTCCCGTCCACCTTGATCGTGTCGGGCAGCGACGGATCGCCCAAAAGAACTGTGACCTTCGGAAACGCGGGAGCCGACCGACTTGGCGGCGTCACTGACTTTGATCGACGCGAAAGCCGCGCAGTCAGAATAATGCGGTGGGCCATCATGCCCAGGTCCTGCCCGCGATCGGAATCGGCTTCCAGCGTGCCGTGATAGCGAACCGATTCGAACCCGACCTTTTCAAGCAGGCTGGTCAGTTGCTCCTTTGAATAAAGGCGTTCGGCGTAGAACTGGTCGGCGATGATGCCCCGTTCCGAATGGGTGATCACTTCGCGCGAGATGATGCGCTCGCCATCTTTCGCCAGCGCCCGCTCGCGACAGACGAAGTGGTTCTGGTCGATCCACTCCCACGAACGCGGTTCAAAACCGGTTCGCATCCAGTCGCCGTCAACCACGTCCAGAAATACAACACCGCCGGGCATCAGCGAACTGGCAACGGCTTCGAGAACGGACTCGTCGTCGCGTTTCTGTTCGAAGTAGCCGAACGAGTTGCCCATCAACATGACGCAGTGAAACAGCTTGTCGCGCCGGCGAAACTTGCGGGCGTCGCCTTCGTGAAACGATGCCGACAGATTCTCTGCAGCCGCACGTTTGCGGGCGAGGCGGATGAGGTAGCGCGACCGGTCGATGCCCGTGACTTCTTTGAAGCCGCGGCGGGCAAACTCCAGCGAGTGTCGCCCCTGTCCGCAGCAGACATCGAGGATGCGGTCGTTCGGATCCAATGCCGCGGCTTTGATGACGAGATCGACCTCGCGCTGCGTGTTCTCGGAATTCTCGACGACATCGCCGTCGGTCTTGAGGTATGCGGCGTTAAAGAGTGTTCGCCACCAATCGGAAGGAAGGTGTCGTTCCAAATCCGAAACCGGACCGAACGTGCGCGGAGCGGTTGCGGGACGCCGTCCAGCCGAGCTGGACTGCTTGCGGGTATCAGCCATCTATCGTTCCTCAAAAGAACGGGCCAAACTGCGCGGTTCGTTTCAACCGACGAGCACCCAGCGTCTCGTCGCAACGTCACCCAACTCACTGCACACGGCGGGCCGACCTCAAGCCGATCCGCGACACCCTTTTGTTATGTCTTGTAGCTCTGTGAGGCGACGAAAATCTAGCGTTGTTGTGCACGCTGTCAACGAACTTTCTAAGCAATTTTTCAAGCCCCCGACACCCCGCCCGAATGCCGCCCTCAAGGGCCAAAATCGCCGCCAACCAACCGACGTCCGCCAAGCCCAGCCGCCCTGCTCCCCACCGCAACCGGCAACTGCCTTGGCGATTATGCGGAGCGGTGGATAATGGACGACATGAGACGGCGAATCCGAAAACGGACACTAAAATGGGCGGGGCTTGGGCTGTGCTCTGCTCTAGCTGGTATGTTGATATTCGGTTTATTTTGGAACGCATGCTATTGCGGCAGTAATTGGGCGATCGGTTCCGCCAATCTCACTCTTCATGGCAGTACTTTTCCAAACCCAGATTTACTCGCAGACGCATCACCAGGTTGGCACTTCGGACATGTCGAAGGTCAGCCTATTTGGTGGCCCAAACTAATTAGGGTAACCGCTCTCAAGACTCTTTGTATTCCGATTTGGATGTTCTTAATGCCGGCAGCAACCGCGACCGCTTATCTGTGGTATGCGGACCGTCGCCCCCAAATCGGCGGCATGAATTGCGGCTACAACCTGACGAGCAACGCCAGCGGCGTGTGTCCAGAATGCGGAGCTTTCCTTGGTGAATAGACGTAAACCTTATCTCACGGCGTTCGGCATTGGATTGCTACTAACGCTCTTGACGTCCATGGCGACTGATATTTTGCTCGCCCATGGCACAGGATTTAGCTCGAAAACGATCTACATGGGGCAACCGCTGACAATTCTAACATTCGCGCGAACGACTCAAAACGGGAATCAAGCCTCGTCTTGGAGGTTTTCAATTCTGGCACTCGCATTCGACATGGTATTCTGGTCGGCATTTGGCCTTATGATTTCGGGGGCATATTGGAAGTACCGAAAAGCGAAACAATCTGAGTCGGGTCTATGCACATCATGCGGATATAACCTAACGGGCAATGAATCCGGCATCTGCCCGGAATGCGGCGAGCCAGTTCCACGCGAATTCAAACGTGATCGCTAAAGGTGACCCATGCGACGCAAGATCAGAACATTCATGCTGATTATTTCATCGGCCCTGCTGGGTCTCTTGACCGCTGGCGGGCTGTCCGGTTTCGCATGGCAGAGCGGGTCGTTTGTCACTGGCTCGAAACTGACCGTTACGATTTCTCACGCAAACATCACCTATGAACGCTGGAGGTCAGTGAAAGCCGGATGGTCGGGATCTATTCCTGATTGGAATTGGCTTGGCGCGTCGTGTCGCAGTAGAACCTTCCAGCGTTCAACTTATACGGATGTGATCATACCCACATGGATGCTGTTCGTGGTTCTCGGTTCGTATCCGCTATACGCATGGCTACGCCATACTCGAATTCGACAGGTCAGACAGCGAACGGGCTTATGCGCCAAGTGCGGCTACGACCTAACGGGCAACGCCACCGGCAAATGCTCTGAATGTGGCACGGCAATCGAATTGACTTGAACGGCTATTGGATTTCGCCTTAGCGATTTACCTTGACCACGGTACACAAGCACTAAATCTTTCGTTTCTTCTCGACGGGGGCAGACAAATGGATTGGATTGACGTCCTGGTGAAAGTGGGCTCGTTTGCAACCTTCGTCATCTTCGGTATTGCGGTTTGGATCATGAAAAAGGAAGCGGATAAGAAGAAAGCCTCGCAAGATCCCAAGGACGAAAAATAGGCACATGAAAAAACGAATCCGCATAAGGCGATTTCTTATTGGATTTGCTTCTGCAATGTGTGCGGCGTTCGTGGGAATGTGGATCGACCGGCATCACTTCCCATTCATCCGTGCACTCGGTTCGCTGGTAAACGAATATCACCGCACGCTCAAGTCAATTGGCACGCTGCTCTTACTGATGCTCACCCCGGTTGCACTTACAGCATACTTCTTCTGGCGAATCAACCATAAGCCGAAAGGCAAATGCGCAGAATGCGGCTACAACCTGACCGGCAACGTCAGCGGCGTCTGCCCGGAATGCGGAACGGCGATCGAACCAACGTAGAGCGCCCCCCGAACTCACCCGGTCGAACGAAGCGGACACCAATACGTTAGTTTTGCAGGGAGGCGTTGCGCGATTGGGGGGCTCTCGAATTATTACTTTGGGCTTGATGTTCAGCGAGAATCGACCTCGCTTTGTGGATGAGTTCCGAGTACGCCAAATTGTACATGGGTCTGCTGATCCGAATTCGCCGACCATCATCCAAGTAGAGCCAGTCGCAGAGAAATGCACCCTGTTTGATACTCTGAATGTGCGCCCACTTAGATTCTCGCGGCTTGCCCCACTGGTGAACGCGTATACCCCAGCTGTTCACGGCCACATAGTACTCTCGATTAACTCCGAACAAGAGAACCGCAGCGCCCACAATGCTAACCGCTGACGCGATCCCATATCCGTATCCGCCCCGGTGATCGTTAAGCATGCTGGGGGTCACGCCTGGGGGAAGAATGGCACCGGCAGGTACAGAAGTTGTGAAGCTATTGTGGGCAGCCAATCCGTACAAGACGGCTTGTAAGAGAAACAGGAAAACCAGAAACCGTATGGGAGGTCGCCAGACAACCGTGGTTCCGTCGTAGCGAAACCCGCACTCCGGACACCTTCCCACGCCAGGCAATCCGCGCCAGGAGTAACCGCATTCAGGGCAATTACGCTCAGCATTCTTCGCTTGCACGCCTCGATTATCCCCGCATGAAGAAGCAAGTAAAGCGCCGCGTGCTCTGGATCAATCCAACCAATTCACTAAAGAGTCACTTCTAGAGCCCACCCATGACGTGAGGTTCAAACGAATCGGTGCCCGTGAATGTTGTCGCACAAGGGAATATCGCCACGCCGCCATTGTCAGAATTGAACGGAAGTCAGCCGGCCCAGTGCGAACAACAAACATGCGAGAAACAAAAAATGCGACGACTCGCAATGGAGTCGTCGCATTCGTAATACCCCCAAGGGGACTCGAACCAAAAGACGTAAACGATTATGATTCCAACGACTTAGAAAATCAGCCCATTCCAAGCGCTGCAAAAAGCGCAGCACTTTCGGCCAAAACGCCCGAAATCGACCCCGAATTGCAAACCATCATCGAAGCATGGCCAAGCCTACCCGAGCCGCTCCGTACGGCAGTCTTGGCGATTGTGCGGAGTAGTGGATAATGGGCGGGCATGAAACGGCGAATCCGAAAGCGGCGTGTTCTGTGCCGAATAAGAACCTGTTCGGCGAGTGCAAATTGCCGCTTCGACACTTGCGTCACGTCGTCTTGTTAATGCAACGGGCCTAATTGGGGTCGTTCGGCCTTGCGATTCGTAATATCGTGGGAACGAACAGAAGGTTCATGATCGTTGAAGTCACCAAACCTCCGACAATAACGACGGCGAGAGGGAATTCAATTTCATGGCCGGGCTTGTTGCCGGCGATCACCAGGGGAATCAATCCGAGACCAGTTGAAAGCGCAGTCATCAGGATCGGCGATAACCGTTCCTGCGCCCCTCGAATCAATAAGTCCACGTTCAACGGTTCACCGGTCTCACTTAAGAGATGTTCATAGTGGCTGACCATCATGATGCCGTTTCGTCCGGCGATTCCGAGGACGGTCACAAACCCCACCAGTGAACCCAACGAAAGTACGCCACCGCTGATGAATACGGCTGCCACACCGCCGACCAGTGAAAACGCCAGCGTCAGAACGATGAGGGCTGTCAGACGGATCGATTCGAATTCCACGTAGAGCAAGAGAACAATCAAGGCGACGGCAGCCAGTGCAAAAGTCATCAGCCGGCGCTGGGAAGCCTGACGCGCCTCGAACTCGCCCAGGAACTCGGGGTGGTATCCGCGATCGAATGTCAACGCTTCGACCTTGGCGCGTACATCGCGGGCAACGCTTCCGAGGTCGCGCCCCTTTGCATTGCAGGTGACGTCGATGCGCCGTGATGCGGCTTCGCGTTTGATCGCATTGGGCGCGGGCGTTATTTGAATGTCGGCAAGGTCACCCAACCGAGCCTGCCCGCCTGAAGGTAAATCGATCAGCAAGTCGTTTAGTCGATGAGGATCGTCGCGCAAGCCGTCGCTACCCCGCACGGCGACATTGAAAACCATTTGGGATTCGTAGATTTCTCCGACCTTCGTACCTTGCAGAAGAGTTGTGGCGGGCCTGCGAACGTCGGCTGCTCGCAGTCCAAAGATGGAGGCGGCATCGGGTTTCAACGTCACCTGGATTTGCGGGACGAGCGTTTGTTGTTCGATGTGCAGGTCCGACACGCCCTCGATGCCTTCGATCGCGTCGTAAACGTCCTGCGCTTTGGTGCGCAGGGTTGCCAACTCCGGTCCGTAGAGGCGCACAACAATACTTGCACTTGCACCGGTCAGCACTTCCTTGATGCGTTCCTTCAGATATGTCAGGACATCGCGATAGATGCCTGGGTACTCGTCAATGACGGCTTGGATGCTGGCCATCGTTTTCTCGAAATCAGCTTCCGGTTCAACGCTTACCCAAAGTTCACAAAACTCCGGTCCGACGACTTCGTCGGCGACTTCTGCGCGCCCCAGGTGTGCGCCGAAATTCCGAACGCCGGGGATCGCGCGCAGCTTGCGACTGACGTTAACGGTGGAGCGACTTAATGCGTCGAGCGATGTGCCGGGCTTTTCAACCCAGTGCATCAGGAAATCGGTTTCCTGAAAATGCGGCAGGAACTCCTCGCCGAGCATGGGAACGCTCAACACCGCCCCAAACAGTACGCCGACAACGAGGATTCCGACGACGACGGGACGGCCTATGAAAATCAGCAGAATTCTGCGATAGGCGGATTTCATCCAGCGAACGAAGAACGGATCTTCGGCGATGTGTTGGGCATTGGGCAGGAGTAAGAGACTGAGCGCCGGCGTCACCGTTAGGGCGACCAACAGCGACACCAGAATTGCAAGAATGTACGACATCGCCAACGGACGAAAGAACGTTCCTGCCAGCCCCTCCAGAAAGAAAATCGGCAGAAAAACAAGGATGACAATCATCGTCGCAAAAACGACGGCACTTCGCACCTCTAGCGATGCTTTGAGGACGACGCGGAACGGCGACAGAGGCGTCGCCAGTTGTGCATTGAGGCGGAGTCTTCGGGCGATGTTTTCCACGTCGATGATCGCATCGTCAACGACTTCGCCCACGGCGATGACGAGACCGGCCAACGTCATTACATTGATGGTGCCGCCGCGCCAATAGAGCACAAGCAGCGCACCGAAGATCGAAAGCGGGATGGCCACTAGGCTGATCATCGCCGTGCGCCAGTTGAAGAGGAACATGACGAGGATGACCGCAACGAGCAGCGAACCCAGCATCATCGCGTGGGTCAGGTTGTCGATCGACCGCTCCACGAAAGATGCCGGGCGAAAGATGGTCGAGTCGATTTCGACGTCGGTAAGACCCGGCTTCAACAGTTCGATCGCGGCTTCGACTTGGCGGGTGACTTCAAGCGTGTTACCCCAGGGCTGCTTTTCAACGATAAGCAGCAGACCCGGGCCATCGTTAATCACGGCGTCGCCGATGGGTGGCGGAAAACCTTCGACCACATCGGCAACATCGCCAAGGCGTACAATCGCCCCGTCTTGAAAAGCGACGACGGTCCGTGCGAGATCGTCAGCCGTTTGAACGGCTGACGCATGTCGAATCGGAATACGCTGGTTGGGCGTGTCTACAAACCCGCCTGCACCGACGACCGTCGCATCGCCTGCCGCTCGTATCACGGCGTCGAGCGTGATGTTGTGGGCCTGCAAACGCTCCGGCGTGACGCGAACCTGCAACTCGCGATCACGTTGTCCCCAGATCGCCACGTTTGCGACACCGGATACGGCCATCAGGTGCGGACGGATTGTCCACTTCGCCAATGTCGTCAGTTCAATTTGCGAGAGCGTGTCCGAGGAAACGCCGATTTTGAGTACCCGACTGAGCGACGACAAAGGCGACAACAGTACCGGTGGGCTGGCAACGATGGGCAGGCGTGGCGCTTCGATGGCCAGGCGCTCCTGCACGAGTTGCCGCGCTTCCATCAGATCGGCGTCCTCGTCCAGATATAGCACGATGGATGAAAGCCCCAACACGGATTTCGACCGTAGCGTTTGCAGACGCGGCGTTCCGTTCAAGGCGCTTTCGAGCGGAACCGTGATCAGACTTTCGACTTCTTCGGTTGAAAGGCCCGGCGCTTCGGTCTGAATCTCGATACGCGGTGGAGCAAACTCGGGAAAGACATCCAGCGGAACCTGTGATGTCGATTGGACACCGGCCAGCAGCAAACCGATGGCGATGGCCAGCACGAGTACGCGAAGTCGCAATGAGGTTTTGACGATCCATGCAAGCATGTGATTGAATCTCGCAAACAGCCGATGGCCAGTTCGTGTCCCGCTAGTGGCCCGAAGCCCCAAATTCGATGCCGAACAATTCCGCTGCGCCGGTTGTTACGACGGGATCGCCTTCAACAATTCCACTTGAGACTTGCACCGATTGACCGACCGAGTGCGCGATCGCGATTCGCTTTCTGACATAGGTGCCCTCGCTTTCGGCAACGTACACCCACGAGTCACCGTGAATGTCATAGAGAACCGCCATTCTCGGAATGACGAGCGCTTCGGTTTCGCCCTTGGCAGGAATTGAAACGATCAATCTTTCACCGGCTTGGAATTCTCGTTTGGCATTGTCGAGTTCGTAATACAAATCAACGGTCGCGGTTGTCGAAGTAGCAGTGGGCGGAGCGAGGACAGGGGCAAGGGCAAACTCGGAAGAAGAAGACTTACCAAGCCTTCGAGCATGAGCCGATTCGTCTAACGATAGATGTTGAATGTCACCCACATAAACGCTGACGCGAACCCAAAGAGGATTAGCCGCCGTGATTTCGCAAAGCGGTGCCCCGTTGGCGATGACCTCATTCGGTGCAACCAGTAGCCGCTGAACAATGCCACTGAATGGAACCGCTATTTGCAGTGCGGTGCTTTTCGTTTCGCCACTGAGAGCATTTAGCGTTGACTCAATTACCTCGCGCCGGACCTGTGCTGCTTCCAAGGCGGCTTGGGCCATGCGGTGATTCGCGGTCGCTTCATCGAGCGAACGTACTGAACCGGCATTCTCCTGAACGAGTTTCTGTGCCCGTTCGAGCGCGACCTTGGTACCGCCAAGTTGCGCGTTGGCGGCTTCGACATCGCCGACGGCCTGGGCCCTCGCTGATTCCAGATCGGCGCGGGCCCGAACCATCGCAATCCGGTCGGCAGGGTTAAGAACCTCGCCATGTCCCTGAAGCGAGGGGATCAACTGGAACAACGCGTCGCCTGTCGAAACGGTCGCGCCGGCTTGGGGAAAGGTTCCTTGTTCGGTTGTCGCAATGGTGCCAGCGAGCGGCGCGGAAATCATGATTGAGCGCCCTTCCGGAATCACAACTGCACCGCCATAGGTTCGATGGTTGCTAACGGCTTCAATGCGTGCGGGTACCGTTTGTATGTCGAGGTGTGTTCGGGCGTCGTTCGATAGCGTGATGGTGGTAAGTTTGGATTCCGGTTGCGGATGGCTTACCGATACGCGTTCTTCGTGCGAGTGATCACCACCGTCCTTTGCGGCGGAAGACTCTGTGCAACCGCTACTGGAATGTACGACGCTGACAACCGCTAATAGTCTTAAAAGTTTTCGCATCATCAAACCCATGACCCTAGAAAAGGAATGCGGCGAGAATCTGCCGGACGAAATCGAGAAGGAATCCGAAAACCGACTGAAAGAACATTTCCAGCGTCTGTGTTGTTGGAGTCATGTTTATACCTTTGGTCGTTCAATTCGGATTAGCTGTCATCGATTCGGTACTTGAGTCCGTCAGATCAAGCGCGTTCGTTCCGGGAAGTTTTCCGCCGCACGCACGGGCTAACTCGGCCTGTGTTACCAGCAGGTTTCGCAGTGCATCAGCCGACTGTTGCTTCTGCCCAAACATAGCGTTCTGCGCTTCGATCAGGATTAAAACGCTTTCCTCGCCATTCTCGTATCGCCGCTGTGCCGTCCTGATATTCTCCTGGGCCTGAGGAAGCACCTCATTTTCAAACAGCGCATGTTGCTTATGGGTGGCTCGGGCGTTGTTGGACGCCTGTCGAATGTCGGCGGTCATCGTGTCGAGCAGGAATTCTCGTTCTTTGTTCAACCTCTCGTATACGAACTTTGCCTTGGCAATCTGTGCCTGATTTTGATCCCAGATCGGGAGAGTCAATTGGATGCTTGTGCCGAAAAGCGCATCGATGATCTGGTTGCGCATGACGTTGCGTTGCCCTTTGGATTGGATCGTCGGAGCGGTCAATCGCCCAGCAGCGATCGATGCGCGAGCGGTGTCGGCCAACAACTTGCGATCCGGAAGGGTTCGTTGCTCTGTGCGTTCGCCTTCAAGTCCGATGATCAGGCTGGGAAAAACCTTCATCAACTGCAAATCGATGTCTTGGGAAGCCGCTTCGACCTGCGCATCGGCGATTTGAATATCAAATCGGTTGACCGTTGCGACCGCGATCAACTCGTCGTCCGATGCAACGGCATGCTGCTCGTCGGCAAATGAATCGGCCAGTTGCCAGCTATCATCCCAGCGCACCACGCCGAGATTTTGCGCCAATGCAATGCGCGCATTTTCCAAATTGCGGGCAGCCAACAGCGCGTCATTCTCAGCCTGCAACACCTGCGAGCGGACCAAACCGGCATCCAACGGGCTCGTCTCACCGGCATCAAGTCGCACCTGAGCGAGACGCAATGACTGCTGCGCGAGTTCAAGGTTGTCATTCGCGATGACGTTCAACCGCTCGCGCCACAGGCAATCGTAATAGAGCGACTGCGTGGTCGTTGCGATACGAACGGCTTCATTCAGGACAGCCAACACCGTCTGTCGAAGCTGTGCTTCGGCGATCCTTTTCTTGACGGGAATCTGCCACAGATCGACAAGTTGCTGAGCCAGCCCAAGCCTTAATTCGCTCCGGCCACCGCCTTCAATGAGTCGCGTTCCAATCACAAGCGACGGGTTGGTCCACAATCCGGATTGAACAACATCGGCACGCGACGCCCCGATCGTTTGAAACAGCGATTGAAAATAGCGGTTGTTGAGCAAGGCCACGCTCACGGCTTCGTTGGCGGTGAGTCCGTCATCGAACAAAGCGAGCACTTTCTCGTCGGTTTCCAATTCGGCCAATGGGTCGAAGACGTCATCGACACCGAGTCGATCCTTGATTCGACTCGCAGCATCCTGGAAATCGGGTTTGGGATTGACCTGCGCGCACCCGAATACACAGCACGAAACGATGATACACAAGGCAAGTGTTGCGCAATGTTGTTGACGAGTAAGAATGGTCACGTTCTGAAAGATCCCTGATTTAAAGCTTCTGATGGCAGATCGTATTGACGCATCGTGGACAGAACATGAACGCAACATGACAATCCTGTAATCTTGCCCATTTGGTGCATGACGAAATCGGCTACGGATTGCGTTTGGCCGGTGTTGCGGAAACAATTTGGAATTTGGCTAAGGGAGAAGTGAATCCCCCGGCGATGGACGTGCATCATGCGAGCATTGGTAATTGAAGATGATCGAGCCGTATCGCAATTCATCGAGCGAGGCTTGCGCGAAAACGGATTCGCAGTCGAGGTCGCGTTTGATGGACACGATGGCATGCAGACTGCCGAAGCCACCGAACACGATGTGATCGTTCTGGACTTAATGCTTCCGGGGCGCGATGGATTCAGCATACTCAGTCAGATGCGGCAGGCCGGCAATAAGACGCCAGTGATTTGCCTTACCGCCCGGGACTCGGTGGATGACCGCGTTACCGGATTGGACCTCGGAGCCGACGACTATCTCGTCAAGCCATTTAGTTTTGCTGAGCTACTCGCGCGAATTCGTGCGCTGCTACGCCGCGGCTCCCAACTTCTCGACAACCCGATCAAGATCGCGGACCTCTCAATCGATATTACGACTCGACAGGTTCGACGCTCGGAGCAACGAATTGATCTCTCCGCGCGCGAGTTTGAGTTGCTCGAGTATCTCGCTCGCCACACTGGACAAGTGTTGTCTCGAACGATGCTGCTCGAAAAAGTCTGGGATGTAAACCGAGATCCACAAACCAACGTCGTCGATGTGCATATCAATCGGTTGCGCAAGAAAATCGACCGTGGTTTTTCAAAGTCATTGATCCACACAATTCGCGGTGTCGGATACGTCATTCGCGATACTGGTGGCGCATCCCAATGAAGATCGGTACACGGCTCACGCTTTGGGGAACGATCATCACGCTCGCCACGTGTGCTGCCGTTTGTATCACGTTGTACATTGGGTTGAGCGTCTCTTTACACCGCGAGGTTGACAGTTTCCTCGAAGGGGAAGTGCAGGAGTTTCTCGCCATCCTGCTGGAGGAAGGGCCGGGAGGGTTCGACGCCATCGAAGCCGACATCCAGCGTGAGTTGGGAAGTCGGGCTCGCAATGACTTGACCTTTCGGCTGCTGGACCTTGAGGGCCGTCTGATTCTTGCAAGTCATACCGACCCGGAATTACCCGACCCCTGGATATTCAAGCGAGCGGGACTGAAAGATTCCGATGTATGGTTCGACACGGTGAGCCCCGACGGTGCGAACCATTCGACGCGCGCGTGCAGCACCGTCGCGGAGTTGCCGCAACGCGGGGAACACATCGTTCAGGCGACCTATTCGCTGGTAGGCGTGGATGCTGAACTGGGTCAATTCATGCGCCTTGAATTAATGGTGCTTTCTGCTGCACTCGTTTGTTCTTTTCTGGGAGGACGTTTCTTCGCTCGCAAGAGCTTGAAACCAATCCAGAAAATGACGGAGACCGCCAGCGCAATCAATGCCAGCAATCTGTCCGCACGACTTGAGCATGCAGCAAACTTCGACGAGATTGATCAACTCGCCCGTGTACTAAATGAAATGCTTGAGCGGTTGGAGCGCCAGGTTCAACGAATCCGCCAATTCACTGCGGATGCGGCGCACGAACTGCGCACGCCGATTGCGGCACTGCGCGGTAACGCAGAACTCGCGTTGGGTGAAGCTGCCGATGCCAATCGCCGCCGTGAAGCATTGGAAGAAAGCATCGAAGAATACGACCGACTTTCTCGTCTGACGGAAGACCTGCTTTCACTGGCACGTGCTGACGCTGGACAGTTGCTCTCAGCGCGTCAGCCGGTTGATGTTGGCAAGGCGATCGAAGACGTAGTCGATCTCTTCAGCGCGCTTGCGGAAGAACGGGGTATCGAGCTTTCTACATCAGTCGGATGCAACGCCGTGATTGATGCAGACCCAGGTAGAGTCAGACAAGTCTTGAGCAACGTGTTTGACAACGCTTTGAAGTTCACGGATCGGGGTGGCGAAGTACGGGCCGTGCTAAGCACCGCGCATGACAAAGCGTTCCTGACGATCTCTGACAATGGAATCGGAATCGAACACGAGAACATCCCGAAACTATTTGATCGATTCTACCGCGCAGACAAAGCCCGCTCCCGCAGTTCCTCACTCAAGGGAGAGAGCAATGGATTCGGACTTGGCTTACCAATCTGCTATTCGATCATGGCCGCCCATGGAGGGAGCATCCGCGTGGAGTCTTCTGTTGGCCGAGGCACATCCGTCTTCATTGAGTTCCCGTTGTCGATTGAATTGGATAAGGCCACTGAAGCAGGTACTTGAATTCTCATCAACTTCTCATGTCCAGTAGGGTAAATGATCGGCACAGGTTGTTTGGGCAAGAATGTTCGCCGGATTTCACGCACTAAAGGAGATGTGACCGTGAGTAGGCGCAAACACACGAATCGTATGGCGGTCGTAATTGTTGGTTTTCTGGTCGTAGTTGCGTTTGGCACGATGGCCATCGCACTTGACGAGGATGTGTCGATGGGTGACGTCCCCAAGGCCGCGAGAGACGCCATCCTTCGTGCGGCTGGCGGTGCGAAGTTCGAAGAGGTGGAACGCGAAATCCACGACGGCGCTGCGGTTTATGAGGCCGAATGGACGGTCGACGAGCGTGAACACGAAGTCTGCGTGACTGAGGACGGAACGGTCGTCGAGACGGAGGTGGAAATCCCCGCTTCGGAAGCACCCGCAGCCGTCCGCGACATCATTGCAAAGACTTTTGGCGCTGACGCGAAAGTCAAGGTCGAAAAGAAAATGATCGTCATGTATGAAGTTGAGGGCAAAGGACGTGAGATCCTCGTGTCTCCGACAGGAAAAACCCATGACGACATGGAGTACGATGATGACGGCGACGACGATGACGACGATCGCGATTGACCGAACTCATCCTGCCCTAGATGGATAGCACTTTTCTGTTTAGGCGATTGCGAATAACCGGCAACCGAGCTCCGACCCTTCTGCTTGCAGCGAAGGACGCTGTGAGCGATTAGATCGCCAGCCTGGGTGCCGGGGCTGCCGACTACCTGATCAATCCATTTGCATTCGACCAGTTGTTGGCAAGGGTAAGCCTCATTTTGGACCTTCATCTGGGAGCGTAAAAATAGTGTTTGCGTCTTACGGCAATTGGTGGAGAGGCCAACCCTTCCATGCGCGCCTCGGAAGGAGCGACCATACCCCACCAAAATCCGGCATGGCACCAACAGCGGGTGAATGGTTGCGCGTGAATCACTTCAAAAAAATGTGAATAGTGCGCTGGCCGGGATTGATCCTGTCGCGCTAGAATCGGCGGAAGTCGGTCAATTGAATCACCGTTTTGGTGGCCCCGTTGCGATGTTCCAGCGCGACATATGCGAGGGGGGACGGGGTCGGTACGGACTGCGGTTGATTGCAGCTTGATTCCGTTGCAAGCGGTCAAACATTCCCCAATGCAATGTCGATCTTCGCGCGAATCCGAAAACTGTTGCGGACTCACATCCCATTGTCCGAGCGGTTTGTCGTGACGTGGGATGACGAATCCGTCTATCTCGATGATCGATGGAAAAGGAGAAAACGCGCAAAAGCGGAATTTCGGTGGACCGACATTAAACGTATTTGTTTCCACGCAAGAGATTTCACTCTGCACGATTGGATTCACGTCTTCGTGACGGGCAGAGACAAGAGCTACACGATCCCGGTCGCAGCGGAAAATGGCGGCGCGTTCTGGGACGAAATTCTCAGACGCGGGCTATTCGACCCTGATCTGTCAGATGCAGCATTTCGTGCAAGCGAGGGGCTATTCTGCTGGCCATCGCCAGCAACCGCCGAAACCGACCCGCCATAATGACTGAGACAACACCGAATCACGTCCGAAGATAATTGCGCGACGCCGGGCAGGCCGAACCAAGTTCAAAGCCTCGCGCGTGCGTGAGGAAATTCGAATGGGGCCACCTTTCAGGTATCGGTTTTCTTGCCACACCCCTGGGCGAGTAACGCAGGTACCTTTGGTCATCTCACCCGGAAGGATCGCGAATCCAATTAAGCAACGAGATGAAACTACTATCACTGTCGTCGCTAGACGAAACTCAGTACGCTGGGCGCAAGAAGTGATCACGCGGTGAATAAAAATGCGACGACTCACATTAGGGTCGTCGCATTCGTGATACCCCCAAGGGGACTCGAACCCCTGTCTTCAGGATGAGAACCTGATATCCTAGGCCGCTAGACGATGGGGGCGGCTTGCATTTTGCTTCCTTTGCCTTCTGCAAAATGGCTTGTTTCAAGGGGATAACCGTAGCGATTTGCGGTGCTTCCGTCAACGGCGGCGGCGATGCGTTGGGGCCCGTTGCCTGGGCGCGGAGCTTCCCGAGCCGCTTGGTTGGGTCGGCTGCCGGCTTGCTCTGGGGACGCTATCGGTTTGGGTGGGTCCCGTGCTGCCTTGGCCTGGGTTCAACATGTTGCAGTGGATACGCTTGGAATTTCCAGACTGCGACCAATCAGACTACGCGTCGTCTACCCGGCCACGTCCATCTTGCCGCCTGATTGGGCCTCGCCGGACTGTCCGTCACCCGTTTGATATTGCGAGATGGACTGGACGGCTTGGGCGGTATCCAGGCGCGACGACATCTGCTGAATCTGTACGGTGTTCGTCGACG
Organism: Phycisphaerae bacterium; assembly: GCA_030429365.1. GTDB lineage: Bacteria > Planctomycetota > Phycisphaerae > UBA1845 > UBA1845 > UBA1845. The sequence continues at coordinate 32,658 of JAUIEW010000020.1, forward strand.
TCTCAATCGCGAGATAAAACGAATTGTTCTTCCCGCCGGCCAACTCTTCCAACGCTTTCATCGAACCCTGTCCGCTTTGGCTGGCCGACTCGTCGCCGTTGAGCAGCGCATTGAGAATCAGCGCCGCGATGAGCAGCTTGAGATACTGATTATTCTGAGCCAACTCCGGACTGATCGTTTCGAGCAGCGCACCGACCTGCTCCTGCACCATCGTCGTGCGCGACGTCGTCGACGTGATCGATATGGACTGACTCGAATACGACTGTTGCGAAATCGACTGCTGCGACGCCACCTGCTGCGAATCGGCAGACGTCAGCGCCGAGCGGTTGGTCGGCTGAGACTGATAACTTGGGTTCAGACCTGTCGGTTCAATCGGTTGCATTTCAATCCGCCTCCTCGGGTGGCATCAAGACAAACGGGGTCTTGTTGACCAACCAAACTGCAAGGCGCGGTGCCAATGCGTTGATTCGAGGCGTGTTAAATGCAACTCATTGCAAATTCCCGACTTAGTGCCAAAATAACCAAAACGCGTGCGGTTCCGATTGCGCGGGCGTGATTCTTTTGTGCACAAAGGACCGCAATACCGCCTTGTTTTCCAGCGTTTCGTGATGATTTCTGGAAACGTCGACGCGTTCGAAATGTCGCCAACGGACATCGCACCGAATCGAAGCCGATCGTCGATGTTCCGATAACGCAACCGAAACCAAACATGAGTGCCAACGATCTTGAAGGTACGCGCACCCGGAAAAATCAACCTTGCCTTACAGGTCCTTCGCAAACGCGACGACGGATTTCACGAAATCCGTTCGCTGATGGTCTCGGTCGGGTTGGCCGACGACGTCATCGTTGAAACCATTGACCGCAACCACATCGAAGTCACGTGCGACGCCCCCAACGTTCCGTGCGACCCATCCAATCTCGCGTTTCGGGCGGCAGAAAACCTCAAGCGACACACCGGCGTCAAAACCGGCTGCCGTATCCATCTGGTCAAACGCATCCCGGTGGGCGCAGGCATGGGCGGTGGCAGCAGTGACGCTGCGGCTACGATGATCGCGTTAAATCGCTTGTGGCGGCTGGGTTGGAGTCGTGCTCGGCTCGCGGAAGTCGGCGCGGAAATCGGTTCCGACATCCCGTTTTTCTTTTGGCCAAGCGGCGCTCGCGTCTATGGACGGGGCGAGTGCATCAAACCGACGAAGATGACCTGGCGCGGCTTCGCCGGGCTCGTTTCATCGGGCGATCACGTATCCACCGTCGAAGTCTACAAGCGCTGCACACCGCGCGACACACCCGACAACCTTCAGGCAATCGGCAGCGCCAATTCAACTGCCGAGATCGCCCCGCAGTTGTGCAACGATCTCGAAGCCAGCGTATTCGAAGTCGCACCACGCGTGCGCGAGATGCGCGACGCACTCATCGAAACAAAGATCGCATCCGAGAACATCCGCGTCACCGGCGCGGGGTCGGTATTGTTCGAACTGTTCGACGATCGCAAGTCAGCCGACGCCTTCGTCGAACGTGCCGGCAAGTGCCCGCTGGTCGCGTCGTCCTGGGTCGTCGCCATCCCCGCCCCGCCGGCCTAACTGCACCCGGAATTCGCCGTTTGGGCCTGCATTTATTGACCGATTCGACCGCGCTTCATAGCATGGCCCATTCGCCGAATATGTTGGCTGGAGATTGTCATTGATGGCTCAGGAATTGGATATATTTGTCAAGCAAGCGGCGGCCAAGCGCGTGCTGCTGGTGGGCGACTTGATCCTCGATCGCTACGTGTATGGCGACGCCGAGCGGATCAGCCCGGAAGCGCCGGTACCGGTGCTGCGGGTGGTCGACCGAAGCGATGCGGTTGGTGGAAGCGGTAACGTCGCCGCATGCCTGAAAGCCCTCGGTGTCGATCCGGTGGTGTGCGGTGTGGTCGGGACCGATGCGTCGGGTCAGCGTTTAAAAACACTGCTCACCGAAGCCGGCGCGCTGTGCGATCACGTGCTCGAAGTCAGCGACCGCCCCACCATCACCAAAACGCGTTTCGTCGGGTTGGCCCAACACCGTCACCGCCAGCAACTCATGCGCGTCGACGAAGAAGCAACCATTCCCTTGAGCGATGCCGATCGAAAGAAGATTGCTGAGATCGCCGTCAGCGCCGTCAGCCAGGTCGATGCGGTTTGTATTGAAGACTACGACAAGGGCGTGGTGACATCTGAACTCGTCAAAGCCGTCGTCGAAACCGCCAACCGCAGCGGTACGATGGTGCTCGTCGATCCAGCCCGCCTGTCCGACTATTCACGATACAACAATGCAACCGTCTTCACGCCCAACCGCGCCGAACTCGCGATGGTTGTCGGGCGAACGTCCACAGCGCTCGACGAAATCGCCGGCGACGCCGAGGCGCTGCGAAAGAAACTCGGCGCGAAGGCAATCGTGGTGACGCTCGATCGCGAAGGCGCGGTCATCGTCGAAGAAGGCAAGTCTTGGGTGCATGTGCCCACGCGGCCGCGCAGCGTTTACGACAACACCGGCGCAGGTGACGCGGTATTGGCGATGCTGGCGACGGCTGTCGTTGGCGGCGCAACCATGCCACAAGCCGTCAAACTTGCGAACATCGCGGGCGGACTTGAGGTCGAGAAATTCGGATGCGTTCCCATCACCGCCGACGAAGTGCTCGCAGAACTGCGCCTGGAATCGAGCAACCGTCGCGGCAAACTCCGGTCCGTTGACGAACTGGTCAACGAGCTCAAACTGCGTCGCGACCGGGGTGAAACCGTCGTCTTCACCAACGGATGCTTTGATATCTTACATGCCGGCCACGTGGACTTCCTGTCGCGCTGCCGTCAGGAAGGCTCGCTGCTGGTGGTGGGTTTGAATTCGGACGCATCGGTGAAACAGCAGAACAAAGGCGACGATCGTCCGATCAATGGCGAATTGGATCGGGCGGCAGTATTGGGCGGGCTCGCGAGCGTGGACTACGTCACGCTGTTCGACGAAGAGACGCCGCTGAATCTGATCCAAAAGGTCTGCCCAGATGTGTTGGCCAAGGGCGAAGATTGGGCGGATCGCGGCGTGGTGGGTGGCGATTTTGTCACCGGACAAGGCGGAGCGGTGAAGTTGATCCCGCTGCTTTCCGGACGAAGCACGACCAACGTCGTGGAAAAAATTCGCACGTCCCTGGAGCAATCAGCACTCGACGCTTGACGTCAACAGCGCATCAATGCGGTTTCGTAAAGACAAGTAGCAGGCAGAATCGTTAGACAATCCATTCGACAACTGGCACCGATGAACCAACCGATGATGCCAAGCGTCTTAACACCAAGGAATCAAACGGCATGAAAGTATTGGTCACCGGTTCAAGCGGTCAGATTGGCACCAACGTCGGCTTGGCTCTTCTGGATCGCGGCGATAGCGTCGTCGGCATCGACAAACGAGTCAACACCTGGACGGACAAAATCGAAACGGTTCAACTCGACCTGGCCAAAGCCTCCGTCGAAGACATCCCCAAGGGCCCGTTCGATGTCGTTCTGCACCTCGCGGCCAACGCCAAGGTCTATGAACTGGTCGAGCAACCGCAGCGAGCGATGGACAACGTGCAGACACTGTTTACCACTCTGGAATTCTGCCGTCAGAACAAAACGCCGATCATCTTCGCAAGCTCACGCGAAGTGTATGGCGACATCCATCA
>JAUIEW010000300.1 GCA_030429365.1 Phycisphaerae bacterium
AACATCGAAATATTTTGGCCACCATGCAAACGGTTTGCGAAACTTCGGACGCTATTCATGAATCTCCTCCTCGGCGTCAATTGCGATCGCAGGCGTTGGCTTGGCTGCGATCGATCGGTGCTGACGTTGCTCTTGATTCGGGTTGATCACGTCAACGCGAGCATTGCAGGGGGTGGCGCGATATGGACCGATGAATCAGATATGATGCGACCCCCTCAAATGTACCGCCGCCCCGGTCCACATCCTGTCTTTCGGTCAGGTTGCTTCGATGCCTACAGTCAATGACGGATGCAGTGCATCAAAGTATGACTTAAGCGGCTCTATTGCAGCTAAATCCGTCGTAACAACCTGATTGCAGTCATGTTAATCAGTTTGCCCCGAGAAACGATCGGTCACCCGTTTGGGGGTCGATGACCAACAGGTCCGAGTGGTTGGCATCGATCAACACAAGCGCACCGTCCGCACCAACAATCAAGTCAATGGGGCGGCCAATCGCCGGTCCGTCACCAGTGTCGGGGCCGGAGACTACGGTTCGGTCGCCGGTATCGGGATCGATCGCAAAGATCACTGAGACGCCGAGTCCGAATGAACTGTTGGCTTCGTCGCCTTCGTAGATCGTGCCGTCATCGGCCAACGCCAACGTGCGCGGAGGCTGACCGAAATCGGGACCGGTTCCCACTTCGGTATCGCTCGGACCTGCCTGCGTATCCACGTTGGAAATGATGGTGACGTCGCCACTGGGTAATGCGACTTCCACGATTGCACGGCGAAACACGTCAATGATCAGCGCAGTATCTCCACCCAATGGGACGATGTCGTCCACACCGTTCGTTACACCTTCGGCGTTGATTGATTGGAGTGTGCCGCCTTGCGAATCGACGCGGGCGATGAATTGATCAGAAGTCGAACTTGTAACATAAACCGTGCCATCGCCTGTCGCCCCGATTCCGCTGAACGAGTCCGGGAACGGGTCGTTCGGGTCGCTGGAATCAAGAAGCAACGCGCGATTGCCGGTGGCCGTATCAATTCGGAATACCAATCGATTCAACGTGGTAACCAGCAGGCTGCCGTCATCATCGATAAACACACGATTGGGCGAATCCAATTCGGGACCGGTGCCTGCGCCGTTTCCGGATACAAGCGTCGCCGCGCCGGTATCGCGATCAATGCGGACAATCTGGTCGCCAACGACATCCGCACCGATCAGGCTGCCGTCCGCATCCACTGCGATCGCCGCCAACTGCTGGACGGCGGCAGGATTGCCTCCGTTGTTGGAGCCGCCATTGTCAGATCCGCCGTCATCTCCGCCGCCGTTATCGCCGCCACCGTTGTTCGATCCGCCGTTATCTCCCGGATTGTCGGCTGGCGGTTGACACGCCGCGCCCATGCAAAGCAAGAACACGGCGACGAACGTCGCTAACGTGCGACAGGTGATGCGGAAATGACGTTGCGATGTTTGATTGCCCATGTTTGAAATTCCCCGTTTCGAGATGCGATCCATGTCTCAACGGGCGTATTTAAGACGACGTGGCCGTTCGTCGCAATTAGAATCTGCCGACGCTGCTCGCAATGCACTTTAATGTGCGGAATATGGGTGGTATCGCTTGACTATCGCAGGTATTGAGCCATAGAAACGATAGACGGTGTAGTCGTTGCGCAAATCATACATTCGCACTCGCCATCATATTCCTTATTCATCTCCGCGCAATTCACCGCCTGTTGTCAAAACTCTGTTTCCTGATGCTCAAGACAATCGTGCGGTACCGGACCGCGCCCAAACCTACGTTCTAACGTGGAGATGTCGCCATGGCCCCCACTCTGCGCGCATGCTCTTCGCCCACATTGCGTTGGTGGGTTCAACGCAACCCCGCGTACGTTCTCAGTGCCGCATGTATCGCGTGCGGTGCGCGGATGCTCCTCGTGCCCGAGCACAAGCCGCCAGCCGGCGACCTCGTCCTGATCCTGACGACGCTTGCCGTCCTGCAGGCCTACGAAATGCTTGTGACGTCGATCCTCATCGCGCTGCGTCACAACATTAAAGCGCCCGAAGACCAACCGTCGATCCTGATTGTCGCCACAATCTTCTGGACCGGACCGTTGGTGGCCACCATGGAGATGACCGCAGCCAACCCGACCTTGGGATTCACCCTGGCACTGGGGGCGATTGTTGTCGCCATGGGTGAGGTTCTGTCGGTTTCCAAAACGTTCGGCTGGAAACTCGGACGGGCGACTGTTCTTTGCGCAACGGCGTTTCTATTGATCGTAGCCGTTGCTCAACCGCTATTGCGCGCGTCGGCTGGCAAAGAGGGGGGTGGTGAAGTTCTATTGTACGGGCTTTGGTGGTGTATCGCCGGATTGATTTGGGTGGGCGGGTTGTCGCTGAATACGACGATGGACACGCGCGTTCGAGGCGGGCTCGTCGCGGCGGCGGCTGGTGCTTCGATGATCCACCTTGTCGCGATCAATCATGCCTTCGTCGGGCACGCGCGGGCGTTTTATGCGACACCGGTGTTGGCTGCGATTGCGATGACCTCGCTTCGTTTTCGGTCGCAATTCGCTCGCCGCGAGTGGCTTGGCGGTTTGCTTGCGTTACCGGTTCTGGGCATCGTGTTGTCAATCGACCGCTTTTCAAATGCGGTGGCGTTTGATGGGCCGCTTCTCGTTTACGTCGATCCGTTGTTTGTCGCTTTCTTGTTGGGTGGCATTGTCTGGTGGCGCGGGCACGTTCTGCTGCGTTGGGAAGTGCTCCGGCACGCGGCCGCGATCGCGCTTCTTTGGACCGCAACAAGGGGCGCGTTTCTGGATCTGGAGCGCCGCGGATTTGCGTCGGACCTATTTGGCAACCTCGTTGAGAATGGCCAGCAGGGTGTCGGCTTGCTGGTGGCCGCGTGGTATCTCTTTGCGATGGCTTGGTTTAGGCGATCACGGGCGCTGTGCGCAGTGGGGCTGGTTTTGCATCAGATTGTGATTTCAAAACTCCTGCCTGAGATTTTTTCACGATCGGATTTCGTTTGTTTTGCGACTGCGGGCTGGTCGGCGCTTCTGTTTATTCACGTTGTGGCGCAGCGGAGCAGCCTGGCGTGGCGATTGGTCCCGATCAGTTTTCTTGTGTTTATCAGCTGGGCATATGCCGCGCAGTCGCGCTCAGGCGACGTGGTTTTCATGGCAAAGGTTCACAGCGGCGCCATCATCGGCATCCTCATGACGTTGGGATTTGTCATGCGGTGGACCATGTATCGAACTGTTGCCACAGTGCTTGCGTTTCTCAATGCCGTCCCGTTTGCGGCCCATTGGATTCGCCATCACCCGCACGGACCGGCGACATCGGTGATCATCACGGGGTTTGCGTTGCTCGCGATCGGCGCTCTGATAAGCTGGAACAAGAACGCGCTGATCGGTCACGATGATGTCGTAACTGACGATGATGATCCTGACGTAATTGAAGGCCTGGTCGATCAATAACTGGGGCCCGTAAGTCGCGATCATCTTTCGCCAGACCAATGGGAAATGCCATGTCATTCAAAGATCATGGATTCGCGATGTTTGAAAACATCGTTGATAAACGCTTTTGCGACGACTTGAACGCAAGAATGAACGGCTTGGGACAGGAGTCGGCTGGCTCGCGCCGAATGCTCGATCACGATTGGTGTCGCCAATTGGGGTTGGACGTTCATGCAACGCTTGCGAACCAATTGAATGAGCTAAGCGACCTGCGGGTTGTGCAGTGCACGTACTTTCACAAATCGCCGACAAGCAATTGGCTGGTGACATGGCATCAGGATCGCAGTGTGCCGGTTGCGTCGCGTGTGGATTCGCCTGAATTGACCGGATGGTCCACCAAGGAAGGCATGACCTTTGTGCACGGTCCCGATGAACTGCTTGCGCAGATGGTGGCCGTCCGTCTGCATCTTGACGATTCGTTGGATGCAAATGGGCCGCTTCGTGTGATTCTAGGGTCGCATCAGGCGGGAACGCTGTCCAACGAGCAAATCGAAGCATTGCGCCAATACAATCGAGACGTGCCTTGCCTTGTTCCCAAGGGCGGCGTCTTGGCGATGCGTCCCTTGATTCTGCACGCATCTTCAAAATCCACGTCGCAGAATCCGCGCCGCGTGTTGCATTTCCTGTTCGGTCCCGAGAACCCACGATTCGGTTTGGCGTGGGCCTCTATCAGCTAATCCGGGTTGGGGGCGATGAACTCCACACCGGCAAAATGCGCGATGGTTCTGCTTTCTGGAACCATGTTGGCCGCCTCCAGGTACAACTCATTGGCGCGCATGTTGCTTTCGTTGTCGGGTTCATGTCGATAGCTGTGTCCCTCGACAACCAATGGTCTTGAATCCCTCCAACGCACCCAGTTCAAATCGAATTCGGCGTCAATGTCCGGGTCGCCTCGCTTGGTCCAGTCTTGTCGTGGCGACGACTGGGCATTGAGCATCGCCCGCAGGTTGTGCGAAAGCGTCTCCTTGTAGAAGCTCGCGTGCGTCTGGTAGCTGAGGATCGGCTTGTCGTCGGTATGAAGTGGGGCGTTGCCGACAAATCGAGCCACTTCCTCTTCGGTTAGAAGGACCGAGGCGGCGAGGTCATAAGGATCTGTAATTCCAACCTCTTCAAGATCGTAATACACATCAGGAATGGTCATGCGTGAACGCCAATCCTTGATGTCAACGCTTAGCGGCTCGGGTGTGCCGATCAACACGACAAAGTAATTCAACACATTGCTGAAGTACCAGACGCTCGTGTGCGGGAAGACTTCGCGGAAGGATTGCATCACCGTCTTCAGCGAATCTTCGTCGATGCCAGCCACCGGCACCCAGGCACATGCGACGCCGTTGGATGTCAAATTCTGCTTGATCAACTCGAAGCATTCAACGGTGTAGAGGTTGCCGTTGTTTTTGTATTGCAGGCTGGTGAGGTCGTCGACGATGACGTCGTAAGGTTCGGTCGCCAGATGAAACCAACTGCGGGCGTCGTCGAGAATCAGTTTGAAGCTTTTGTCAAAATCGTTGAGTCCCTGATCCAGTCCAACCGCGCTGTGATTTTGCGCGAAGAATTGCCGCGACGCGGCTGGGACTGCTCTGTCGATTTCGACACAATGGGTTTCGACGCCGTGCTGCTTCATCGAGTAACTCGTCCCACCCGTTCCGAATCCAACGCTGATTGCGCGTTTCGGATTGGGATGCAGGAGCAGGGGGAGGTGGGCGAGCATTTTCTGATCGGTCACCAGATGGTTGGCGGTCCCTGCGACTGACAGGCTGTCAACGAATAGCGTGCGATCGGTTCTTCCCGCGTATTCTGACAGGACAATGTGAACGACAGCGGACTGACCCTCTTTGTAATAAACGATCGC
>JAUIEW010000301.1 GCA_030429365.1 Phycisphaerae bacterium
GCACGGTGTTGTCGTTGCAGTCTTCACTGGTGCCGCTCACGATGTCGCAATCGTCGGGAATGCCGTTGAAGTTGCAGTCTGAGTCGCCGAAGGATTCGCACTCATCGGGGCGACCATCATCGTTGCAGTCGTTGCTGCTGCCGGCGGCGATGTCGCACTCATCCAGCGTGCCGTTTTCGTTGCAGTCGAACGCGATTTCAGAGAACAGGTCGCATTCGTCGAGGTAGCCGTTCTCATTGCAATCGGTGCTGGTTCCAAAGACCAGATCGCATTCGTCGAACACACCGTTGCCGTTGCAGTCACCGGTCTCCGGATTGAATTCGCACTCGTCCGGCGAACCGTTGTCGTTGCAGTCCGTGCTGGTGCCGCCAAAGATGTCGCACTCGTCGGGCACGCCGTTGACGTTGCAGTCAATGCCGATGGTCTGAGCCACATCACAGCGATCAGGTACACCGTTTTCGTTGCAGTCGTCATCTTCGCCCGACTCGATGTCGCACTCATCGGGGATGTCGTTGCCGTTGCAGTCCGACGCCGAGCCAGCCGCCAACTCGATGGCGTCTTCCACTTCGTTGTTGTTGCAGTCGATGGGATCCGGCGGATCGACCGGTCCACCACCTCCGCCGCCACCACCAGGAGGCGGTGGTGGAGGAACTTCCGGCAGTCCGTTGGTGTTTGGATCGGGCGGCCCATTTGTATCCATGTCGGGCGTCCCGTTGGTGCCTGTATCGGGCGGGGGCAACGGGGGCGTCACCACAGGATCGGTGATTGTGTAAACAGCCTCTTGCCCGCTGGTGACGTCGATCCCGAAAATGAATTCCTGGGTCGGTAGTTCTTCGCCGGATTCGCGCGTGCCGGTGACGACGAGTTGCCCCGCCACTTCCGGTCCGGCGATCGGGATGGATTCCCCCGGGGCCACACCGCGCAGGTTGGTCTGATGAACGACGGTATCGTTTAATGAAAACACGAAGAGCACGTCAGCCGTCGTCGAACTGTCGTTGATGACGCGGGCGTCGAACGCGCCGGAATCAGGAGCATCCTGACCGGGTGAATCACCGCTGCCGTTTGTGTTGACGTCGAGCACATCACCGACGCGACCGCCGGTGTTCCCGTTGTTGCTGCCGTCTTTTTCATAACAGCCAGCCGACAACATCAGCACGAGCGCCAGGCAATTTGCCATTCTCGCAAGATTCGATGAATTCAGGATTCGCTGCATGCAAGTCTGCCCGAAATGGCCTCGGTCGGCCCGTAATCTGACAAAAAACAGTAGGGGGACAGTTTAACCTAGCGCCAGGGAAATGGCGAGTCAATGAGCGTTGGCGTGTAATCGGGATCAGCGGTCTCGTATCGGGATGCCGGTGGGCAAATTTGCATGGCGCAACGAGGCGATATTCGGACGTTGGTTGCTCGGTTTATAGGCAATCTGAGCCCTCTGGGGCCAATCAGTCGCTTGAATTGGAAAACAGGGTGGGTTCGCCGCTTTGGGCAGTTGGACCAGGCGCAGGCCAATCAAGGTTCAAATGCTGATAGGCTTCCCGCGTGGCCTGGCGGCCTTGACGGGTTCGGGTGACGAATCCGATCTGCAGCAGATAGGGTTCGACGACGTCTTCGAGCGTGTCGCGTTCCTGGCCCATGGTGGCCGACAATGCTTCGATGCCAGCCGGTCCGCCACCGTAGACTTTGATGAGCGTCGTGAGAAACGCCCGGTCGAGTTCATCCAGACCGAGTCCATCGACTTCCTGAACTGCGAGGGCCTGTTGTGCCATCGGTTCGGTGAGTGAGCCGTCACCGCACACCTGGGCATAGTCGCGGACGCGGCGAAGGAGTCGATTGGCGACGCGGGGCGTGCCGCGGCTTCGACAGGCGATGGTGGTGAGGGCGTCGTCTTCGTGCTTAAGTTCGAGCTTGGTGGCTGATCGACTGAGAATCGTGGCGAGGTCGGCGCTTTCGTAGTAGGCCAGGTGAAACTGCAGACCGAATCGATCGCGCATCGCGCCGCCGAGCAGGCCCGCGCGGGTGGTTGCGCCGATGAGGGTGAACGGTTGCAGGTTGAAGTTCACGACGCGGCCCCGCAGCCCGCCTTCGATGGTGACGTCCACGCGAAAATCTTCCATCGCCGAGTAGAGGAACTCTTCGACGATTTTCGGGAGGCGGTGGATCTCATCGATGAAGAGAATGTCGCCGCGTTCGAGGTTGGTCAAAAGGGGCATCAGGTCGGCTTGCTTGGTGAGCGCCGGACCGGAGGTAATGCGTGGCGGTTTGTCGGTCATCTCTTTGGCGATGACATGGGCGAGGGTGGTTTTGCCGAGACCTGGGGGGCCGTCGAACAGAATGTGTTCGAGTGGCTCGCCGCGCTGCTTTGCCGCTTGCATGGCGATGGAGACGCGCTCGATGACCGCGCGTTGGCCGACCATCTCGTCCATGGTCTGGGGGCGGAGGCTGACGCTGGAGTTGTCGCGGTCCTTTGCCTGTGCTTCGGATGAAATGATTCGTTCACGTGCCATAGAAATGCGATGGCGAAAAGAACTCGCCATGTAGGGTGGGCCGTGCCCACCAGTCTTTAGAAGTTTCAAACGGCGGTGGGCATGGCCCACCCCACGCGGCGATTTCCCTCGCCGCGCTTTCCTAACCTTCTGCGCCGGTCTTGATTCTGTAGGCGACTTTGACCCAATCTTCGGCGAGCTTGGTATCCGGATGCAACTGTGCCGCCCGTTCCAGCCAGCGTTCCGCGTCTTGTCTCGGATCACCCCACGCGGTCAGGACTTCAAGCGCGTCGCGCTGGGCGTCGTTGAAGCGGGCGACGTCGACGGATTGACCGTTCGTGCTGCTGCCACCGAGGGCGAACGCCTCCAGCTTGCCCTTTAGCTCTGCGATGATCATTTCTGCCGCCCGCCCGCCAATGCCCGGAAGCGTGGTGAGCGACTTCTTGTCGCCGCATTCGATCCAATCGGCGATTTTGCGAATCGGCTCGGCGAGCGCCTTCATGGCTTTGCGAAGTCCGATCCCTTTGACCGAAATGAAATGCCGAAAGAACACCCGATCTTCAGGATGCACAAAGCCAACCAATCGCGGTGTCATGTTACCACCGGACTGGTTGGCTTCGATGAATTCGATGGTGTGCAAAGACATTTCCTTGCCTCTGCACGCGGTCAATTCGCCAACCGCAAATCCCGGGATCAGCACTTCGCGGGCAACGCCGTCGCGTTCGAGGATCGCCGACTCTTCGGTGACCTCAACAACGTTTCCGGTCAATCGCACAATCATGCCAGCGCTCGTCCGTGATGAACTGGTCCGGAACCAAAATCGTCACCCCAAAGAGGTGAATGCCTTGCCGAGACGAATTATGACTTCTTAACCAGCGACTTGCCCTCTAGGAGCTTGTCGATTTCTTCTGATACCTGTTCGTCGATGTTGGTCGGGCCGCCAACATGAACTGCTTCGATGACGCCATCTTTGCCGACCACGAAAGACGTGGGGAAGCTGCGGACCTTGTAAGCTTGGCCGATTTCCTTCTTCTCATCCATGTACAGAGGCATGTCCAGCCCCATTTTGGAGAAGTTGTCCAACACTTCTTGCTCTGTCTTCTTGCGCTTGCCGGTGCGATCGTCGAGGCTGATGGCGATGATCTCGACGTCTTTGTCTTTGTATTTGTCCTGGAGCTTGTTGAACTTCGGCAGGGTTCGTTTGCAGTACCCACACCATGAAGCATAGAAGCAGACGAGTTTGACCTTATCGTCCGAGCCGCCCAACTTCCGCTTGGTGTTGTCGGTGGTGACGAATGATTTTTCCGGAGCAGGTTTGCCCAACAACTCCATGGCAGGACGGGTTCGTGTCGGCCGTGGTTTGTTCTGACCGGCTTTGATGGTCTTGAGTTGGGCGAGGACCTGCTTCATTTCTTTGCGAAGCTCGGTCAGTTCTTTTCGGACCGCGGCCAATTCGGCCTTGATCTCATCCTGGGTTTCGTCGGCGACGACCGGAGTCGGGCGTGGAACAAAAAAGGCTGCGGCCAACAACACAATCATCCAACGGGCATTCAATCTCATTCTTGCGTCTCCGGTATCGTTCGAGTCTGTTGCGATTAACCTTGGCGGGATTTCCCCTACCATCCGAGCCACTGCATCGTATCGCAACGATCGGACCAATGCGAACTTCACTGTTGATTTAAGCGTGTCTGGGTACTCCGGTGTTACAAAACGCGGTTTCACCGGCGTTCCTGTATCAGGGCTGCGTTTCTGTGTTCTGGCTGATGGACCGTCAATGTGCGATTTGTGCTGCAGATTCGAACGCACAGCAATAGGCGATGGCGATGGCGTCGGCGACGTCGTTGGGTTCGGGCGGTTCGGGCAGGCCGAAAGTGGCTTGGATCGCGGCTTGCACCTGCACTTTGCTGGCTCGACCGTTACCGGTGAGAAACCGTTTGATGCGGGTCGCGGCCAACCCTGTGACGGGGATGCGCGCCCGGCCCGCGATCGACAGCAACACCCCGCGGGCGTGTCCCATCTGGATGGCCGTCCGCGGATGCTTGTAGTGCGAATACAATTCTTCGACGCCCACCATCGACGGATGGTATTGATCGATGACAGCAGAGAAATCGTCGGCCAACTGCACAAGGCGTTCGGAAAGCGGCAGCGATGCGGTCGGTCGAAACACGCCAGCGTCAAGAATACGCGGCTGACCGCCGACCACGCGAACAATCGCATAACCGGTCGTGCCCAAACCCGGGTCGATTCCGCAGAAGTCCGTTTTCACATCAGCGTTCATGGCAACACCCTAAACAGCCCTCGCATCTGTGGCAAACTCAATTGCTGATGCATCGAAACGCTACCGGGAATTGGCGGATTCGGTGGTTTGCGTCGGTTTGCGTCACGTAGCGATTGATTCATCGCCACGGCCAATTTCCCCAGCTCGTTGTGTAGAACCAGTGCTTGCCCAATCGATGGGCAAAATCGCGATCCAAATTTGCGTCCGGAGAGTAAATAAAGCCCGCCCCAATCTCTTTTGAAACTGTCAGAAACGCAACGCCGCTTTCTTGCAGCGGATAGATCAGTACAGCGTCAAGTTGATATCCCCCACACGATTGATCACCCACAATCCCTTTGCCAATGGCAAGCTGGTTCTTTGCCATCGATTCGAGCGACGATCGGGAAAACTGAAAGCGGATCCAAATCGGCCAGGAGTAGAGCAACGTCGAAAGAACCAAACCGACGCACAAGGGCGCCCACCACCATTTCATCAATTGAGAAGTGAGTTGCGGCGCGCCTTTCTTGCGAAGTCTCCTTGCGAAAGCCCACGAAGCCAGGTGCTGCAAGCCGATGGCAAGGCAGATCGCCCCAATCGCCA
>JAUIEW010000302.1 GCA_030429365.1 Phycisphaerae bacterium
TTGACCCAGGCCATGTCCGCCGTTGACGCGGCCGAAGCCCTGACCAACACACGACAGTCAACGCATGGGGATTGGCTCAAACAATCCTTCCGCTCGCAGTCCATTAAGGAAGCGTGTTTTCTCAACACGGACTCATCCCAACCTCTTGCTACCTACCAGCGCGAGGCGATCGAAATGATTTGTGTTAAGCTATCCCGCATCATCGAAGGCAACCCGAACGAGCCAGACCATTGGGATGACATTGCTGGTTACGCTGTGCTTGGCAAGGGTGGACATAAATCATGATCAAACAAAAACAACTTTTCAAGCACGCTCCCGAACAGGGTATCTACGGTGATTGTGCTCGAACTGTCCTTGCTTGTCTACTCGATCTTTCCCCTGAAGAGGTACCCCATGCTCAATATGAGCAACACGGCTCAGAACAGTTCGACATGCATGAAGCTTGGCTTATCGAACAAGGTTTTCGCAGAATAACCGTACCGTTTGTTGGACAAGGTACTACAGTAGAAAACGTACTTGAGCGCGGAATGTATGCAAGCAGCGGAATGCCTTACATCTTGGCGGGCAAGTCTAAAAACGGAACTGATCATGTAGTCATCTGTCAAGAGGATCAAATTATCTGGGACCCTGCAATTGACGATAGCGGTATTGTTGGTTGTGACTCAGACGGGTACTATTGGCTGACCTGGCTAGTACGTCCGATCGGAGTACCAACTTGACCAAACCCGTCATGATTGTGGGCGAAGCTTGGGGCCGCAAGGAGGCCGAGAAGGGAAAACCCTTCGTCGGTCCTTCGGGCGCGCTCTTGCGTTCCTACCTCACCGTTCACGGCATCGACATACGTGACTGCTATCTGACGAACGTTTTCAACCTCTACCCACAAAGTGGGAAGATCGAGTCCTTGTGCGGCCCGAAAGCATCCGCCATCAGCGCCATGCCCGCAATCAAATCCGGCAAGTGGATCGATCGCAAGTACACCCACGAGCTGGAACGTCTCTACCGCGAAATCCGTACGGTCAAGCCGACCATCATCCTCGCCCTCGGCAACATCGCATGTTGGGCGCTGCTGCGCAAGCCGGGCATTAAAAAGATTCGTGGCGCACCCCTGATCGGCGTGGATGGCATCAAGGTCCTTCCTTCCTACCACCCCGCCTACATCCTGCGCGATATGAAGCAGCGCCCAGTTCTCTACAGCGACATTCGCAAGCTCGCACGGGAGATGCACTTTCCCGAGGTGCGCAGACCCGAGCGCCAGTTTCTCATCCCCGAGACAGTGGAGGAAATCGCCAGCTTCGATAAGCACATTGCCACGGCCAGCGAGCTGTCAATCGACATCGAGACATGGCAGGGGCAAATCACGTGCATCGGTTTCGCCACCTCACCCGCTTTGTGCATGGTCATCCCCTTTGTCAACCGCAAGGGCGACGGCAACTACTGGCAAAGCGAACAAGATGAGGTTCGCGCCTGGCAATGGGTGCGCAAGTGGTGCGAGTCATCCATCCCCAAAGTCGGACAGAATTTCCTCTACGACATCCGTTACCTGTATGTGGTGATGGGGATTGAGATGCGGGGGGAAATTCGCGACACAATGCTCAAGCACCACGCGATGCAACCCGAGATGGAGAAGTCACTCGGCTTTCTCGGCTCGCTCTACACCAACGAACCGAGCTGGAAGTTTATGCGTAAGGGAATTGCAACTTTAAAAGGAGAAGATGAATGAAAACTATAATCGAAATTTACAATCCGGACACTTCACACGAGCGTGAACTTTGCGGAGAACTTGAAATAGAGTTTGGACTTAACATACACTGGCTCAAACTAACTATCAAGGCAACGCAAGGCGAGTCTGTTTCTTTCGCCGTCCCTGCCGCCGAACTGATCAAAGCAATACAGGTGTTAGCATGACCGAAGCAATCCTACTCACCCTCGTCCTCATCATGGCCGTGTGCCTCACCGCCCTTACCTGTGAGCGCCTCTACCATGAGGTTTCGCGCCGTGCCTACCGCAACGGCAAACGTGCCGGGCAGGAAAGTCCCACCCGCCACCTTACTCTCACCAAGAAAGGCGACAGCAATGCCCCTGCTAATTCCGACTGAGGACAACATCGAGATCGAATTGGGGACGATGCACGGCCACGTCGTACTCAAGTTCAACCGCCCCGTTACCGAGGTACCGATCAAGCCGCAGCTGGCCGCCGAGATTGCGCGTACCATGGCGGAAGCGGTGCAGTACATTGTCAGCAAAGAGCAACCCCATCTTGTGATGAAGCCGAAGTAAAGGAGTCCCTGATGCTAAACGAATGCAACACCATCTTGGAAATCGTTCGTGACTTTCCCGAGTTCAGTTTCAACCTGACACGGACCGGAACTGAGTTCTTCATTCGCGTTGAGCATAAGGAAACAACGTTGACCGTGCGCAAGATTGTCAGTGCGGAAGAGCTGAGCGCCAGCGCACTTCAACCTGAGGAGATAATCGTCAAGTATATGTTTTCAGCCGTGGAAGAATGTGTGGCGGTGCGAACATGATCTACCTCGCCCAACCCTACTCCCACCCCGAACCGACAATGCAAGCTTGGCGTTATGATCAGGCTTGCCATTGTTGTGCTTGGCTTTTCAATCGCGGCGATCATGTTTACTCGCCCATCGTCCACTGGCATGAGATAGCTTCGCGCCACAAACTCCCCACCGACGCGTTCGCGTGGCAGAAGGAAAACCAACACTTCCTCACCAAGGCCAACCGTGTGTATGTCCTGTGGCTTGCTGAATGGGAACATTCTCGCGGCCTGCACTTCGAACTCACTTACGCTCTCACCGCAGGCCTTCCCGTCTACACCCTCGAGCGTACTGACCGCAACAGCTACTCTGTCACTTTGCGCGCCCCACAGTACCTGCTAAAACAAATGGACATCCCCGATGAAGATAATTCAAAACGCGGACCTGGACGAGCGAACACTAAAGGGCATGAGCGAGGATGACATCTATTGGGTTTACAACGGCCTCGACGTTTGCCTGACGAAGGAAATCCACGATGCGCTAGATGAAAGCATTGACGAGGTGGCAGCACACACTTGGCGCTTCAGCCAATCCTTGATGCCGCCAATATTCTCCATGACCCTGCGTGGGGTGAAGATCGATAAGGCTGCTCGTGAGGTGGCCTTATCGCAACTCAAGACGGAACACGAAAAGGTCGAGCACAACCTGCGCCGTATTGTCGAGCAGGGCATTGGCTTCGCGCCCTTCAACTACCGCAGCTATCCGCAAGTCGGCGTCCTTATGTATAAAGTGTTGAGCCTGAAGCCCGTCATGAAAAGGTCGGGCGACCGCTATTCTCCCACCACCGATCGCGATGCGTTGGAAAAGCTGAGCGAGTACTACCACGCCCAACTCATCTGCGCTCACATCATCTACCTTCGCGAGCTGGATAAGAAGATCAACTTCCTCGAAACTCCCCTTGATGAAGATGGGCGAATGCGGACCAGTTACAACATAGCGGGCACGAACACCGGCCGACTGTCAAGCAAGGCTAGCGACTTTGGGACCGGAACGAACCAGCAGAACATCGAACGCGCCCTCCGCAGGATGTTCGTGGCGGACGACGGGATGAAGTTCTGCAACATCGATTTGGAACAAGCGGACTCGCGCAACGTTGGCGCCCGCATTTGGGATACCTTTGTTGAAAAGGAAGGAGAAGATTATGCCGGAGCTTACCTCAATGCCTGTGAAAGTGGGGACCTGCACACAAGTGTTTGCCGAATGGCCTGGAGAAACCTTGACTGGCCTGACGATCGGGGTCTATGGCGGAGCATTGCAGACCGGATTTACTACCGAGAATTTTCCTATCGTGATATGGCAAAGAGGCTCGGTCACGGTACCAATTTCTACGGCACTCCGCGTACTATGGCTTTACACACTAAGACTCCCTTCAAAATTATTCAGGCTTTTCAGGAGGCGTACTTCGCAGCCTTTCCCGCCATTGGATCAGCCGATCACAATGAACGCGATCATAACTGGCATAACAGCATCCGTGCACAGCTTGAGCAATTCGGATACATCACAACGACTCATTTCCGTCGCCGCCGACATTTCTTTGGGCGGCCTTCGGACGGGGAAACCCTCCGTGCAGCCATCGCGTACGAACCCCAGTCCATGACGGCGGATGAGATTGACAGCGCCATCCTGCGACTGTTCGCGTGGGGCAGGGTACAACTGTTAATCCAGGTCCACGACTCGATCCTCTTCCAGTACCCAGAAGAGCTGGAGGATGAGATCGTCCCGCAGGCGGTGGACCTGTGCATCACCCGGATGCAACTCAAGCGCGGGCGCGAGTTCTACGTTCCGGCTGAGGCGAAGGTCGGGTGGAATTGGGCTGATCGCGACAGCACGAATGAGGCAGGCCTTGTAAAATGGAAGGGCCATGACGACCGCGTCCGCCCCGAGCCCGCCGACATCGTTTCCTGGAAGGGCTTCTTGCATGGCTGACCAGCGTAAGACCTCTTCAATAACTCGCGCGTTTGAGGAGTTACTTGAAGGGGCCGGCTCGCCTCCAATTTACACTTCATGGACAGCTTTGTGGATGATCTCTTCCGCAATCGAGCGCAACGTTTGGACATTCACTCGCGGCCAACCACTCTACCCCAACCTCTACCTCCTCTACGCCGCACCCTCCGGCGGCGGGAAGTCTATCACCCTCGACGTAGCGGGCGACATCATTACCCGCACCTTTCACGCGATACCGAAGCAGCGCCGCCTCGCATATGAGAACATGACCGGTCCAGCTATGGTCGATGTTATTCGCGACAAGGACACTAACATCCGCCTCGCAATCAACCCCAACTCGCGCAAGCCGGAAGAGTACGGCGGGCTGTCCATCTTGATTTCCGACCTGCAAACCTTGCTCAGCGAATACGACAAGGGCCTGGTCGCCACCCTCACACGTTTGTACGACTGCAAGCGTTACAGTGAGGGCCGACGGACGAAGAGTGAAAACACCTTCGAACTCGAACGCACCTACCTTACCATGATAGCGGGCACCCCACCTGACCAGCTAATGACAACCGTCCCCGAGGCTGCGTGGAGTTGGGGCCTAATGCCCCGCTTCATCATCATAGGTGCGCCCGCCTCCAAACCCGACGACCTATTCGCCAACAAGAATGCGCAGCTCATGCACAAGCTGGAGCTCAACATCGGGGAGGACCTTCTATGGCTGGCGAAAAACGCGAAGGGCCAAGTCAACTTTGACCCCGAGGCCAAACAGCTCATGCAGGAATTTCACGAGTACGGGGACAAAAA
>JAUIEW010000303.1 GCA_030429365.1 Phycisphaerae bacterium
CAGGCAGCCCTCGAAGCAGCGGCGGCCGAAGAGGCCAAAGCGGATGCGGTAGCCGAGGCTGAACAAGCCGAAGCCGAGAAGAAGGAAGGCGAAGAATGAAACTCGACGTGATCAAACTGGACGGCAAGAAGGCCGGCTCGGTCGATCTGGGCGAAGACGTCTTTGGCCTGGAACCGCGTGCCGACATCCTGCACCGCGTTGTCCGCTGGCAGCGTTGCTGCCTCGGGTACCGAGATCTGCTGGGAGACTGGCGCGAACGGTCTGCCCCAGATCGTTGATTGCCCGCCCGAGATCACGTTCGACGAAACGCTCACCTCCATCTCCTCGCCGTAGTTGTACGCTTCCTGGTCGGCTGCGAAGTCCGGACACGGCGTGTCTTCTTTCTTGTCGCTGCGGATCTTGGCGCTCGCCGCACCCAGCAACGTGCCATTCCCATCGACGACACGAACGGTCACGGTGTCGATGTCGCCACCGCCAACCACAGCCGCTGGCGTGGTGGAGTAGGTCACGGTCGATTCTGTCGTGGTCAATACGCTGGCTTCACTGTCCAGCGCGGTGAAGAATCCGGCGATGCCGGCTGACGAAGACCACTCGTACGTGAGCGGTTCGGCTGGGCTGCCCGCAACGGAAGCCGTCAGATCAACGAACGGAAAACTCTCGCTGACGCGCCCGGGTGACGGCGTGATTTTGACCGCGCCGGTTTCAGCCGTCCAGATCGCGACGTCATCGGCGCTTCGAAGATTGTCCACCAGACGAGCCACCTGGTCATCGGCAAAAATGCTTTGGACTGCCGATCGCAAGTTGGCCGTCCCTGCGAGATTCCTCATGTGTGCGCTAACTTTGTTGGCGCTGAGGTTCTTGCCATACTCATCACCATATGCCGCGATCAGCACGGCCGTCAGATCCTCGCGAAAAGCGCGGTTGCTCGCCCAGCGTTCGAGCACAACGCCGATCGCGTCAAAGTAACCGTCCTCCGAATGCAGCGAGACGCCAGCGCCATCCAGGATCGGCTCAACCAGTTGTCGCATCGTCCGCGCGACGGGTCTCTGTTCGTCAAACGAAATTGCGCTGCCCACGCCAACCCCAAGCAGTTCACCCAGGGGTATCATGAACTTGACGACAAACGTATCGATCCGCTGTTCGACAAGCAGATCCTGCCACTCCGATCGAATTGCGGCATAGCGCGTCGGATTGAGTAGCGCCGAGTCAGTCCCATCGAATGACGGGCCCAAGACCACCAATTCGTAATAGGTACGGGTTGCGCCCTCGCGCGCGGGGATATCGATCGGACCGGTTTCGGTCGTTTTCCAATGGGTGGATATGTTGGGGCTGAACAAGGTGCTGAGCCGTACGCTGGTGGTAGTAAGCGAATTTGCGCTGGGGATTTCGATTGGATCGCCGATCGGATCAACCACCGGTAACTCGACACGCTCACCGCTTGCATCGTCGTAGCCGGTCTGCACACGGTACATGACGGCTGGCCTGCGAAACCCGTTCCGCACGGTGAACTGCGGCGCGGACGGATCGAGAATAAGGCTGATCCCGGACTGCGGCGCCGATGGACTGACGATCAGGAAAGGATCGCCCGGTGCAATAGTCCGCAAGCGCGACGGCGCGCTCTTCGCGAAGGAACTTTCAAACGCCTCGCCCGATACCATCGCCTCCAATGCCGCGGCCAATGATGCGTCGATCGCATCACTGCCGTTTGCAAGAGCCAGCGGATCGCGATTCATCTCCTGTGCGATCACGTCGGCGAGTGCATCGCATTCATCCAGATTGCTGATGTCGAACAGGATGCCGTAGAATTCGTCCGGTGGAAGTGTCCACCCACCCATCCCCAGGAAAATCAAAGCCGCGGCTGTGGTCTTCGCGTCCACCACCTCGTCTATCCCTGAGTTGATGAACCCAAACAACACGACATTGCCATTGGCATCGACGACGGAAACGAGCGACGGCCAAACGGAATAGGTGTGCGTGTCAAACGCGCCGCTGGATTCAATCGGCTGATCATCCGCTCCTGAAACCAGGCGAAGTCTGTTTAGAGAGAGATTCGCACCTGCGGGCAACGTGACCTTCCCCGCAGCCAGCCGTGGCGAATCGATTTGGAGCGTGACGTCATCACCCGGACCGGCGATTTCGCTGACATCGATGTCACCACCGGGCGGCCCTTCGTCGACCGGACCACCGCCATTCGAACCGCCCGAGCCCGAGCCACCTGAGCCTGGGCCATCGCCTGACGGCGTGCATCCGACGATGACCGTCGCCAACATAATCGCCAGCCAAAAGGTTGCGGTGCGGTATTTCATTTCTGCGAATCCTTCGAAGTCGATCAAACCGTGATGTCGATTGCCTGAAGCACTGAACGGTTGTTGCGGCTGCATTCAGAGCTTACTGCCTCCATGGATGCTTGCAGGCGACCGCCACGTTTCTGCCACGAAATGCGAAAAAATACGAGATTCGAGCGCTGTGCGCAGCCTGAGGAGTCCCCAACAATTCTAGAAATATTGTCCACTTTGTTCTGCTGTGAATCCTTAATTCGCACAAAGGTTGGCATGGCCCCGCCGCCTATTGGGTTACGATTGTCTGGAAAGATCGGTTTGTTGTGGACGATCGGCGTTGGAATTGCTGGTTCGATGCAGGGAATTCCGCTCAAAAGGAGGAGTGACCATGCGAAAAATCCTGGGATGGGGCACCGCGTTGACGACGCTCGTTTCTTGGGCGACGACGGTTAGCGCACAAACAATCACCATTTACACCGACAGGGCAGAGTGGGAAAGTGCCATGAGTGGGCAGTTTCTGATGGAGACCTTCGCCGACGATCAGTTAAACCCTGGCGTGAGCTTTGTTTCGTCTGAATCCGGCCATATCAATCCCGCCCAGGAGTGCTACCAGGATGTTCTGGCCTCCGCGAGTCACAACGAACCGATGACGACGTGGAGTTTTGTCCCCGAAATCTATGGATTCGGCGGGAACTGGACGTTGGGCGGCCCCGGGGGCTCTGGAAACAGCTTGCTGGTTTACATCGCCGAGATTCCTCTCTACGTCGGAACGATTCCCAATAGCTACAACGGTGGATTCTGGGGATTCACGTCTGATACCCCCTTCACCTCCGTCAAGTTGGTCGGAGGCGGAGGCACGAATCAACAGAACTACTGTTTCGACGACATGGTGTACTCTTCTCAAGAATCGACCGGCGACATGGACGGTGACGGTGACGTGGACCTCGATGACTATGACATCTTCATCGAGTGCCTGGCTGGACCTGACGTCACCACGACTCCGGAGTTTTGCACGGAGATGCAGTTCGATAGTTTGGATTTCGATGCGGATGGCGACGTGGACTTGACTGACTATGCATTCTTCCAGAGTCAATTCACGGGTCCGAACGAATAGGCACAGGGCCCAAGCGGCCTACCCAGGTTCAGCCACCCATATTCTTCGACCTCCCCGCCTATGCTCCCCCGCACTAGGCTAGCATCACTCTAATGCGCTGACGGTACCGACTGGGCGTGGGTCTTGTGTCGACTCGAAACCTCCGGCACCGGTGGGCGCGATCCGCGAAACCGGAGACGGGGGCAATGCGTGCAATCCGCTCGCGAATGAAGCTGGGTGCATGTCGGCAGGAGAGAGGGATTTCCAACAATTCTCTTCGGGCAGGGACATTAAGAAACCGTTGGCTGTATACTGCGACGAGCCGATGGTGCACAATCGACCGCGACAACGTGCAGTCGATCATTCAAAAACCACGTACACCGGAGTCGCCTTCGCGCGAATCTCTTGCGATGAAACAAATCGATCGATTCATCAACCCGTCTTCAATCTGCCTCATGATCCTTGCCGTCGCGATGCCATCATTGGCCGACGAACCGAAGGCGGCGACGGCAACCGACAAGTGGGCCAAGCACTATTACGACCGGGTGGCTCAGTTCAAAAGCGAAAGCGTCACACTCGGCGGGGTGGTGCTGGTGGGTTCGTCGCACATTGAAGGGTTGGATGCGAAGCGCTGGCTGCCCCGTTGGCCGATCGTCAATCGCGGCATTTCCTCAGACCGCATCGGCATCGGCGAGCGCGGCATCCTGCATCGACTCGATTGCTCGGTGTTCGATTGCGCACCGGGCGTGATCGTCCTGCAAAACGGCGCCAACGATCTGGGCGAACTTTGGCGTAACGGCACGCCATCGATCGACGAAATCGAAGCGTGCTATCGCAAAGTCGTCGAAACGATTCGCGAACGCCTTCCCGATGTGCCATTCATTATTGCCGGAATGAAACCGACGCGCGACAAGTACGCAGGGTTGGTCCCGCTGCTAAAAGACTTCAACGCCCGCCTGCCCAAAATCGCCAGTGACAACGGCTGTGCGTTCGTCGACGTCTATGACGAACTCACTGACGATGAAGGGATGCTGGCCAAGGAGTATTCGCGTGACGGTCTGCACCTCACCGATGCCGGTTACGCCATCTGGGCGAAGCACATCGATGCCGCGATTGAAACCGCCTCCAATGGCAGTGGTGAAACCATTTCACCTGACAGCGCCAAACACGAACCGGAATCGTCGCTGCTTTGGTACGATGCAAAGCAACTCGATGTCGAAGGCAAGGGATTTTCCGACACAGAGATTTTCTACGAACGCCTGCCCGCCCGTGCCCTGCCCGACGTCACCGACATGGTGCGCACGCTGAGCAAGCGGACGGCTGGCATCGCCATTCGATTTGAAACCGACTCTAAAACCATCGGCGCGATCTGGGATGGCGGCGGTGCGATGAACCACATGGCCGCCACGGGCAACAGCGGTCTGGACCTGTACGCCAAGCGCGGCGGCAAATGGGAGTTCGTCGCCGTCGGCAAACCCACGACCCAGCGCACGACCGTGACCCTAAAGGGCAACCTCTCCGGCGAACTGACCGAATACCTCTTGTACCTGCCGCTATACAACGGCGTCACGGAACTGCTGATCGGTGTCGAACAAGACGCCAAACTCATCAAGCCCGCACCCCGACCGGCTGATCGCATCAAGCCAATCGTTTTCTATGGCACGTCGATCACGCAAGGCGGATGCGCGTCGCGAGCCGGGATGGCCCACCCCGCAATTCTCGGCCGATGGTTCGACCGCGAAGTCATCAACCTCGGGTTTAGCGGTTCGGGAAAGATGGAACCGATCATGGCCGAGCTGCTCTGCGAAATCGACGCGTCGGTTTACGTGCTGGAATGCCTACCAAACATGACGACCGAAATGGTGACCGAACGCG
>JAUIEW010000304.1 GCA_030429365.1 Phycisphaerae bacterium
TCGATGCCAAGTTGTGGCACTTTGCAGGGTGCCATTCAATGGCATTTTTTGTTGGCCAGCCCGCCAAGGTACGTCGGACGAATCAATCGCATTATTCGCATGCCCGCCGTGGGAGGATATGAGGCATGGCTGGTATGGGCGAATTCAGTTCAACGCCGAATCTCGGCATGAATTACAAGATATAGAGGCTTTTTCTGAGTTCCCATACCCTATGAAGTACTTCGAATCGGATTGCGAGCGCAATCGATGGGAATGTGCGAGCTGGTAACTTGTGAGTTTCTAAAAACACGAAGCCCTAACTGTAGTTGCTGTAGCGACTTAGAAATCTTATTGGAAAATCCAATTGACGACCCGATTATCTTGTTGTACTGTCACAAATGCCCCCTACATCTGGTGTAGTGGCTGTGAAATTCTGGTTATCGGGCCAAATTATTTGTGACTCGATGGACAGGGTCGGGGGTGCTGTCGCTTTGGTTGGTATGGATTTCATTTATCGCGGACGGTCGTTCCGGTCGCCCGCATTTGAGTCAATTTCGAACAATCAAAAGCGTTGATGGAGAGCATTGTCAGGCGAGTAGCCCCGCCAGTGTTGGTGTCTATGCGCACATACGCCGGTGGAGACGCGGAGTTTTCGATGTCACAGGCAATCACGGATCGGGTAGCGGGCGCCAAGGATGGCGCTGACTTGAGTCCATCGGTCGAGCAGTGTTCAGCGGGTGAGTCCAAGGGCCCAGCTGCTGAGCAGGCGAAGACGGCGGTGGGTGCTGCGGGCGAATGCACGGTCAGCGATAATGCGCTGAATGTGTTGCGTGCCCGGTACCTGATCAAGGACGAGGAAGGCAATTGCACTGAGTCGCCCTCTGACCTGTTCCGTCGGGTCGCCAAGACCGTCTCCGAACCAGAAATGCTCTACAACCGGGACTCAAGGAACCGCAGCGAGTGGGAGGATCGTTTCTACTCGTTGATGGCGTCGGGCAAATTCATGCCCAACAGTCCTACGCTGATGAATGCTGGACGCGAAATGGGTATGCTGAGTGCCTGCTTCGTGCTTCCGGTACGGGACAGCATCAACGAAATTTTCGACTCGATCAAGCACACCGCCCTGATTCAAAAAGCCGGTGGAGGTACCGGCTTTGCCTTTGACGAGCTGCGTCCCACCGGCGACTTCATAAAAAGCTCGGGTGGTCGGACGAGCGGTCCGATCAGTTTCTGGCGTGCCTTCAGCGAAGCCACCAACGCGATTCAGCAGGGTGCGTTCCGCCGTGGGGCCAACATGGGGATGATGTACATCGATCACCCCGATATTCTGAAATTCCTTCACGCCAAGGAAGACCTCTCGCAGTTCACGAATTACAACATCTCGGTCAAGGTGACCGATGACTGGATGGAAGCCTACCGAGCAGCTCCCGATGCGCCGCATGTCGTGCGCAACCCGCGCACCGGTAAGACGTACTTCCTCCCGAAAAACATCGCGGTCTGGGAATACGATCTGACGAGCCTGCCCGCCACCGAAGAAGCCGGCGTCGATGCCGCATCGGAAGGCGAGTACTACACCCGTCGCGAGATCTGGGACATCATCGTCAAGAACGCGTGGAAGACAGGTGAGCCCGGCGTCATCTACATCGACCGCATCAACAACGACAACCCAACGCCGCACATCGGTCGGATGGAAGCGACCAATCCGTGTGGCGAGCAGCCGCTTCTGCCTTACGAAGCCTGCAACCTCGGCAGCGTTAACCTGGCCCGCTTCATCGACAACGCCTGCACGCCGCAAGCCAAGGTCAACTGGAGCGCGCTGCGTACGACCATCCATGAGTCGACCCGCTTCCTCGACAACGTGATCGATGCCAACAACTATCCGCTGCCCGAGATCGACGCGATCTGCAAAGGCAACCGCAAGATCGGTCTGGGTGTGATGGGCTTTGCCGACGCACTGTTCAACCTCGGCGTTCGTTACGACAGCGAAGAGGGCGTCGAGTGGGGCGAACGCTTCATGAAGTTCCTCAACGATGAAGCCCACGCCTACAGCGAAAAACTCGCCCGCGAACGCGGCTGCTTCCCGAACTGGAAGGGCAGCACGTGGGAGACGAAGCAAGGCCGCGCGATGCGCAACGCCTGCTGCACGACGGTCGCTCCGACCGGAACGATCAGCATCATCGCTGACTGCTCATGCGGGATTGAGCCGCTGTTTAGCCTCGTGTTCTACCGCAACGTCCTCAAGGGGCAGGCGGAGGGCCGGGTCCCGATGATCGAAGTCAGCAAGATTTTCAAATCAGTGATTCAAGAGCGAGGGTTATTCAACTCGGATGTACTAGACAGGATCGCCAAGGAAGGCACCCTCGCTCACATTGCGGATATGCCTGAAGACCTCAAGCATGTCTTCGTGTGTGCCCATGACATCAAGCCAGAATGGCACGTCAAGATGCAAGCCGCCTTCCAGCGTCACTGCGACGCCAGCATCTCCAAAACGATCAACTTCCCCGAATCCGCGTCGGTTGAAGACGTCGAAACGATCTATCGCATGAGCTATGACCTCGACTGCAAGGGCGTCACCGTTTATCGCGATGGTTGTCGCAACGCTCAGCCGATGGCTTTGAAAGACAGCGGTAAGAAATCGGAAGACACGAAAGCCGAAGCGCCCAAGGCTCAGGAAAAAACGACCAACGGCACGTCAAAGCCCGTCGTCGACAGCAGCCTCGCGGGCAGCAAGGTTGATGAAACCGTCGAGCAGGCATTGAAGGTTCCTTATCAGAAGCCAGCCGAGCATCCGCGGATGGAGCCGCGCACGCTTCCTGAGATTCTCAGCAGTGTGCGTATCCGTCAGATGACGCCATTTGGCAACATGCACGTGCAGATCACGGTTGACCCGAAGACCGAGCATGAAATGGAAGTCTTCGCCCAGCTTGGAAAGGGCGGCGATCTTGCCAACAGCGACCTTGAAGCCATCTGCCGCATGGTCAGCCTCTGGTTGCGGGCAGGTGGAAACCTTCGTCATGTCGTGCAGCAACTCAAGGGGATCGGTTCGAGCCTCCAGGTCAGCACCAAGGATGGCAAGATCATGAGCCTCGGTGATGGGTTGGCTCGGGCGCTGACGAAGTACCAGCGGGCCAAGACGCATTTCGGTCTGCAGCGCTTGCTGCTTGGACAATTCGATCTGGAAGAAATGGATCGCGTTCGTCGCGGGCTGGCGGCCGCACCTGTTGCCAAGAACGGCGGCTCGGCCAAGAGCGTTTCAGCACCCTCAAGCCCGGCCAAGACGCCAAACCGTTTGGACGAGTTGGAAGCTGACTCGACCCGTGCGACTGACGCTGCGGATGACGATTCCATGACTGGAACGTCCGCCGGTGCATCGGCCACCGCCGTTGTGACAGTGCCGAAAGCACAAGCGCAGGCGACGTCAGTCAGTGTGGCCCGTACCCAGCAGGAGCAGTTCAAGGTTCTCTGCCCGGAATGCCAGGGCCAACTGCATTACACCGAGGGCTGCTGCATGTGCCACGGCTGCGGTTACGCTCAGTGCTAGAACGGTAGCCCGTCACCGCGCCATAAGGCGACGGCGGGTTTGACATCAAGAACATCAGCTTGCCACCTGCAATGGATCAGCGTTGCGGGTGGCAAGTTTCTTTATTGCATGCCGGAATTACGAAGGGGTTGATTCCCTATCTGGCAAGCGTTGGGCTACTCCGGTTCGATCGCGGATAATGCTTTACCGGATTGGCTGCACCGCCCATTTTGACGCTGTCAGGGCGGTTATGGGACAATTTAGACACGAATTTACCGTTTTTTCCGCGCCCAAGGCGATTTTTAGGCGTAGTAAAGGTGGCAGGAAGTTAAGTATCTGTCGATAAAGAGTTAGGACCCGTTTGAGCCGCGGATGTTTCGCCGTGGGTTCTTGATCGACATCTCGAAAGATTCGATCAATTCAAAGACAACTGGATATATACCCCGGAGGGTTCGTGCAGCACCGAGTCGCGAAGACAGTCATCGCAACGTGCTGCACAACATTGACGTACCCGGCTTCTTTCCCCTCCGGAAAGCACCGTTAAGCCAAAAGCTTGCGGTGCTTTCTTTTTGCGCACCTATCCATCCGACTTTGCCTTGCTGGCATGGTGATCGTCGAGCCACATTTCAAACTGCATTCGGGATTGGTCTGTCATCTTGGCTTGTTTGTCGAATGGGCCGTCTTTCCATCTGAAGCAACTGCCGTGATGCAGGCGAAGTTCGGTGATCACGTCCTGACCTTTGGACAACTCAATTCGAAGATTACCGAAACACTTGCAATAGGGTAGGAGCCGTTCCTTGAGCGTCACGGTTGCGAACAGTGACTCAATCTCGCTTCGGTCCGTGCTCTCATAGACTTTTTGCTCAGCGTTCGTTGGGGCGGATTCATCAACGCGATAGATCGCGATTCGGTCGGCGCTACCAACCTGCTTGGTCAACTTGGATGTGAATCCCGAACCCGTATCCGGAGTGCATGCGCAGAGCCACAGTGGAAAGCTTGCGGCCAACGCGATTTGTGTGAACCCGCGCATGTTGCCCCCGAGTGGATTGAAGCTCTGCCGCTATTACTGCGGGAACAGCGCTCGGCTGTATAGGCCGTAGTCGATCAGGTCGATGTCCTGGTCGAAGTCGAAGTCGTAGCAGCCGCAGCCGCTTGGGATTTGGCCATCGCTGGCCGGGCCGGTGAAGCAATCGACGAAGATGTACAGCGTGGCCGGTGATGCGTTGCCTTCGATCGGGCACTCGCATTCGTCGGGCACCGAGTTTTCGTTTTCGTCGGAACTCTCACCGATCCAGACGTCGCAATCATCGGGCATGCCGCTATCGTTGCAGTCGAACTCGCAGGCGTCGATTCGCCCATTGAGGTTGCAGTCCATCGCCGAGTCCAACGGCAACTCGCATTCGTCGATGATGTTGTTGCCGTCGCAATCGAGGGCCAAGCCTTCGTCGATTTCGCAGCGATCGATGTAGCCATTGTCGTTGCAGTCGGTGTAGATCTCGCCATCGATGTCGCAACTGTCAGGCTTGCCGTTGTTGTTGCAATCTGGGAACTCGCCTGACTCGACGTCGCAGCTGTCGATGATGCCGTTCTCGTTGCAATCGGTGAAGATTTCGAACTCAAGATCGCAGTCGTCCGGGACCCCGTTGGTGTTGCAGTCGCCGATTTCAGGG
>JAUIEW010000305.1 GCA_030429365.1 Phycisphaerae bacterium
AGCCTGATCCGCGTGCGAAATCGGTAACATATCCCTTATGTTTTCGCACGCGGATCAGGCTTCGAAAGACCTCAATCTCCCCGAGCATAATTTCGTGTTTAACGATCAGTTTATGAGCCTTCTAGACAACTACCGCATCCATGCCGGTGGGAAATAAGGACCGGTTCATGGCCAACGAAAGACGAGTTGTCATCACAGGTTGCGGCGTCGCCACACCTTTTGGCGTGGGCGTCGAGTCGCTTTGGGATGGTCTGGCAAGCGGCAAGAGCGGCATCCGCAAGATCGAAGCCTACGATCCCGGCGGTTTCGATTCGGTCCTCGGCGCCGAAGTGCCCGAGTTCAAAACCCGCGACTACATTCCCAAGAACTATCGCAAGAGCGTCAAGGTGATGGCCCGCGACATCGAACTCGCGGTGGCCTGCGCATACGAAGCCGTCAAGGACGCCGGGTTGGTCACCAAGTGCATCATCGATCGCGGCGAGTCGGAAGGCCCGGTCACCATCGACCCCACGCGCTTCGGTGCAAACATCGGCGCCGGCCTCATCTGTGCGGACATCCAGGAGTTGGCCGGTTCGTTGCAAACCAGCGGCAACCACGACACTCTCGAATTCGATTTCAAGCAGTGGGGCGAAGAAGGAATGACCACGCTCACCCCGCTGTGGCTTCTTAAATTCCTGCCAAACATGCTGGGCTGTCATGTCACCATCGTGCACGACTCCCAAGCGCCGTCGAACACCATCACGTGCGGTGAAGCCAGCAGCCACCTCGCGATCGGGGAGGCTTATCGCACGATCGCCCGCGGAGCGGCTGACGTCTGCATCTGTGGCGGGGCTGAAAGCAAGATGAACCCGATGAGCGTGATGCGTCAGCAGGTCATGGGGCGCATCGTCAGCGGACACGACGACACGCCCGGTGCGGCGTGCAAACCGTTTTCGCACGATTCGGACGGCATGGTCGCGGGCGAAGGCGGCGGCTTGTTGATCCTCGAAGAACTCGAGTCGGCCAAATCGCGCGGTGCACGCATCTACTGCGAAGTCGCGGGATTCGGCGCGGCATCAAAAATCACCAGTTGGCATGAACCCGATCCTGCGGGACGGGCGATTTCGTTGGCGATTCGAAACGCGCTCGCCGATGCGAATGTCACCACAGACAACGTTGACCTGCTCTGCACGATGGGGTCGGGGATTTGCGGATTCGATGACAGCGAACTCGCCGGTATTCGCACCGCATTTGGCGGTCGAAAGGGCATACCGACAATGGCCAACAAAGGCTCCGTCGGGATGGGCGGCGCTGGTTGCGGGTCGATCGACCTGGCGGCCACGACGATGGCCATGCATCACAACACGATTCCACCATCGAAGAACGCATCATCGGCTCAGACCGATGGCGTCTTGCAGTTCGCCGAAAGCGATCCGGTCGATGCCCGCATCGATGTCGCTGTCAGTCACGCTTATTCACTCAGCGGAGCCCAGACCGCAGCCGTCGTGCTACGGAGGTATGAAGCATGAGCAACCGACCCCGTTCATCACGACGCACCGTCATCACCGGTATTGGCTGGGTGACGCCGCTTGGCCACGATATCGAAACGGTCTGGAAGCGACTGCAAGCCGGCGACAGCGGTGTCGCCAAAACGACACACTTCGATGCGTCCACGTTTCCGTCGCAATTCTCATCGCAGGTCAAAGACTTTGATTTTGCGGCGCTGCTCGGTGAAGAACTCGCCAAACGTCACGAGACGGCCAGTCTGAATTCCAAGTTCGCACTGGTCGCAGCGAAGAATGCCTGGCTAAGCGCCGGCTTGAAGAACGTTGAATCACTCGACACCACGCGCGTCGGTGTCTATCTCGGTGGCGGCGAAGGTCCGCTTGATTTTGAAAGCGTTGCAGCCGCAGCCATCGGCGGATGGGAAACCGAAGACGGCGGAAGCCTTAACTCGGTCAAGTGGGCGGAAGTCGCCCGCGAACGCCTGACCCACATGATGGAGTTGGAGCAGGACCCCAACCTCGCAGCCAGCCACATCGCGGTTCTGCTGGGCGTCGAAGGTCCAAGCTTTAACACACTCACCGCATGTGCGGCCAGCACCCAGGCCATCGGTGAAGCCACAAGCATCATCCGCCGCGGCGATGCCGATGTGATGATTTCGGGCGGCGCCCACAGCATGATCCACCCGCTGGGCGTCACCGGTTTCAACCGGCTCACTGCCCTTTCCACGCGTAACGACTCCGTCGAAACGGCTTCGCGCCCGTTCGACCGGACGCGCGATGGATTCGTCTTGGGCGAAGGGGCCGCGATCGTGATTCTCGAAGAACTGGAACACGCCCGTGCCCGCGGCGCAACGATTCTAGCCGAGGTGGCTGGCTATGGTTCGACAGCCGACGCCTTCCGCATCACCGACATCCACGATCAGGGACGCGGTGCAGTCGCGGCGATGAAGTTGGCCGTCGAAGATGCGGGGCTGCAACCGTCCGACATCGATTACATCAACGCCCACGGCACCAGCACGGAAGAAAACGACAAGATCGAAACGCTGGCTATCCGCACGCTCTTCGGCGATGCCAAGTCGGCGCCTCCGGTCAGCAGCATCAAGAGCATGATGGGTCATCTCATCGCAGCCGCCGGCGCGACGGAGTTGATCACGTGCGTGCTAGCCCTTCGCGACGGCATCCTTCCGCCGACGATGAACTACCAAAACCCCGATCCGAACTGCGATCTGGATTACATTCCCAACGAGCCCAGAAAAGCCGACGTCAAGACCGCACTGTCAAACAGCTTCGGTTTCGGCGGCCAAAACGACACGCTGGTCATCCGCAAGTTCGAAGGCTAAGCGCCGTCATTCCCGCGCAGGCGGGAATCCATGGAAAAACGGCAACATTCGCTCCCAAGCAAAACCGTGCCACTGCTCTGCGAGCAGTGACAAAAAAACACCGCGCCAACTCCCAAGCCAGAGTGACGCGGTGTGAAGCGATTACTTTTGCAACTTAAATCGTTGGCGCACCTCACTGCTCATAGAGCAGTGGCACGGGTTAATCGCGCTTCCTGCGAAGCACGAGCAGCATCCCGCCCGCCAACAATCCGATCGATGCCGGTTCTGGCACGACCGTATTGAACGCGAAATCCGCGAGGCGGCGATGCGCTTCAGCCGTCGGGTGCACTTCATCAAAGAACAAGAACTCATCGGGATTCAGCGGGCCAAAAGGCGCCGCGTCGAGGAATGCCGTGTCGACATTGGTTAAGCCGTTGCCGGGTGAACCAGCAATCTGCGCTTCGCCGAATGCAAACGCGTCAAGCAGCATCAGGTCGATACCGAGGCTCAATTCCAACGACGCGAGTTCGGCATCGAGCGCCGTGTTGAACGCCGTCGTCAGCGCCGTCGCTCCCACGATAACCAGCGGCCCGCCACTGATCGCCAGCGGCGTACTCCCAAGATTGGGCATGTTTCCAACAAGGATGTTTTGCGCCCCAGCCCCCGCGAGTGCGGAGATGGATGACGAGATGTTGGCGACGGCTGCATCGACCAAGACCTGCGGATCGCCACCACCTTGCAAATCAAGAAAGTCATCCGGACCAGCCCACAATGCATACAAACCAGTCGCGTCCACACCGCCGCCACTGACAAACGGTGTCACTTGATCATTGAGAACTTCCAGCGTGGTGGCGGTTCCTCTGGCAAAATCCTGGAACGCGGCACCGTTGGCTCCGAGGAGTGGCGCGAGATTTTCCGCCCACACGGGACCATTGGAAAAGCGCCCCTCAAAATACGGGGGGCTGGCTGGAAACGTTCCGCCGTTTTCTGCGAACAGATTTCCGTTGTCCGACAGGCTGTCGCCAAAGACGACAAACTCGCTAAAGATTGCACCGGCTCGCACCGTCGGCGCAAACGCCAACAGGGCAAACACCAAGGTCAGGGTAGAATGTATGCGCATGGAATCGCCTCTCTCCTCTCCACAATATCTCTCCCGATCCAACACCGACTCGGCAGTGTCAGATTTGTCCGCGTTGCACGAACACCCCTACTATAGCGGGTCAGTCCGGCGAATTCACCCCTGGCATTTACGGGGCGATAATCTTGGTGAATAGACAACGCCCGCCAGAGCAATCCATAACCCCATGCATATCAATGCATTAGGTCAACCGCCCCGTGTGTTCAACCTGAGCTTGAATTGTGTCCGGAACCCACGATGATGCCTCACTTGGCCCGCGGGTTGCCCGTAACTTCATCTTCAGGAGTCGCTTTCATGGACCGTCACCAAGAGCTTCAATTCGCCATCTCAGCCGTCTCACAAGCCGCCCGGCTCGCGATTGACGTGCAGAATGAACTCGCTCCGCAAGACGCGTTGGCCAAGCAGGATCGCTCACCGGTGACAGTTGCGGATTACGGTGTGCAGGCATTGATCAGCCATGCCCTTCAACACACGTTTCCCAACGATCCACTCATGGGCGAGGAAAGCTCGGACGAACTTCATTCCGATGCGGCGAAACCGATCATCCAGAAAGTGATCGAGCGCGTCACTGCCGTCGAATCACAAATCGATGCCAACGACGTCATTGGATTGATCGACCGAGCCTCGCACGGCGGCGGAGGCAAGGCACGCTTCTGGACGCTTGACCCGATCGACGGCACCAAAGGATTTCTGCGCCGCCAACAATACGCAATCGCGCTCGCCCTGATTGAAGACGGCGAAGTGGTCGCGGGCGTGCTCGGTTGTCCGAATCTGCCGATTACTGCTGACGCATCAAATCCCGGTTGCATCCTCGCGGCATCAAGAGCTGGCGGGGCACAGATCATGTCAATTGATGGGAGCGCATCGGTTGCAATCCACACGCGCAAAATCGAACAAACCACCGAAGCAATCGTTTGCGAATCCGTCGAATCCGGGCACAGCGATCATTCATCGAGCGCGCAAGTTTCAAGACAATTGGAAATCGCAACCGAGCCCGTACGCATCGACAGCCAGTGCAAGTACGCCGTTGTCGCACGTGGCGATGCGGACATTTACCTGCGCCTGCCGACACGACCGGGCTATGAGGAACGCATCTGGGATCACGCTGCCGGCGCGATCATTGTGACCGAATCGGGCGGGGCGGTCACCGACGTGCAGGGTAAGAAGCTCGATTTCTCAAAGGGATCAACGCTTTGCGACAACAAGGGGGTCATCGCGACGAGTG
>JAUIEW010000306.1 GCA_030429365.1 Phycisphaerae bacterium
GACAGCAATGCGGTGCTTTCTGACGCCCAGCTGATTGGCGGGCTAAAAGAGCGAACCATCCTGCTTTGCCTGGATCGATTGACGCCGATTTCGGGCGTGGTTGATTTTTATGATCGCCCCGGTTTTGTCTCCCGAGCGACTGACTTTGTTCGTTATGACGACTCCCTCGAATTGCTGGCGCAGACCCTGCTTGGCAAAACCATCGTCGTCGACACTTTGGCCAATGCGATGGCAATGTCGGTTGAAGGGCAAGGTCATCGCTTCGTCACGTTGCGCGGTGAAGTGGTGGAGCCTGGCGGTCGCGTGCGGATTGGTCCTCCCCGCAGCCATGCCGGTCTGATCTCCCGAATCAGTGAGCTTCGCGAACTCGATGGGCAGTTGGCCGTCATCGACGAGCGCGTGGAAGAAATCAGCGGCGATTTGAATCGTTCGTCCGCACAAGCCGCTCACCTCGACCGCGTTCAGCAGGAACTTCGAAACGCGATCCACGAATTGCAGACAGGTCGGGTCGAGATCAATGCCGCGATCCAGAACTGCGACGAAGGCATTCGCCGGCTCACGTCAGAGCAACCGCTGGTGGTCGGTGAAGTTTCCGCGATCGAAAAGGAAATCGAAGACGCCGCGGCCAAAGCCAACGAAGGCAAAGGTCAGCTTACCGAACTGGAAGCCGACAGCGCCACCCGCGAGGCCCAGGTATTGGTGCATCAGGAAGTGGTCGATCGACTCACCGGCGAGCGGAAGGAAATCGTCGAAAAACTAACCAACGCCAAGGTGGAAGCCGGTCAAATGCTCGAAAAGCGGGCTGCCGCCGTCGAAACCATCAGCGCTCTGCGTCGCAGCATCCGAAACGCCCAGGAGGGCATGGAAGCCGCAGAACGCGAAATCGCTGACGCGGCGTCCAGAATTGCCGAATCGAAAGCCGCGATCGAAAAGGGACGCCAGCAACTGACGGAGTTTGCCGCAGAAGCCGAGCGAATCGAAACCGCCGGTCGCGAACTTCGCGAAAATCGCAACGCCCTGCGGCAGAAGGTCGAAGAACTCACCAACGCCACAAGGCAGCTTCGCGACGAACTCACCCGCACCGATGAGCGGTTGCAGGAACAGCGGATCAAGTTGCACGAGTCGGGCGTGCGCCGCGACGAGTTGGTTTCGCGCGTTCACGAAGAGTTGAAACTCGACCTTGCGGACCTCTACAACAACTACGAGCACGACGATCAGGACTGGGCTGCCGTCGAGCAGGAAATCGCCGACCTCAAGCAAAAGATCGAACGTCTGGGCAACATCAACCACGACGCGATCGCCGAGCAGCAGGAGCTGGAGGAACGCCAACAGTTCCTGACCGACCAGCGCGACGACCTCGAAGGCGCCCGCAAGCAACTCGATGCACTCATC
The DNA here is from genome assembly GCA_030429365.1 of Phycisphaerae bacterium. GTDB lineage: Bacteria > Planctomycetota > Phycisphaerae > UBA1845 > UBA1845 > UBA1845. The sequence continues at coordinate 1,393 of JAUIEW010000306.1, forward strand.
GAAGAGCTCAATGGCCTGTGTGTCACCCGATTCGTCGAAGCATTCGAGGCGATTCGCGACAACTTCCGCGAGTTGTTCCGCAAACTCTTCGGCGGCGGTAAAGCAGAAATCATCCTCGAAGATCCCGAAAATGTTCTCGAATGCGGCATCGAGATCATGGCTCGCCCGCCAGGAAAAGAAACCCAGAGCATCACGTTGATGTCCGGTGGTGAAAAGAGCATGACCGCGATTGCGTTGTTGATGAGTATTTTCCGATCGCGCCCAAGTCCGTTTGCCATCTTGGACGAAGTGGACGCGGCACTCGACGAAGCCAACAACGAGCGCTTCAATGGGATCATTCGCGAGTTTCTCGATAAGAGTCAGTTCATCGTCATCACCCACAGCAAGCGCACCATGGGCATCGCCGATCAGATGTACGGCGTCACCATGCAGGAGCCCGGTGTCTCCACCCGCGTCAGCGTGAAGTTTGAGCAGGTGGACGAAAACGGCGCGATCGCCGTGGCTTAGCAGAGACGATCAACCGAGCCCCGCCGATGGGATTGCGCAAACAGCAATGTTATCGGGCCATTCATACCGATCCCTAATCTTCCATGGATTCCCAGTCCCAGAGCGTCGATCAATGACGTATTCAGGGGACTTTCTATGCGCATGGGGCATGGCTCGCTTGTGAGGCTCAAATCGACGCGTGGCCGGCGCGCGCGCCCAGTGCAGCGCCGGGCAATCGCACTGATGACCGTTCTCGTCGTCACGGCGATGATCGCCACATTGGCGGCGACGTTCATTGCATCAACCGGAACGACAACCGCGATCAGTCGCAACATGGAGTCCCACAGCCAAGCCCGCCAGATTGCGGAGTCGGGCATTCGCGCAACCTTGGCATACATCAACGCTGAGGAGGATTGGCGAACCGAAAAAAGCGAAGGCGCCTGGGTTGCCGATGCGTCGCTGCTTGGCGGGACGTTCTCGATCACGGTCAATGATGGTGAGGACACTGACAGCGACGGCGTCATCGCCAATCCAGCTGAGGGTGACGGAGACCTTGAAGACGACGAAGAAGACGTCTTCACGATCACATCAACGGCCAAGTTCAACGGAACCATCTACACTGCACGGGCGGCGGTCACGCCCGTGGGTACGTCGAAGACGATTCGCGTGTTGTTCGTGGTTAAGCACAAGGGCAATCTCAACGACCATGAGGAGTTCAAGAAAGAACTCATGGAATCCTGGGGATTTGAAGTTGAGACCATTGCCGATACGGCTTCCCAGACGGAATACGATGCCGCAATTGCCGAGTCGGACGTGGCCTACATTGGTGAGACGATCTACTCTTTCGAACTCGATTTGAAGCTCAAAGATGCGCCCATTGGCATCGTCAACGAAGAGAAACTGATCGTCGATGAGTATGGCATATCGTCGGACAGCAACTGCTTTGATTCGACGACAATCAACATTCTGGACAACACCCACGAGATCACATCCGGGTTGAGCACCGGACCAGTCGCTGTGCTGACCAGTGCGTCAAACCTGCATCGGGCAAGGGGGACGCTGGCGGACGGGGCAACGATATTGGCCGACGAATCCCAGAACAACGAGGCGACCATCGTCGCGATCGATACGGGCGCCGCGCTTTACAATGGAGGTACGGCGACAGCGCGAATTGTCTATCTGCCATGGGGGTGCGACGGTTTTGACATCGAGTTCCTGACAGACGAAGGGAAGTCGATCATGAAAAAATCGCTCCAGTGGGCTTCCCAGACGCCATCCGTCACGAGCCCCATCCTGCATTATGATTTTGACGAGCAGTCGGGCGGCACGGTGAATGATCGATCCGGATCGGTTGATCTATCACTGGAAAACGGCAACGGAACGCTCTCGTGGGTTACAGACGTTCAAGCCGGAACGGGACTCTATTTCAACCAGAACAGTCAAGGCGGAACCGCGCGCTGCAAAACGGCGAGTTCCTCCACCGCCGATTCACTCAAGACGCAACTGGCAGATTCAGACGCGATGACCGTGCAGGTTTTCTTAAAGGCCGAGGGGGTCGATGATTCCGGCGGCCGGATTGTGACTTATTCGCGTGACACAGGATCGTCGACTCGCAATTTCAGTCTGATGGCAGGGTACACTGGATCGAGCACCAATGACGATTTGATCGGAAGGGCGAAAAACAGTAGCGGCAACGCGGTGGAATACCGTCAGAACGATGTGTGGTCAATGGACGAATTCCATGTGTTGGCCATGACCGTTGACCACAGCACAAACAGTGACAACGTCAAACTGTATGTCGATGGCGTCCTTGTTCACACGTCGTCGGCGAGTGGGGGCGATTTTGATGACTGGTCCAGCGAACACTTTCTGCTGGGAAATGAGGCGACGCAAGATCGCCCATTTCGTGGCACCATGTTCGATGTCAAAATATGGGACAAGGCCCTGAGCGGTGCACAGATTTACAAGAACGCGCTTGAGTTGCTTCCCGCCAACGATACCGATCCGCAATTGATCGCGCTTTATGAATTCAATGAAGTTATTCCAAACCCGCAATTGATTCACCACTGGAATCTCGACAGCACCAAGGGGCAAGTTGCGGACAGCGCAGGCTCTTTAAACGGGACAAACAACGGCGCCTCACCGGGCAGCACCGGCATACTCGGCAACGCATACACGTTCGACGGCAGCAATGACTATATCGAGTTTGCCCACAGCTCGACGCTGATGCTTTCGAGTGGAACGATCTCGTTTTGGTTCGCCACGACGACGCCAAACGGCACGATGGGCTTGTTCTCGAAGGATGCCTCGGGGTTTGTCAATGGTGGGCACATCCACATTTATACTGAAGGAACTCGCGTCAAGGCTCGCCTCCAGAGTGACATCGCTTCCTACACCGTGCAGTCTGGAACCATTGCCACCAAAACGTGGTACAACGTGGTTCTGACATTTGGAACCGCCGGAATGAAGTTCTACGTCAACGGGACTGAGGTGGATAGCGATTCGCACGCCGGAGGGCTCGATAGTTCGTCCGGCGGATCTGGAAACTCCGAGCCGTTTGTATTCGGAGCGAACACGTGGGGCAGCAGTGTGGGGACTGTGACGCCGCTGCAAAATTTCTTTAGCGGCGAGATTGACGACGTTCGAATCTACGATGACGCATTGAGTCCTTCGCAGATTACAAACCTGCACAATCTCCAGCCAATCGGAGCGCACGGCGGGACAGGCACGGCCGTGAAAGACACCAGTTCATTTGGCTCGCCTTTGGACCTGACGATTACCGAGCCGTCCGACGTTTCGTGGATTGGAGGCGGCGGGCTTGAAATCACATCGGCAACGATCATCGAATCCGGCGTGGCGGCGACCAAGATCTACAACGCCTTGACTGCGACCGATGAGATGACGCTTGAGGTCAAATTTGAACCGGCAAACATAACCCAGGACGGTCCAGCCCGAATCGTCAGTTGCTCATCGGGCGCGAACGACCGCAACTTCACCCTGGGGCAGGAAGATCAACAGGTCCGTCATCGAATTCGAACGACTTCGACCGGCAACAACGGGACGCCGGACATCGCTTCCGGTGATCTTCTGGTGGCGGACACGACATCGCACGTGGTGGTGACCTACGACGGCGACAACGTGAAGCTGTTTGTCAATGGTTCACTTGAAACCACGACAGCCCGTACTGGCACCTTCGACTGGAACAGTTCATATCAACTGGTCATGGGCAACGAGACTTCGAACGATCGTCCATGGTTGGGGAAACTTCTCCGCGTG
>JAUIEW010000307.1 GCA_030429365.1 Phycisphaerae bacterium
GTACGCCAACAACCTTGCCGAGCAGGGAGTCGAGGATCAGGCGCTGGCACACGATCTTGTCGGGGCGTACTTGCGGATCGGACAGATGCAGGGTCATCCCCATCACGTCAACATCGGCGACACCGATGGTGCACTCGTCAGCTATCAAAGGGCGCTCGAACTCGCCGAAGATGCCGCAAAGCGTTGGCCTGACAATATCGATACGCAGCGCGACTTGGGACTCAGTCACGAAGCCGTCGCCGCCCTTCATCTCGCGCTGGGGCGTTTCGATAATGTCGAAGAACACCTGCGCAAGTACGCCGAGATCGCCGACCAACTAAAAGCAGCGTTTTCACCAACGCATGCAGCCCGTCGCGACCCCGGACTCGCCCACAACAAGCTGGGCCGCCTGTATGAAAACCAGGGGGATCTCGTCAAAGCACAAGTCGAATACAAGAAAAGCTACAACGCGAGACTTGCACTGGCCAACGACCAACCGGGACACAAGATGTTTCAAATGGATCTGGCCAAGAGCCAAAGCAAACTCGGCGATATCCACCTGCGCATGGGCGAATTGGAGGGGGCTTTGAAGTGGTTTCAGGAAAGCCACGCCATGCGCGAACGATACGTTGAAGGAAGTCGAAACGAAGCCGACGCGGTCCGCACGCTTTCCCTTACGCACGGGCGCCTGGGACAAGTCCTTCTCTTGCTGGAACGTTACGACGAAGCGCGTGCACAATTCGATGCGTATCTTCAACTGAGACTCGACTTGGTCGAAAGCAACCCTCGCGATGCCCGAGCCAAACGCGACCTCGCTGTCGCATACTATCGCATGGGCGAATTCAACACACAGACTGGCGAGCCCGCTTCAGCCGCCACCGCTTTCAGGCAATTTGTCGAAATTCTTGAAGCCCTCTCGAAGGAGACACCGGACAATCTGCGCGCCCACACAGACATCGCAGCCGGTTACCAGCAACTTGGAAGTGCCCTGCTCGACTCCGATCAACTGGATGGGGCACTGGAAGCGTTGAAGAGATCAATTGATGACGCGGATGCCATTCTCAAGACGGCGCCGGATCGTTCGGAACCACAACTCATCCGCTTAATGGCCAATGCGGCGATTGGCCGTGCCCTTATCAAGGAAGGCAAATGGGATGATGCCATTGATACCCTCCAGGCCGCATGGACCGACGGGCAAGAACTCCTTGAGAAACAAAGCGGAGACGTTGAAATCGAATTGACTGTGTCGGATATCGCCCGCAGGCTCGGAGATGCGCACGCACAAATGGCGCAACGCCCGGGTTCAAGTGACGATACCGTTGGTGAACATCGCGAGATTGCGGTCAAGCACTACCGATCGAGCCTGAAAACGTTGGAGCGTCTGAATCGCAACGGAATCCTTCCACCCGTACAGTTCAATCAGATAGATGAACTCAAACGCGTGATTGAGAAATTGAGTACCGCCAGATTCGGTGAATGAAACATTCCGGGGAGGCGAATTCGGCGGGTGATTCACGAGAGCAGGCGGCGTCTGATAACAAGATGATCTCATAAGACTTGGCTCGCGATCCCCGAATAACGACTGCCTCATGACGACGACTGGGCAATCGCGTCTTGAGTCCCATCTCGTGAGCCAAACTTGGACTTGGGTTGAACCGATCGCATTCGCTATACTTCACGATTGGAAGAGGCCCGATATGTCGCGAGAGTGAATTGCCTTGCAACCGAATCGTTCATTAGCGTCAATGCTTCGAATTGTCTCTACCGCCGCGATCGTGCTGACTGGCGGCTTGCTCGCCCAAGCCCAGACGCTGCAACAACAAGTCGACGATATCTTCGCGGCCTTACCTGGGTCGCACACCCTCAGCGGAAGAGTCGAGAATGAGAGCGGCTCGGTGGTGTATTACACACGCAACGCGGGTATCGGCCTCAAGCCGGCATCGGTCACCAAGTATTTCGTTGTTGGTGCGGCGATGTCGTTGCTCGGTCCGGACCATCGATTCGTCACCCGGGTCTATCGCGACGGCACAATCGATGCCAACGGCGTGTTGAATGGCGACCTGATCCTCTTGGGCAACCACGACTTCACCTGGGCAACGGATTATTACGCGGGTGGCGCGCGCTTCGCGTTGGATCGATTGGCCGAGCAACTCTACGACGACGGGCTTCGCAGTGTATCTGGTTCGGTGCGCGGATTCGGATACCTGATGTACGCGGAAGTGCCATCCAATTCAGATGCGATTACTGCATTCCGTGATGCGCTTCTGGCGGCTGGGATCAGCGTTGGTGCGACAGGAACCTCGACGAGTTTCAACCCACCGGGCGTTGCGATTGCCGAGTGGCGGTCGATGCCGCTTTCGCAAGCTTGTCGCGACCTGCTCAAAGTCAGCGACAACGATGACGCGCAAGCGCTGTTGAGGCATTTGGCTTACGAGTTGCACGGAGTAAGTTCTGATAGTACAGGCGAGGATGTCGTACAGGCGTGGCTGGAAGCTCAGGGTGTGGATATGACCGGAAGCATCTTCCTTGAAGGTGCGGGGTTGTCACATTCCAACCGCGTGTCGGCGCTACAAGCCGTCGGGCTGACTCGGACTGTCTTGGCGTCACCGCAGGGTTGGTACATCGCCTCGGGGCTTCCGATTGGAGGCGTGGATGGCACACTTGCAAGTCGATTTAACGGTGGTCCAGCCGATGGTCTTGTGCATGCGAAGACCGGGACGCTGACGGGCGTGGTCACGCTCGCCGGATACGTCCAAAACCCTATCGACCAGCAGCGATATTACTTTGCCTTCTTGATGAATGATATCACTGGATTCAGTTCGACAGATGGGCGCAATGCAATCGACGAAGCGGTCGAGTTGTTTGCAGGCAACGTGAACGAGCTAACTGGAAGCGTACCGGGTTCCGTCACATTACAAAGCGTGACTGGCAACTCAGCGCAGAAGACATCGCTGATGTCATGGAGTGCGGCATCCGGCGCAACATCGTATCGCGTCGAACGAAGTGACGAGGGAGGCAACTGGGTTCTTGATCATGTCACATCAGACACGTCAACCACCGTCAGCGGTTTGTCCTTTGGCGATGCAGCGTATTGGCGAGTCCGTGGCGAAAATCTAAATGGTGTTGGGATGGCTTCGGACGCGTATGGCGTACGCATCACGCAGACACCTTATCGCGTTCTAATTGTTGACGGCAACGACCGGTGGGCCGGCGGTCAAAGTGACAACCAGGAACAGATCAACCACGAGTTTGCGGTTCAATTGGGTGCCGCGATCCCTGCGCCGATTCGATTCGATACTTGCACAAACGAAGCGATCTTGAATGGTCAGTTGGAACTTGGAGACTATGGCGCCGTCTTGTGGATGCTCGGCGAGGAATCGACCGCTGATCAAACATTCTCAGCAAGCGAGCAGAGCGTTGTTACCGCATACTTGGCTGGCGGTGGAAATCTGTTTGTTTCGGGAGCCGAAATCGGATGGGACCTGGATTGGCTGGGCAGCAGCGCGGATCGTCAATTCTACAACACCACATTGCACGCCGACTATGTTGCGGACGACGCCAACACTTATCAGTTTCGAGCGACGGGCGGAGTGTTCGCAGATGTCCCCTTTGAAATCGGCGACTTCCACCCCACTTGGATGGACGTTGGGTTTGCAGACGTCATCGCACCTGTTGGCGGCGCGACTGCGAACCTGGAATATGTATCAGATGGCGGTGCGTCGGCTGGTACTGCCGGTGTCGAATTCTCGGGCACCTATCGCCTCGTGCATATGGGTTTTCCATTCGAATCCATCTCTCATTGCGGCATCCGACGAATGATGATCAGTCGTGTGCTCGGCTTCTTCTTCGATGTTGACTTTCCCGATGACGTTATCGTCGAGGCACGCGACCTCGCCGGTGATTTGGAACCGCCTTCAACGCTCGCCGAAACCGGCGCGTGGGCCGACAGCGCGGCCAAAAGCCAAGTCGACGACCTCTCAGGAACAGGCAGTCGATTCATCGCGTATGACATTCCGAATAGCGGAACCGATCAAGCAGAAATTGTTCCTGACGTTCCGGTTGGTGGGCGCTATGGAGTTTTTGTCACATGGGGTCAAGGTGCGAATTGTTTCGACGCCCGCTACGCCGTGCAGCATTTGGATGGCGTCAGCACGGTCCTGGTCGATCAGATTCCGCGCGGTGCGGCTGGCGAAAATGCACACGAATGGATCTCGCTCGGCGAGTATCGTTTCGCTGCGGGGCAGAACGCGCTAACAGGCTCGGTTGAAGTCTCCGAAGAAACCGTCTCGGGTCGGCCGACCGCGACCTGGAATCAGCGCGTGTACTTCGACGCGCTAAAACTCGTCCTTCGCGAGCGCGATCCGTTGGCATTCGGCGACTTCGATGGCGATGGCGACATCGACCCAGATGACCTGAGCGTGTTCGTCGATTGCCTTACGGGGCCAGGCGTTGCGTACGCTGTCGGCTGTGCGCCATGCGATGCGGATGGCGATCAAGACGTCGATCTTGCCGACCACGCCGCAGCGATGATTGCCTATCCAGCCCCGTGAAAAGTGACTTGGCCCAAGAACGAACGCGCAATAAGTATCCCGGCAACATCTGCTTTTTTCTCAAGCCGACTTCAAGCTGATGAACCGAACTTATTGCGGACCGCTAAGGTCCAGGCTTTCTGCAACCTCCGCATAGTCGGCCAGATCGATCAAACCGTCGGTCCCGATCACGTTTCCATCAAGACAAGCTGAGACGATTTCGACATCGACGCCGAAACACATCGTAAACGCTTGGAAGTCGACCAGGTCCACATCGAAGTCGTTGTCGAAATCTCCGTCGCCATAGGGCTGACACGCGTCCGAAGTCTCCGCGCACCACGTTCCAACACCGCAAGGTGAGCCCGCGCCTGCGAGGCAGCCAGCGATCAAGTCGCACGTTTCTGCGCCGTCGCAGAACAGACCGTTGTCACAATTCGCATCATTGGCGACGTTGTCACATGTATCGGTTACTTCGTTGCACGAATCGTCCGTGCACCCAACGCCGTCGTCACAATCGATCGGGGTACCGGCCTGGCAGTCGAGCAACGCATCACATGTCTCGGTGCCATCGCAGAATGAACCGTTGTCGCA
>JAUIEW010000308.1 GCA_030429365.1 Phycisphaerae bacterium
TATCCTTATTCAATCCGCTTCGTCAGGTCAGGTGTTCGGCATAAACCTCTTCATTAAAGCCGACCAAGACGGTCTTGCCTGTCCGGATGGTTGGGGCGCGAAGATTGCCGGTTGGTCCGAGCATCGCCGCAGCAATGTCGTCGAGGCTATCCGGGCCCTTCTTGACGTCGAATTGGGTGACCTTCTTACCCATGGATACGACGACCTTGCTGGCCTTCTCAGTCAGCGCCGAGGCTTCATCGCCGCCCAGTTTCTCTTTCCGGGCGTCTGATTGCTTTCGGGGAGTCAGATTGTGCTTCGCAAGAAACTCTTGCGCTCTGGTGCAACTCGTTCAGTTGCCGCGGTGATAGTACCAATCGATGGACTTGGCCATTCTTGATCGACTCCTATTGTATAAAGGCAAAGATGGGCCGCACGGACACTCGGCGGGAGCAATACCCGCAATTAACCCAGAATCTTCGCTATCGGTCAGCGGACCGACTTGCGAAATCCGTGGACGGCTGCCATCATTTGTGTCTGTTATGTATACCGGATTCGACCAAGGATATCATCTGAGCGCGGTGCTCAGCGTGGAGCCGGTTGAATTGAATCGTGGATGTCAGTGTGTCGCAAGGCGAGTCGGGCAGCGCGGTGAACTGGACAATATCTGAGTGGAGTGATGATCGCAGCATTTGAAGAATTGATGAGCGGTTTGGTGGATTATGCCGGGTTGTTCCCGCCGGCTGAACTTCCCATGGATCGGGCGGTGGCGCTCTACAACGGTTATCGCCAATGTCCGGAATCGTGGATGCTGGGGCGATTCATCTGTCCCTGCTCTCGGGCCGAGGAGTTCATGCTTCACGCTGAGATATTTCTCGACCAGGCAAGACCGGACAATCCTTGGCGGATTTCAGCGCTGGGCGATCCCGCGCGAGACGCTCGCGGTCTTGATCGTGCGAACAAAAACAGTCTTGCCGCCATCGGAGACCTGAGCGATCAATTCAGCGACGGTGTTTGTGTCGACGCGTACGAGTGTCGCTGGCCCGTCGATGTCTTTGACGGGGCCAACCCGGATCAGATCGCAGAATTGCTGGGAAAGTTGGTTGAAGCGTTTGATGAATACGCACCGGTGGCGACGCACATCTTTCTGGAGGTGCCATTCGTCGACGGATGGAAGACCAAGGTCCCGACGATCATCGACAGTATCGCCAAGTCCCGTCCGGAATCGGCGGCTGGTCATCGTGTTTCGGTGAAGATTCGCACGGGCGGGATACAAGCCGACCTGTTTCCATCGCCTGAGAAGGTGGCATTTTTCATCAATGCGTGCAAAGCCTCAGGGATTGGGTTCAAGGCGACGGCTGGGCTGCATCATCCGGTTCGACTCTATCACGATTCGGTCAGCACGCGGATGCACGGTTTTCTCAATGTGTTTGGCGGCGCGATGTTGCTGGCCAGCGGGCGCATCGACGAAGCCGGGCTGAAAACGCTGCTCGAAGATGAGGACCCCGATTCCTTTGAGTTCTCTGAAGACGGGTTTGGTTGGAATGATCGCAGGGTGTCGGCTGAAAAGATCGCGGAATTTCGAAAGGAATTTGCGATCAGCTTTGGCAGTTGCAGTTTTCAGGAACCCATTGACGACCTTGAAGACCTTGAGTGGCTTTAAGGGCGGGGCACCCGGTTCGTCAGCCAGTTTAATCTTCAACTGTGCCACTGCTCTGTGAGCAGTGCAGAATTCGACTGATCTCAATGCGCGTCACACTGCTCACAGAGCAGTGGCACGGGTCGCTATTCACTGACGCAAAAAACAAAGGCTAATTAACAATGATTTTCTCAAGAGATTCGAAGGCGACATCCTGGGGGGAGGGCGCCAACGGTAGTGATTTTCCCATTCAGAATCTGCCGTACGGAGTTTTCAGTAGCGTTGGATCGACATCGAAAGTGGGCGTCGCGATCGGAGCGCACGTGGTGGATCTTGCCGCGCTTCATGATGCGGGGTTGTTTTCCGATACGCCCGTTGCAAAAACCAACGTGTTCGCCTGCGATGCGCTGAACGATTTCATGGCGATGGGCCCCGACGTATGGCGCTCGGTTCGTCGGCGATTGGTCTCGCTCTTACTGGAAAATGATGCGCCGGATTCATGCGGCGACATCGTCAAAGCCGACAAGACGCTGCGCGACGATGCCGGTCTGCGCGACAAGGCTTTCGTGTCAGGCAGCAGCGTGACCATGCACATGCCGACGCGCGTGGGCAACTTCGTCGACTTCTATTCGTCCAAAGAACACGCCACCAACATCGGTTCCATGTTTCGCGATCCGTCGAATCCGCTTCTGCCGAACTGGGTGCATATTCCCATCGGATACAACGGTCGAAGCAGCTCCGTGATCGTCGGCGGCACCGACGTCGTCCGCCCGTGCGGGCAGACCAAAGCCGACGATGCCGACGCGCCGACTTTTGGGCCGTGTCGCCTGCTCGATATCGAACTCGAAATGGGATTCTTCACCGGAGAAGCCAACGATTTGGGGACACCGATCCCCGCATCGAAAGCGCCCGATCACATTTTCGGCATGGGTCTGGTCAACGACTGGAGCGCCCGCGACATTCAAAAGTGGGAGTACGTTCCGCTGGGACCATTCCTCGGAAAATCATTCGCCACCAGCGTCAGCCCGTGGGTCGTCCCGCTCGATGCGCTCGCGCCGTTTCGCGTCGCCCAGCCCGTTCAGGAGCCCGATGTCCTGCCGTACCTGCGCGTCGATGGCGACTGGGGATTGGACATCGACCTCAAGGTCGATCTGAAGTCGGCGAAAATGGACGAAGCGATGACCATCAGCCGCACGAACTTCAAGTACATGTATTGGACGATCGTGCAGCAGCTTGTGCATCAGACGTGCAACGGGACCAACGTCGCGCCCGGTGATCTTTACGGTTCCGGAACGGTCTCCGGCCCAACGCCCGATTCGTACGGCAGCATGATGGAACTCTGCTGGAAGGGCACCAAGCCGATCAAACTTCCCACCGGAGAGGAGCGAAAGTTCCTCGCCGACGGCGACACGGTGACGCTGTCGGGTGTGTGCAACGCGCCCAACTTCAAAGTCGGATTCGGTGAACTGAGTGGTACGATTCTGCCCGCGCGGGAATACCAGTAGGCCGCTTCCGGCTAGAACGTCCAAACCATCTGCACATAGAAGAAGTCGCTGTCATCCGTGGCGTCGGTTGCGTTTTGCACGAAGTCGCCCGGCATGAAATAGGCGTAGCCCATGTCGAGGTTGGCGTTGTCGCACAGTTTGTATCGGGCCCGCAGATCGAATTCCTGCCCGACAAAGTCGCCGCTCCCGCCCGCGGTGTCGGAGATTCCCGGAACCACCCAGGCATCGTTGTCCGATGCCAGCCAATACGTGCGGTAGTATCCTTCAAGACGAAGGCGTTTGGTCGGGCGCAGCGAGAGGTAGAGGGCCGGGTTGATCGTGTTCTGCCACCGAAACAAATCCGAATGCCCATAGAACGTGTGTGCCGCTCCGAAGAGTCGGTCGAATCGTTTGTCTTCCGCATCGTTTGGATCGTCGTCGCCGCTGGCATAGTCGATCATAAATGCCGCCCGCGGTTTCCAAGGGTGTTCCCACGAGTAACCGACCTCACCATGCATCGCGAACGCCCGGTGGTTAGCAAATTCGGTTTCGCCGAACTGAAACGCGACGTTGAAATCGTAATCGAAACCACTTTCGCCGATGAGCCCGAACCCATGCAAGCCGAGCGTGTGGATTTCGCGATCGACGCGGTCGTACCCTTTTCGATCTTCGTCGAGGATGAAGTAGTACGGTTCGAGCGTGATGTATGGCGACCACCCGCGCCAGAATCCGTTGATTCCATAAATCCACCGCTCGTCGTCGCCATGATCGAAGTGGCGCTGCCTGCGCTCGACCGGCTGAAATGCAAACACGTCGAGTTCCCAAAGCGATTTTTCATCGCCTATGCGGATGCGAAACCCGTCGAAGGCGTTGGTTGTGTTGCGAAAGCGATTGCGGGCAAACAACCGTCGATCCACCGCGTCGAACGACATGCGCCCCACGCGAAAGCTCAGCGGCTGATCCGCACCGAGTGCGTCTTTGAAATAAAGTTCGCCAAACGCCTGAAGCAGCTCCGTCTGGTTGACGTCGGTGGCGGTTTCGTCATCGCGACTGCCAAGTGCCCGCGAGTCCTGAAATTCAAATCCGAAACGCAGCGGGTCAAGCACTTCGCGGATGCCAAAATACGCGCGACTCCGCAGCATGAAGCGTTCATCGCTTTCGCCATTGTTGCCAAAGAACTCATGACGCAATTCAAACCGCGTGCGCTGCTCGATGCCGAAGTCCAACCATGACATGTCCCCGTCGTCGGTGAAGCGGTCAAACGACTTGGCGTACCCAGGGCGATCGGAAATTCGGTTGGTGGCTGGCGACTTGCTCTTGGCGAAACTGGTGGGGGCAGACGTGGCTGGGGGTGGGGGTTGTTGATCAGCGGGCTCGTCTGCGAATGCGACGTGCGACATCATCATCAAAAGCAGTGCGGCGCGACAGACCGTCGCACTTTGCGTACGCGTCGTCATTTAGGATGCCTCCGGATGTTGGGGGATGTTCTGTGCATCAGTTGGGAATGGCGATTTTGTAAACCGTACCGAATGCGCCTTGCTGATAGGCGTATCCGTCGCCTGACGTGACGAACAACTGGTTTCCATCGACAAGAAGATTTTCGCTTTTCATCTTCGGGTTGTCGGTCATCTTGGCGAGGTCGGCCCACGGTTCGGACGTTTCGCCGTCGTACACGTTGCGCGGGTCGGGCTTGAAGCGATGGATGCGCGAGGGCTGCGCCGAGACGACGTAGAGGTTACCGTTGCTGTCGAAATCCATGTCGGTGATGTTGGCCGACTTGCCCGTATTGGGATCGTAGGGTTGGAACTTTGCGACCAGTTCGCCGACGATCGGCTGCTTTGGATTGCCCTCATCGTCCATCGGGAATCGGAAAATCACGGACGACGTTCGACATGCGACGTATAGCCAGCCGTCATGCGTTGCCAGCGCGCTGTGCCCATAAAATTGTTGTCGTCCCTTCCCGCGGATGTTG
>JAUIEW010000309.1 GCA_030429365.1 Phycisphaerae bacterium
CACGTCCGATGACCTGAACCAGGGCGTCGACGTCGATTCGCCGGCCGCGCTGGAGGAGTTTCGGAAGGGTCTCGAGGCCAGGTTGCACGAGGAGTGCGGGGCGGTCGAGACCGAGCCCGAGGTGGTGGTGTTCCCGAGCGAGCACTGCTCGTCCCGGATGCTGAAGATCGAGGACATCCGGCGGCTGTATGCCCTGATGCGAGGTTTCAGCGACGACATCACCGTCGTGGTCTACCTGCGCCGGCAGGACAAGCTGGTCCTCAGTGCGTACTCCACGCACGTGAAGCACGGTGGTTTCCACCGCTTGACCGGGCCGTTCATCGTGACCAAGTGGCTCGACTACGCGTCGCTGCTGCTGCCGTGGGTGGAGGTGTTCGGCAAGGAGAACATCCAGGTGCGCGTGTTCGAGCGGCCGCGCCTCGTCAACGGCGACGTGGTCCACGACATGGCGGACCTCGTCGGCGTCGATCTCGAGGGTCTCAAGATGCCGCCGTCGTCCAACAGCAGCCTCAACGCTGAGTCGGTCGAGTTCCTGCGGATGATCAACGAGTGCTTCGCGATCCCCGGCGGTCCCGACGGCCAGCCGTCGGTGGCCTACGCCGACGAGGATCGCCGGCGGTTGGTCCGCGCTCTCGAGAAGTACGACGCGACCCAGCCCCGCAGCGAGATCCAGGTCAGCGCGGAGCAACGCCGCGAGTTCCTCGCGGAGGTAGAGATCCTCCGCGCGGCGGGCCCCGTGGAGCAGCGTGATCGGCCCGCGGTGACCGGCCCGCAGCGCGTCCCGGACGGCGAAGTAGTTCTCCGGTTTGAAGAACTGCATCAGCGCCCGCTGGAACTTGCGATCGCGCAGATGCTTCGCGACGAACACCGGTTTCATGCTCATCGGGTCGAGCCCGGTGTGATACATGCACGTGGCGATGTCCATCGGCGCGGGGATGAAGTCCTGCACCTGGTCGGGGCGATACCCGTTTTGCTTCAGGAAGATCGCCAGGTCGATCATCGACTCGACGGAACTGCCGGGATGCGCGGTGATGAAGTATGGCACGAGGTATTGCTTCTTGCCGGCTTTTTTGGATGCGTCCTTGAATGCGTCGGCGAATCCGGCGAAGTCGTCGATATCGGGCTTCTTCATCATGCGAAGCGTCGTCGGGTCGGTGTGTTCGGGGGCGACCTTCAAATGCCCGCCGACATGGTGCTCCGTCAACTCCTGCATGTATTCGGGAGAAAGCTGCGCCAGATCCATCCGCACCCCGCTGGCGACGAAGACCTTCTTGATGCCATCGACTTCGCGCGACTCACGCATCACGTCGATGAGCGGGGCGTGGTCGGTGCCGAGTAGCGAACACACCGTCGGGTGCACGCACGAAAGTCGTCGACACTTTTCTTCGATCTCGGGTCGCGTGCAGCGCATCTCGTACATGTTCGCGGTCGGTCCGCCAATGTCGCTGATCACGCCTTTGAAATCTTCATCCTGCGACAGACCCTTCACTTCGCGAATGATCGAATCCTTCGACCGCGACTGGATCGTCCGACCCTGGTGCATGGTGATCGAGCAGAAGGTGCAGCCGCCAAAGCATCCGCGCATGATCGTCACCGAATCCTTGACCACCTCGAACGCGGGGATGCGATCTTTGTACGAAGGATGCGCCCGACGCGTATACGGCAGGTCGTAATAGCGGTCCATGTCGGATTGCGACACGGGAAGCCGCGGCGGATTGCACACGACGGCTTGTCGATCGTGATATTGCACCAACGTCTTGGCGTTGTAGGGATTCGTTTCGACGTGATAGAGACGCGTCGCCCGGGCGAACTCGGTCAGGTCGCTTTTGACGTCTTCGTATGATGGCAGCGTGACCACTTCTTCGCCGGCTGGCGGGTCTTCCTTCGCGCCGCATACATAAGCAACCCCGCGCGCATCGCGCAAATCCTTCACCGTTTCGCCAGCCGCCAGTCGCTGTGCGATTTCAACGATGGCGTCTTCACCCATACCGTAAGCGATCAGGTCGGCTTTCGCGTCGAGCAGGATCGACCGCATGACTTTGTCAGACCAGTAGTCGTAGTGGGCCAACCGCCGTAGCGATGCTTCGACTCCGCCGGCGATGATCGGTACGCCCTTGTAGGCTTCGCGGGCACGTTGGCAGTAGGGCTTCGTTGCACGGTCGGGCCGCAGACCAATCCGCCCGCCGGGTGAGTACGCGTCGTCGTTGCGCACTTTGCGGCTTGCGGTGTAGTGGTTGATCATCGAGTCCATGTTGCCCGCACTGATCGCGAAGAACAGGTTGGGGCGGCCAAACTCCTTCCACGGATCGCAGCTATGCCAATCGGGTTGAGCCAGCACGCCGACGCGGAACCCATGCGCCTCCAGTAATCGGCAGAGGATGCCAGCCGCAAACGCCGGATGGTCGACATAGGCGTCGCCAGAAACAAACACCACATCCACCGAATCCCACCCGCGGTCGAGCATTTCCTGGCGGTTCATCGGAAGGGGAGGCGTCTGCACCGGCGCAAACTGATCCAGCGCAATGGAAAACGAATTTGAAACGTTGTCAGAAACCATATGAATATCATCCGCGAGGTCGCCGTTGGCCGAAGGCTGCAAAGCAAACGCAATGCAACCCAAGGGGACCGAGGGCAACCGGCCTTGGACGCCCGATCGGGCGTTGTCGAGTAGGCACGAAGTATAGCAGAAACCGAAAGCCATGACGAGCGCAGGGTGCCCCGCCCTTTTAGGGTGGGGGACTGACAAACAGCAGATCAACGATCAGATCTGTATGGTCGACATTCCCCCGATTTGCGGCCCAACGCGCAGAAAGTTAACCTGCACAGTCCACCAAGGGGGTGTCCGGACGCCTGGTGGGTTCCGCGGCCTTCAAAGCCGTTGGCGGGTCGTCAAAGCGGCTCGCGGTGGGTTCGATTCCCATCCACCCCCGTTCATCACAGAAATCAGCCATGCGAAGGTGTGCTGCCTTCGTTCGAGTGGGCTTGGGATTCCGTAGGCCTTTCAAGGACTGCGATCGCATCATGTCCAGTGCATATGGTTCTATGACGGAAGCGGAACTCTCAAAGGCGCTTCAGCACTGTGACCCTCGAGCAGCTGATCTGTCAGACCTCCTGATTGAAATGTGGAAGCGGGGAATGACTGAGGCGCACGAATATGGTATGGCGCTCATGTCAGGAAACCGAGATGGAAATCTGCACCACCATCCGGATGCCAGACTTTATGACGTGCTTGAAGTCTTGTGTGGGTGTTTTCGTGTGACGTGCGATGCCCAAGACTGGCTTAAGTTTGCCTACGGATATGAGCAGAGAATACTGGACGCACTGATGGCCCAATCACTCAGAGAAAACCGGCGGATGGGATACGAAGTGCTTGAACTGGCGAAGTCCGAAGGTAACTACCATATCATAAGCAATGCGCTGCTCAGTGTTATAGAATGCGTTCCATCGAGCGATGCCGAATTGCAAACATGCTTGATTCATTGGGCCAAGGATCGCGAAGTGCTACCGAAAACACGAATTGCCATATTCAATCGGTTTGTGGTACTTCCCCGAACAGAAGAGCTAGAAGATTTCTTGGTGCGGTGCCATATTGAAGACAAGGGGGACGATGCTGCAATAACGAGCGCCATCAACTTGGCGCTTCGGCAATAAACTCGTTTGGCCTCGAAGTGCGCGGTTCACCGCACCCGCCAGTCGTTCAAGTTTGACGTCCGGTGCGGCGAGCCGCACCCTACCAGTGAATCATCATTGAACGAGTGGGGAGCGGCCATGTTGGCAAAACAGGACGACTGGCGTCTTCAGCTTCGGGAACTGATGTCATTTCTATCGACTTGGTTTGGCATACCCTGTGACGTGCAGGACCAACATTCTCAGGATTCTACGCACAAGAGCATCCCATTGGTTCTGTCGCATTTCAAGAGACTTCTGCGCGGGGGCGTGTTGCGCAGTATCTTCAAACAAAACGTACTGCTTCCAGCCAATGAATTGAAACTCAGCGATAATCCGTTCGTTTTCTGCGTCGAAAACCAAGGCGTCTACTTGTGGGCCACCGACAACTCGTCGGAAAATCCACCTGTTTACGGGATGTTTGAAGGGATGCGTGACGGCTGGCAGTTGGAGGAGGAGCGTCTTGCCGGGTTTCTGTGTCAGGCGTGCATGTTCGAGGCAATCATGCAAGCGCCGTACGGCGCATCGAAGTCACTGGTACGAGAATCAGAATTCGCATCGATCCTTGAGCATTGGGAACTGACGCCCTTTGGCCGATGGCGGTGGCCGGCGTATCCGAGCGAGTTCCTCCAAGTCGACGGGGCATTGGCGTTCTTTTCCCCGAACGGCGAAGATGGCTTTTCGTTCTGGTGCGGAGCCCCAAGCGCGGAGAGAATCGCATTCATGAAACCACTCATCACCGACTCGTGGGAATGTTGCTCGTTCTAGCATCGTAGAGCGCGGTTCACCGCACCTGCTAACCGTTCAAGTTTGACGTTCGGTGCGTCAAGACGCACCCACAAAATCTCGACACCATTCGGAAATCACTTGAATGTCACAAAGCCTACCTGCACCCTGGAACGAGCACGCCATCCTCAAAGTCTTGGACGATTGCTGCGACGCGTTCACGTTCCCGATGCTCGACAACGGTTACGTCTACCTAGCCGCAACGCGGTTGTCGGCATATCGGTCTATCGATAACTGGGGCCTGGTTATCGAGGTCTTCGGTTTCTGTCCTCGCTCGGAGACTCCCGACGTTTGCTGCTATACGTTTGGCAGCCGCATCGTGAATCGCAAACAGCCTGGTGATTATGTGAACCCGGCGGCCCACGCCCAATACTTGGCGGCAAACCCTTACAACGATACGCACTACGTCTATCCGATCAACAACGCTGACTGGCAGGACGCTGAGTGCGAAGAGTTGGTAAGCACACAAGCTGGCACACTCAGTCTACGTGGCCAATCCGTGCCGATTCCAACGCAGGCGGATTGTTTGCACCACGGGATCGATTTGGAGGAGCCTCCCAGAATTTGCGTATTCGAATGTTGTCGTGCTCTCGCGGCGACCCATCGAGATG
>JAUIEW010000310.1 GCA_030429365.1 Phycisphaerae bacterium
GTGTTCATGACCATCTACCTGACGAAAAACCTCGGCTACAGCGAGACGTTTGCGGCCAACTGCTTCGGCGTGTTCGGGTTCGGTGCGATATTAGCCGCCCTGGTCGGTGGGCACTTCGCCGATGTCGTCGGACGAAAGATCGTGATGCTCGTCGCGCTCGTTGGCGGTGGGGCGGCGCTCGTTGCATTTTCGTACATGACCAACCAGTTCGCGATCCTTGCAACGATCACGGTGTTTGCGTTCATCTCCGAAATGTACCGCCCGGCATCGCAGGCGATGATCGCCGATTGCGTCAGCCCGGAGCAACGTCCGCACGCCTTCACGCTGATGTATCTGGCGATCAACCTGGGGTTTGCGGTGGCGCCAATGATCGGTGCGCTGCTGATCGACCACTTTTCGTTCCAAGCCGTGTTCGTGTTTGACGCGCTGACGTCGCTGATTTTCGGTGTGATCATTTTTCTATTCATCGCCGAGACGCTGCCCGATCGAAAAGCAGAAAGTTCGACAGGCGCAGGTAGCGGGAGGGACGATGCAAAGTCGCGGGCGCCGGAGCAGGTTCCCTGGCATGATGCGTTTGGCCAAATCATGCGCGACTATGTTTTCCTGATGTTTTGCCTCGCGACTTTTTTTGTCGCCGTCGTGTATCAGCAGGGTGTATCAACGCTGCCCTTGTACCTGTCGCGGCTTGGGTTTGGCGCCGACGACTACGGGCGCATCATCATGGTCAACGGTATCATGATCGTGTTTCTGCAGATTCCGATCACGAGCATCGTTGTGCGATTCAATCGGGCGCTGATCGTCGCGCTGGCGTCGGTGGTGACGGCCATCGGTTTCGTTCTGAAGGCCCATGTTGATACGGCTTGGGGATTTCGAATCGCCGTCATGGTCTGGACGGTGGGCGAGATGATGGCGATGCCGCTGGTCGCCGCGATCGTTTCCGACCTTGCACCGATGCGGATGCGCGCCCGCTACATGGGCGTGTACACGGTCAGCTATTCCGGCGCGAACATGATCGCAGCCCCGATCGGTGGGATGATTCTGGTCAAATATGGGGGCAGCGTATTGTGGAAGACGTGCTTTGCCTTGGGCATCGCCTCGTCGGTGCTGTTTGCAAGCATCGGCCGATCCATCGCGACGCCCAAAATATACGAACCGACAGACAAAACAGATGGCGATCAAACAAGAGAGGAAGTGCAACATGCCGGCTGACGTGATTGACTATGAACTCATTGGCGACGACATGCAGATGGTGGTCATTACCCTCGACCCGGGTGAAGCCGTCCTCGCCGAAGCGGGGGCAATGTGCTACAAAACCTCCGGCATCGACATCGACACCCGCATGGACGCGCACGGGCAGGGCGGTTTCTTCAATTCGCTTTTCCGCGCAGGCAAGCGCATGCTCACCGGTGAGAGTTTCTTCATTACCGTCTTCACCTGCACCTCAAACAACCGTGAAGAGGTCGCTTTCGCCGCGCCGTATCCGGGCAAGATCATTCCCTTTGATCTCAATGAGTTTGGCGGGGAAATCACGTGTCAGAAAGATTCGTACCTTTGCAGCGCCAAGGGGATCGATGTCGATATCACCTTCACGAAAAAACTCGGTACGGGTTTCTTCGGCGGCGAGGGGTTCATCTTACAGAAGCTATCGGGCGACGGGCTGGCGTTTATCCACGCCGGAGGGACGATTGTTCCCATCGATCTGCAAGCCGGCCAGACGCTTCAGGTCGACACAGGTTGCCTGGTCGCGTTTACATCGGGCGTCGATTACGACATCAAGTATGTCGGGGGGATCAAGACTGCCGTCTTTGGCGGCGAGGGGCTGTTCTTCGCGCACTTGACCGGTCCGGGGCGCGTTTGGCTGCAGTCGCTACCGTTTAGTCGGTTGGCCGACCGCGTCATTGCCCACGCGCCGAGTATGGGTGGAAAACGAACGGGCGAAGGGAGCATCCTCGGCGGAATCGGCGGCTTGCTCGATGGGGACAACGACTGACGCGGGGTTGGATTCAACCGAATCCGCGTACCAGGCGACAACCGGAAGGTCGATCAGATTCGACCAGCGCTGGCGACTTCGGGCGGCGTGGGCGGGTGACATGTTCGACACGACGACCGCGTCGATGTCATCCGCCGAAATGTCATCGGAATTGACGATGGGAATCCCACGATAGTCTCGTCCGCCCAAGGCGAAGTAGTCGTCGGCGATCGCGGCGATTTCGATGCCGCAGCGTTTCGCCCCCCGCACGAACGGAAAAATATTTTTGCCCAGGTTGGCCAGGGCAATTCGCTGCACGCCATCGGCGCGCAGTTCACGCAAGTGCTCCGCCACTTCCTCGATGCAGAACAATTCTTCGAACACGGTGGGGGAGAGTCGCAGCGCGGCGAACTGACTGCGCTCGGCGTTGTATCGGCTCATCGCTTCGGCTTCGGCGTGTTGGTTGGCCGACATGTGCCCTTGTGATTCGGCGATCCACCGATAGCGCTGCAGCACGTCGTCGCGATAGACCGACTCGAATGCATCGGGGATGTAGCGGGCCGTCACCAGCAGGTTGTTTCGCGTGTCGTAGAAACACGTTCGTTCGGTCAGACGCGATCGTGCGGTCTTGAGGTGATCGACATGCAGGTCATCAAAACACTCGACATCCCAACCCGCCCCCATCAATCGAAAACAGAGGTCGTATTCTTCGGCTTGCATGAAGAAGTCGCGGTCCAGTCCGCCGACCCGATCGTACGCGATGCGCCGCAATCCCACGCCGCAGCCGACAAACACGCGCGGCAGGGCGCTGCTTTCTCGACGGCCATCGGGCAGATGGACTTGAAACCCTGCCGCTCCGAGTCGCGGATTTTCCTCGAAATGCTCGACCATTCTCTCGAGACCGCCTTCGCGTGGGTGAGAGTCGTCGTCAAGAAAGAGAATGAACGCACCATTGGCTTGATCCGCGCCCAACGCCTTGGCACAACTACCGAGATTTTCATCCAGTCGAATCAGGTTTAGCGCTGGCAGGCACGACTCGATCTCGTCGGCAGTCCCGTCGGTGGAGGCGTTGTCAACGACGATGATTTCGACCCGATGGCAGGTGCGAATTGCCGCCAACCGGTGCAACGTCGAGAGGACGACATCGCGGCGGTTGTGGGTGGCCAGCACAACTGAGATGGTCGGTGATTCTCGCATGAAAGTTCACAGAATTCCTTCAACGTATCGGCACGAAGCGGTCGGCGGCTTGACGTTGGGTGAAATGGCGCATTGAATGCGTGGAATATGGTGTAGCAAACCTCGCTGCAAACGGTTTCGGCCAATAAGGATTCAGCTACTTTGACGTCACGTGTGGCATTATACGGTGGGAGTTTTAATCCGGTTCATCACGGGCACCTCATAATTGCGCGCAGCATCGCAGAGTCGCTGGATATCAACGAAGTGGTCCTGCTTCCCAGCCATGCACCACCGCACAAGTTAGCCCAGGGTTTGGCGAAAACCGAGCACCGCATGGAGATGGTGCGGTTGGCCGTTGCGGGCGATTCGTTGTTTTCGGTCAGCGATCACGACGCAACATGCGTGGGTCCAAGTTACACCGTCAAGACAATCGAGCATTTCAAAAAAGCACTTCCCGATGGCACGGAGATTGTCTGGATCATCGGCGCCGATTCGCTTCTCGAATTGCACACGTGGTATGAGGTGGCGAAGTTGGCCGCCAACTGCCGGATTGTGACAGCCAACAGGCCCGGTTCTGCGATCGGTTCGCTCGATGCGCTGGAAGCGGTGATCGGCAAAAAAGCGACGCGCCGGTTGCTGGACGATGTCATCGATACACCGCACATCGATATTTCCTCAACGCAAATTCGAAATCGCGTCAAGGAGAACCGAGCCATCCGCTACCTCGTGCCGTCGAACGTGGAGGAGTACATTCGAAAGCACGGGTTGTACGCGGAAGGCAAGACAACCGGCACGTCATAAGATTTTATTACAGCGAGCCATGTAGGGTGGGCCGTGCCCACCAAGTTGTTCGCATTCCAAACGGCGGTGGGCATAGCCCACCCCACGAACCTACTTTTGCGATGAACCACCGCTGCCGAGGGGGCCGACTTGGTTGCCCAGCAGTCGAGCGGCGCCCACTTCTTCAAAGCCCTTCAAATCCGTCCAGAACGTCCCTTCACCCGCAAAGAACAGTCGGATCGATTCCGGCTTGAATTCGTTGGCAAAGGTGTAGAGGTTAAACGCCCGTCCGCCGCCGAACGCATCGACCAGCATGCGGTATCCATCGGCTTCGGCCTGCTTCTTGAACTTCTCAACATCGGCGTGTGCTTGTCCAAGGATTTCCGTCCGTTGGGCGTCGAGCGTGGCGATCTCCTGTTGGATCGTCGCGACTTCGAGTTCGGCTTGCGCATCGATCTCAGCCGCTTCCTTTTCGGCGTCGGCTTTGATATTGGCGACCATCACGTCGGTGTCGGCTTTGATGGTCTTCCTGGCGATATCCACTTTTTTCTTGGCTTCCTCCAACTCAGCCTTAACGACAGCCGAATCGCGCTGCTTTTCTTTGGTCAGCCGCTCTTCGATGGCGAGGTAGCTTTGCTGGATTGTCCGCTTGAGGTCCTCGGTCACCCGTCCATCGTCGTATCCTGCATTGGGGGCGTGCATTTCAATTTCACGCACCAACGCCAAGAGCACTTCGACTTTCTTGGCCCGGCAGACTTCCTGCAATTTTTCGGTGAGGTCGCGCTGGAACATCTCGCGCTTCTCACCGTGGATAAAGTCGCGTGCATCATATGTCGAACCGATGTTGCGACAGATGGATGGCAACTGCGATCCGATGACCGTCTCCAAGACACGGTCGACGTTACCGAATTCGTTGATGATCGTCGCCGCGTTCTTCGGATCGATACCCCAGATGATGGTGACGCCCACGCGGATGTCGTAACCGGTATTCGATGGGAATGAAATGCGGTTATTTTCTACATCGCTTACTCGGATCTGGGAATATTCATTGAACCCGATTTCGATAAGCGTGACTTTCTTGAGCTTCGGGTTGATCAGATATACGCCCGGCTGGAGA
>JAUIEW010000311.1 GCA_030429365.1 Phycisphaerae bacterium
AGTCCGAGTCTTTGAAGACACCATAACTGCCGATTTGCAAAATGCCGGCCATACAATCCTGGTGATTCAGGGGAATCCGATCCCGGCCTACATGACGCTGGATGAACTTGAAGTCGATGATGACGGTCTTGCATCGACGTCGCTTGTGCGCGATCCGACCCGTGAGTACGTCGATGCAGGTGGCGTTATTCGCCACGAAACACCACGTGCCGACATGCTGATGTTCTTCACGGAAAGGCCCGGTTCGAGTTATCGCGATCCTTCGATTGCCGGTCGCCTGCAGCAGGTCGTTTACGGTCACGCGGAGTTGGGGATTTGGGAGGGTGATGATCCCAATAAAGGTAACTGGACGCGGGCGCCCATTCCGTTTCCGACGGTGGAGCCGTTTGATTCAAACCTCGTGTCTGCCGATGAGGCGTTTCTGACTCAACTTCCGAATCCTGCCATCTTCGATCCGTCGCGATTTCCACCCGCCCATGATTGGCACCTCACTCGGCGCGGTGTCTTGATTCTGGATCAGCCGGGCCCATTTGTAGATCCGCCAGCCGCGATTTCGCTGGATGATTCTCCTGCAGTGTTGGGTTTGGGCAATGACGATGAATTGGCATTCTCAAGCGTCCCTGCGGCCAACCGCATTCGTGACGGCCGACGTGACTTCTTGATCAACACCGTTGTCGACACCCTCAACAGCGTGAACAACCCGACCCAGGATTTTCGATACGTTGACTATGTGTTGAAGATGACGCCAAGCGACCCGCTCAACATTGGGCGTGAAGTTGCTTTGGACCCGGATGACTGTTGCGGTGCGGCTGGGACCTATCCGAATTTCGTCGCGAATCAGTTCGAGATTCCGGAGAACTTCCGTCACTGGATTGTGCCGTGGTTCGCCCGCTCGCAGTTGGACCCCAACCCACCGGCCACCCAGTCCAAACGTCTGGGGCATTACTTCCTGCCGAATTGTGCCGGGTTCAAAGTGGAGTGGGCGCTGACGTGGACGTCGGAAACCAACCCGGTCGTCAAGGAATGCCTCGACTTGTTTGACGACACGATCTGGGTGGACCCGGCGGACATCGGGGCGACGGCTGAGCTAATCGACGACAAAATCGAAGAACTCAATATGAATCCGGCGTTGGCCGACCAGTTGGCGATGTGTGGTGCTGATGGTGCACCGCTCGATCAGCTTTCCAAGCTGTTCGCCGATCCGCTTGGTCGATTCAGTTCGCAAGTCATGGGAACGAATCACCTGTTCTACGCGAAGAATCCGGACCCGGCTTCCAGCAACAGTCTAGCCGACCCGTTCTTTCCTTCAGCGCTGCGCGTGACGATTGATGTCTACGACACGTCGGAACGACTCGAGCGCCCGATTCGCCACGTCATGATCATTCCGATCGACGGCTGACGCCCAGCCAACTTCTCAGGTCAGAGTTGCGATTGAATTCGAAAGTCGCGTCCAGAGGCGGTTGCCCTTATGATGGGTGCGTGTGTGAAGGTCCATCTGACAGGCGCGTGTCCATGCCCCGGCTCATGCGAGCAATGCGGGTAATTGCGAACAAAGGAAAAGTCTTAGGAGTTCGGGTTGCGGATTCGGTCGATTGATTGCGCTTGGGCGCGTCGTCGGCGATTCGGTTGATTCCTGGGGCCATATGGCGACATTATTGCCACCTTGTGGACCGATAACTTTGCTTTTTCGCGCGTTTTCAGGGCTGCAAACACGGGACTAGACATTTGCAGGATGCGATAATGGAGGTGGCTGATCCAATGCCGGCCTCGGTGAGAGCAAACGCCGGGTAAAAAGAATCTGGGGGGGATGGAAAGAGCAGGCCAAGCCAGCCGGGTTGAGGAAAATAGGGCTGAGCTTGAGAGAAGAGTCGCTTAGCCCGCCCGGAAGTTAAGCAGTAAGCAGTAAGCAGTAAGCAGGGGGGATGGGAGATCGATCCGCAGAACTCCGGTTGATGAAACCCGATGAACGACTTGTCGGCGCTGCTGACATCCTCAGAATCATCGGTGACGAAGTGCGGATCGAACTTGGCGCTGATTTCAATCCGGAATTGATCGCTGCCGCAGTGGCCCCAGTCTGGCTTGAGTTGCTACTCGGGTTTGAGTTGACTGTGGGCTTAAGATGACGCCGGCGCTTGCCAGTGCTTCAACGATTGCGGTGCATGGGGATTGCCGGGAAATTCGCACAGGTGAATAAGTATTTGGGTTTAGAGCAATCACAATGAGAAACGAACTTGCAAACAACCTGATCGCCAAGACGCCACCGGCAAACAACTGGGACGCCGTTCCAGTGACAGCCGGTCGAGGTGGCGCTGCGGCTGCAAGTTCGGCGATGTTGCGCATGACGGGTTCAATCGCGAGCAGTCGGACGCGCCGTCCGGCAGTGGTGCTCATCATGGTTGTGGCGTTGCTTGCGATTCTCTTCGTGTCGGGTGCGGCACTCTTGACGACGGTGACGTTTGAAACCAAGACGCTCAACGTCGTTCGCGAAACGAAAGAAAACGAAGTCATGGTGGCTTCGATCGAGCAGTTCGTCTCTGAGTTGCTGGTTCAGGCGTTTCTTGGTCCGGACGGTTTGCCCTACAACGCTGAATCACGCGAAGTCATCGATCTGGCTGGGCGCACCGTGCTTCCGACGTATGGTGAAGTTCCCGGTATTCATACGTTGATCGATTTGACCGAACCGCAAGAGGACGGCGTGACGGCTCAAATCAAGTTCTATACGGATCTGGTTCGGGCGCTGAATCGGCGAACGGGATTGGCGGTCGCTTCCGGGATGGATGTTCCGGATGTTAATCGTCGCCAGGTTCCCATCATGTTGAATCAGGCGTTCGCCGACTTTAACGTCAACGATTACAAGACCGACATCGGGTACGATCCGTTGGATCCGGTGCAGGCTGAGCCTCGATTGATGCGGATGCAGGACGCCGATGGCGATGGTGTTCCGGATTCGATCGCGGTCAATCTGAGCGACCAGGTCTTGCCGCCGAATATCAAGGCAGCGGTTTCCGAACGGCTGCGTGACCCCGGTGCGCTCAACCTTAGCGATCCCGACGCCCTTTGGCTGACGATCAAGATTGTGCCGCACGGATCGATGGTCAATCTCAACACGCACATTCCGTACTGTGATGTACTCAGTATTCCGGGCAACGAGTATTACCCCGATACGCTGGTCGAAAATGTGCTCGGATACACGGATTTCATCTGGCAAAATCGTCTGACCAATGGCGAGATCAGCCAGTCGTATCTGCCCGAATCGCAGGAGTGGGCACTGCGCAATCGTGGATTGGTGCTGCCTCGTGACGTGCCGCAAACGCGCATGTTCACGGAGTTGGCCGACAAGCTCCTTTATCCGCATTCGACTTTGCCGCAGACCCATACGCCGGTGAGCGATTTCTTTGGCAGCACGAATCGCCGCTGGTGGCAGTTCGATACGGCGTCCCTGCCCGACTACAACACGAGCACATGGCGTCAGATGCTTGATCCGGTCGGAGCAACTGGGTCCGCTCCTTATGATCGCACGCACCTGGTGACGACGATCAACCACGACGACAACCTGATTCGTTCCGCGTCGATCGGCGGTGTGGACATGATCGTCGACCTGAACAGCAACGGGAATTATGCTTGGAATGACTATCCCGAATTCCTGGCGCAGGGCGATCCGCGCAAGGGCCGCTTGAAATTCTCATTCCCGTATTTCAGCAAGACGCAGTCTGAAGGCGGTTGGCTTCCCGATGGCGAGACGCTCGACACGTTGACGCCGGCAAAGAAGACGGAGTTGGCCAGCCTGATCCAGGAGGCGTTCTTCCTGCAACTGCGCAACTACGCGGGCGTGATCGACTTTGATTCCAACGGCGGCGCGACGGTGATCGATCCTCCGTTCGGACCGTTTGCAGGCGACAACAAACGCATTTCGATCCTGGCTGCCTCGTTGGCCGCCAACCTGATCGACTTTGCCGATAACGACCAGTCCACCGGCGACATTCCGGACGAACCGACCATGGTCGAGGTGCGCGACTGGCGCACGGGCCTGGTCGATCCGGCTGAACCGGATTTGAAGGTCTACGGTTTGGAACGTCAGCCATATATCACGGAAGTCTATGCCAATGTGCCGGCACTCTCGACGTTAGTTCCTCCGAGTATAGATGCTGGCCAAAGTGTTTTTGCCATTGAATTATACAACCCATACGACGTTCCAATTGATCTGTCCGTTTTTGAACTAACGGATCTTGCCGATCCGGCACAGACGATTACAACGCAAAACTCGGCGACTAGTATGGCGCTGACAAGATTCGATGGTCAGCAATTGGG
The DNA here is from genome assembly GCA_030429365.1 of Phycisphaerae bacterium. Taxonomy (GTDB): domain Bacteria; phylum Planctomycetota; class Phycisphaerae; order UBA1845; family UBA1845; genus UBA1845. The sequence goes on from JAUIEW010000311.1 coordinate 4,309, forward strand.
CGGTATCTTGGCTGCGCGAAGTTATGCCGTTTTCCACGGATTTGGAGGAGCAGCCGGCGCGACTGGCGCGGTTCAACTAAAGAGTGATGCCGTGTTTGATCGCAATAGCAAACTGGCATTGCAGCGCGTTGTTGGGACAGGAGTCAATCAGGTCAAGATCACAGTGGACCAAGTCGATTTGACCGACAATCAGTTCATCTTGGAAGAAGTTCTTGGTTCGCCGATCGATGTGATCGAATTGCCAGAGCTTGTTGGGACACCGATTGAGTTAGCAGTCTCGATTCAGCGCGACACAACGGCCAACGCATGGCGTTTCCCTGTGCCGAAGTATCGCTACAGCGATCAGGCAAATTACCAAACGCTGGGGTTGGACAATACGTTGAAGCCGACCACGGTCGATTCCAGCATTCGTTCGGTGCACATCGACTTTGCGGATTCCGGTTCGCTGCGGACGGCATTCCCGACGACCGGGACGATGCTGCTGTTGATGCGACACGCCAACTTGGATGACGGTACGAACATCGTTCCGTTCAATCACGTGCATGAGACGTTGATGGCCAAGCAGTATGCGATGATCGACAACGGCCGCATGCTGCGGAACTTCGTGCAGATCGTGCGCTCGGGCGTGACCGGCCGGCGCTCGCTCGGCTCGATGCCGCGACGACTGGTCCGCGAGTGGCTCGCCAGCCGCAGCGACG
>JAUIEW010000312.1 GCA_030429365.1 Phycisphaerae bacterium
CGAACCAGCCAAACGCGAGGTGACGCCGCAATCGAGTGACGCTGATCGTGCGAAATCCGGTGACAAAGCAGCGGCCGATTCTGACGAAAGCGAAGACGACAATCCGCAGGAAGAAGACTCCCCGAACGACAACCCCGGCGGCTAGGCGACACGAATGGCAAAAGTTGGCCAGGATATATTTCATGCCCGGGGAATCGACCGTTCCCTTTTCTGCTCCGAGTGCTGCTACAACCTCAAGACGCGCCCGATTATCGGGCGCTGTCCCGAGTGTGGTCAGCAATACGACGCGCGCGGTGGTAGTCGGCGGGGCATCCTTGAACCAGAGATCATCCATTGGCCGGTGGGGGACATGCTCATCACGTTGATTACCGCAGGGATCAGCGGAGCCGCGATTAGCATGGCTGTGATCAAGAAAGCCCCTTGGTTTCTGGCCTGGGGGATTCCGTTCTTGTTGATGACGTATTTCCTGGCTCGTGGAACCTGGCGGAAACTGCGTTATTCGTGGCGATCGTACCGGCTGCAACGCGAGGCCCAACTCCGCGAGGACGATGACGACTGACCGGAATCTTGACCGGCGCCTTTGGGGGGTATAGAAGGTCGGTCATGTCCGTACGTTTTGTCATCGGGCGGGCTGGCACTGGTAAGACGCACCACTGTCTTGAGTCGATCCGCCAAAAAGTCCTAGCGTCGCCAATCGATGGGCCACCACTGGTCATGCTGGTGCCCGAGCAGGCCAGCATGCAGATGGAGCGGTTGATCCTCGCGCCGCCCATTACGGCAGTCGCCCGGGCCCAAGTCCTGAGCTTTACGCGTCTGGCCCAACGGGTGCTGACGAACACCATTCACGACAACAAGGAAGCCATCTCCGCCACCGCCCGCACGATGGTGTTGCGACGAATCGTTTCGGGTTTGTCGAATACGCTTCGCTATTACCGTCGCACCGAGCGGCTGACGGGTTTCTTCGAGCGACTCGGACAAACGTTGGGTGAATTTGTTGAAGAGTCGATCGAACCAGAGGATGTGATCCAACTGGCCGAGCAGTTTGCGGACGATCCGCAGCGGGCTGCGAAGTTTGCCGATCTCGGTGCGCTTTACTCTGCGTACGTCGAATACCTGGGTGACCGACATCTCGATCCAACGCAGTATCTCAAGATTGCCTCGGAACATTTGATTGATCACCATCAACTCGAAGGTGCGTCGATCTGGGTTGACGGGTTTGCGGGCTTCACCGGTTCGCAGATCAAGCTGCTTGGCGTGTTGGGAGAGCAGGCACGTGACCTTGAAATTACGATGCTGATGGACCCGGCGAACTTGAGCGGTTCGCAGCCCGCCAGCATTGAATCGCAGCATGGTCTGTTTGCCAAAACGTATCGCACGTATTTTCGGCTGAAGCGATCGTTTGAATCGACTGGTGTGGATGTGTTGGCGCCGATGATGCTGGACGACGCCACACCCCATCGTTTTCAGGCATCACCCGATCTTGCAAGGCTCGAACGTGCGATTCATACGGAGCAATCGATCGAACATGATTCTCGTGGCATCGCCGATATTCACATCGCAAGTCTCGACGATCAGCGATCGGAAGTGGAATTCGCCATTGCACAGGTTTGCGCCCTCGTCGCCAACGATGACAACGGGTATCGCTATCGTGACATCGCCATCATTGTGCGCGATCTCGAACCCTACCACGACCTGCTGGCCTCGGCGCTGACCGATCGCGGCATTCCATATTTTATCGATCGGCGACGAACCATCGCCCATCATGCCGTCGTCGAATTTTTGCGGGCCACGCTCGGGATCATCGCCGAAGACTTTTCGGTGGAGTCCGTGCGGCTGCTTATCAGTTCCGGTCTGATGGGCCTGGACGACCATCAATCCGACGAACTTGAAAACTACATCCTGGCCTGTGGAATTGCTGGAAAGCAACTCTGGTTCGATGGGGATTGGTCGTTTCATCCGCATCGCGATACCCAGAAGACAGATTCTCCCCGGGCGACAGCGGCCCTGAAGCGCTTGAACGATGCGCGGCGCACGTTCTTGGATGGACTCGAACCGCTGCTTGAACATTCGGGGCCGACCACCGGCATCGCCTGGGTCGAAGCGTTTCGCAAGGTGCTCGCCAGCAAACGCATCGCAGAGCAAGTTGAGCATTGGGCCGAACGATCCGAGGCGGATGGGTTCGTCGCACAGGCGGCAGAGCATCGTCAGGTGTGGGTGGCGATCGAGACATTTCTGAGCGATTTCGAGACCACGCTTGGCGAAGAGAAACACACGATCGGCGAACTGCGGGCCGTTTGGGAAGCCAGCATGGCACAGCTCACGCTCGGGTTGGTGCCCCCGACAGTCGATCAGGTACTGGTCGGGTCGATCGAGCGGAGCCGCCATCCTGAACTCAAAGCCACCATACTGCTCGGTTTCAATGAAGGGACCTTTCCGCGTACATCCAGCGAGAATTCGATTGTCAACGACGACGATCGTGATGCGCTGGACGCCCGCGGTGTCACGTTGGGCGTGACCAGCCGACAATCCATCCTTGATGAAAAACTCCTTGTCTACGTCGCGCTGACCCGACCGTCCAACAAACTTCTGATTTCTTATTCAAACAGCAATGCGGATGGCAAACCCCTTCGACCTTCGTCTTTTGTCGAAACGTTGACTTCACTCCTGCCCGACGTTCGCGTGCAGGCTTACAGGAATGCGTTTCGCAATCGGGCGATGTGGTCGGTGATGAACGTTGAAGATCTGTCGATGTCGCTGGCTTACGAAATGCGACATCGCCCGGCGCTTGCGCAAGACGCGGTCGACGTGCGGGCGAGGTGGAACGATCTATACGCGTTGGCAAGGGCTTCATATCCGACTGATCGACGCATGCTTTCCGCACTTTCGTCTCTCAATTATCGCAACACCGCCCAGTTGGATGCGTCTTCGGTCAGCGCGCTTCTCGGAATGCGCTGGGTGGCGAGCGTATCTGAGTTGGAAACGTTTGCCGCATGTCCCTTTCAGCGATTCGCGAAGTACGGCTTGAAGCTCAAGGAACGTCGCGACGCGAGTTTGAAGGTGACAGATATTGGCACCGTGCAGCATGCGGTCCTGGAGGAATTTATCGAGGGGTGCATCAAGGCGAAGGAATCCTTCGCTGAGGTCAACGAGACTGATCTGCTGCCCCGTTTGGAATCGATCGTCACGCGACTTACGAACGACTGGTCCGAGTTGGCAGGGCATACGACGGCACGCGATGCCTACCAACTGGCACGCAGTTCGACGGATCTCGCCCCCGTCATCAAGCATCAACAGCGCGTGTCCTCATCCGGGAACTTCACCCCGCGGGCTGTGGAGAAAAAATTTGGATTTACAAATGATCCAAAAAGCCTTCCGCCGCTGGAGTTGAACACTCCCAAGGGGCGGGTTGCGCGCATCCGCGGGTTGATCGATCGCGTCGACCTGGCTGAGTTGGCCGACGAATGTGTGGGCGTTGTCGTGGACTACAAGCGGACGCGCGATAAACGGCTGGATTTGGCCAATGTGTATCATGGACTGTCGCTGCAACTGCTGGGTTATCTGTTGGTGTTGGCCGACCGGGGCATGACGCTGGCAGGGCGGCCGATCAAACCGTTGGGAGCGTTCTACGTCAGCCTGCTTCAAAAATATGAATTGCTCGACCACCCGAGTGATGCAAAAGACGACAGACGAAGCGATGCATCGCCACGCGGCATTTTGAATTTCGACAGCATTGACCATCTCGAAACAGACGGGCCTGAATCCGGTTCATACAAACTCTTCAGCGTTTACAGGAAGAAGGACGGAGAGCTTGGCAATGTCGACAAAGGTGACGGCGCCGACTCAAAATCGTTCGAACGCCTGCTGGAGCATACGCGCTACAAACTCGGCGAATTGGCCGATCGAATCTTCGACGGCGACATATCGGTTTTTCCATATCGAATGGGTGACGTATCACCTTGCAATTGGTGCGATTTTCGTTCGGTGTGCCGATTCGAGTTTGCCCAGAAGAGCCTTCGGTTTCTGCCGAAACTGAGCCGCTCGGAGGTGTTCACTCAACTTGAGGGGTTGCGGTGATGGCTGCGATTGATTGGACAATCGAGCAGCGGCGTGCGATCGAGACGGTGGATCGTGACGTGCTGGTGTCAGCCGCCGCCGGTTCCGGTAAGACGGCTGTCCTTGCCGAACGCTGTGCCTATCTGGTCGCTGACGCACCGCCGCCGCATCGATGCGATGTGGATCAGCTTCTGGTGGTGACGTTTACCGAATCGGCTGCAGCCGAGATGCGCTCGCGGATTCACAAGTCGCTGAAGGCGAAGGCGTCTTGCGCGCCGAATGATCAACGGTTGCGGGGGCAGGTGGACCTTGTGGATACAGCCCAGATTTCAACGCTGCATTCATTTTGCATGACGATCATTCGGCGATGGTTTCATCGGGCTGGTGTCGATGCGATGACCCCTATGCTCGGTGAGGATGAAGGTCGGTTGCTGCGACGCGAAGTGATCGATGCGTTGTTTGAACACCTTTATGGTGCAAGCGGTGATTTCGCGAACGACTTTCGGCAGTTGATCGAGGATTATGGTCTTGGATCGGATGGTGCGACCAAACAGTTCGTGCTGGAATTGGCCAATTTTCTTGAGAGTATCCCCGACCCGCTGGCTTGGCTTGACCATGCTTCAGACACATCCGAAGAGCGCGTCGATCGCATCATCCTGAACACCGTCGAGATGTTGAAGACGGAGTTGCAGCGCCAGCGCGAGCATTGCCAGATGTTGCTTGATGGGTTGCCATCGGGTTGGCCCGCGTGCGATCACTATGGGCAAAACGTGGCCGTCTATATGGAGTTTCTCGATAGCTGGTGCGGAGACCTGACCGGGGTCGACACCTACGATGAGGTGCGCCGTTCCATCGAATTGCACGAATTCAGCACCAAGCGCGCACCGAGCACCAAGAAAGACGCATCGCCAGAGGAGAAGGAAGCAAAGGATC
>JAUIEW010000313.1 GCA_030429365.1 Phycisphaerae bacterium
ACGCTCATGATGTTCACCGCGTGACGACCAACGAAGATGCGCAATGGTCCGCACTTCGATGTCATACATCTCCTTGGTCCAGTTCTGGTGCTGCTTCTGCCATTGCAAGAATTTTTGAACCATCTGCTGACGATCTTCAGGCGAGAGCGGCTGCTTGCGACGATTGAGCAACTCGCCCAGCGCCAAACCGGTGCAGTGAATTTGCTGTCGGGCGAACTGGCACATGAAGGCGCACATGTTCTTTGCCAACTCTTCGTGACTCAGGCCGTTCTCGTGTTGGCGCACCATCCGTTCGGTTTCGCGGCGATACTCATCGGACATCTTCGATTGCTGGGCCATCTGCAGCCAGTACAGCGATTTGTTCTCAGCCCGGGTAAAAATTGGCAACGAAGTCATGTCTTACGCCCCACAAAAGCCAGTAGCCCAACGAACGATTTCGCGAATCACGTTTCGATCATGCGATATCCCTGTGCACGCGATACTGCGGCACAAGGAAATCCACCCCAAGGATACGATTCCGGGGGGTACACAAACGGTAGAAACAAGGTCCGAAAATCAGCTTCGCGGTGTCGCATGGGGCGCAAAAAAACCGCCCGAAGATTCCGGGCGGTTGAATGCTGCGATTTGATTGGACCCGCGAACAGGTAAAGTCTACAAGCGGCGATTTACCTGATCACAGAATGTACGGCGCGACGAAGAACAGAATATCGTCGAGGCATCCGGCGAACTGAAGCGTGCATCCGCCCACCGACATCAGTGCCAACCACTTATAGGCTCGATTTGCATCGAATGGTTTTTTCTTGCGCATGGTTTCTTTCTTTCGTTGTCGGCCCCTGTGCGATCCGGGCCTGTCTGGTTTTTGAATCAATCGCGCGATCGCGCCCGCGCACTATGACAGCAGATACGGCGTCACGAGACGCAGAATGTTCGCCTCCAGGCACCCCGGAAGAATGCCAAAGACGGTGCCAGCCAACAGGGTCGCGGTGAACAGAACAGCTTTTGCGCGTTTCATATTTGGTGTTCTCATTTCGTTATCTCTTAACCCCAAAGGGTTGCCTCGTTTTCGATTACAACCCGATGATCAGATTGAAGTTGGCCCGCGACGACTGAGCATTCTCGCTGCTCGACTCCAACGGGAATTCCCACGACATACCCAGCTGTGCGTTGTCGCAGAGGTTCCACCGGAAACCAATGCCAGCCGAGAAGAAGTCCCGACCGGCTACCCGCGACGAACCCAGGTTGCCCACGTCGAGGTACTCAACCGAGAGCGGCAGGCGACCGCCGTCGGTCAGCCAGTGAATCCCGTGAACTTCGACGAGCGGATAGAAATCGGGGAACAATTCGTAGTCGAGGTGAAGGTTCCAGACGATCGACTGTGAACCCTGGTTGCCATTGGTCGGAATGCGATAGCTCACCGCACCGATCAGATTGAACTTATCCCAACCCTTGGCGAAACTGACGAACGGGCTGATCTCGTGTTCGTTGCCCTGCAAAGCGTAGGCCGTCCCGTTATCCCACTCCCAGCGGAAACCGGTCGACAGAATAAAATCGTTCGCGTGATCCACCACGAGGGCATATTTCAAACCGATCGCAAAGTCGTTCCATCCATCCACATCCGGCGTGATGCCCGTGTGCACCTTGCTGTAACCATCCTTCGTCGCGATGAACTGCAAACGCTCCGTCAGCGCCAGGCGAATCTGCGCCGCAAACACCTGAATCTCGCCGCCGCGCAGTTCCGAACGATTCGGAATACCGTGCCAGACGTAGATCAATCGCAGGTCGGAATTGATAAACGGATCTTCGAAGTAGAGCGGCATGCCGACCGGCCTGGGCGTCTTGCGAAAATGTCGATCGCCCCAAAGAAACCCATCCCATAGAAACGTTTCATGCTGGGCTGCAGCCTCTTCGGCATAGCTGGGTTCTTCTTCAGGCACCTGCTCGTCGCCGCTTTGATACGCCAGCGCGAAATCGTACTGGTTATCCTGGGCGACATAGCCGCCGGACTGATCCCCGCCTCCCGATTGGGAATCGCGGTTGGTCTGTGCCTGCGCCGCTGTCGCGCCGATACCCGCGACAAAAACCGTGCATGCAATGAACCCTTTGAGTCTGGTCATAACGCATCTCCGTTTGTTGATTTGGCTTTGGTTTATTGCGGCAGGATTGCGTCAGACTTGGCGTGGTTCCGCGCCGATGCCCAGCCAGATTCGAACCCTGCAAAAATTCGCAATACACCTGACGTGCCGAAAAACCGCGCACCACAACTGGTGACGCTGTTTCCTCGTCCGCCGAAAGTATCGTCTTTTGCTGCTAGATTTCTAGACATAAATCGAAAAGTTGCGTGTTCTGATCGACCGATTCCTGTCGACATCTATGGGGCAATTGCCCACGCGCCTGCGCGATTTCCACAACGTCTTAAGCCACGCAGACCAATAGACGATCGCCGCTATCAACATAGGCAAGTTGGCTCGCCTGGGCACAAAGACAAAAACCGCCCAAGCCAACAAATCGCTCGGGCGGCTCTCAGATGTTCCATTTGATCGTCAAACGACACTTGATCGATTCGACCGTTCGCGAATCACGAATCCCAAGTCATACCGAATGCGATTCCTGGATCTGTTTGATCAGCGGCGCGTGTTCGGGAAACTCGCCGGTTTTGTGCTTGCTGTAGACCAGATCGCCATTGACTTTGACGTCGAAGATTCCGCCGCCGCCACCGATCAACTCGCAATCAACCCCGATGTCGCTTTTGATATCTGCCGCCAAACTGACGGCCACCGGCTTGTAATTTCACTGCATGCAGTACTCGATCGAAATGTGCACTTTCAGTCTCCTCGCTTGACCTTGGTTGCCAATACTGCCTATCAGATTCAGTTTATCAGGACGGTCAGGCAAAGTCACATCGGCAAGTCATGGAGCCGATTGTATGGGAACACTGGCGTGCTGATCGGCGTTACTTCGATGAGCTTCCACTCGTCGCCGATTTTCTCAAACGTCAACCGCCATTTGCTGGGCAGTCTTTGGTGAAATCCTTCCATATTGACGAAACAGTCGGCGCGGATGATCACAACAGCATGGCTCCCGTTGATCTCGAAGCTGTCCCCAGTCATCGATGCATCTTCGATGTCAACCCGCTCAAGCCCGCGGTTGACCAATGCCATGAAACTTTCTTTGTCGTACCCTTCTGCGTCAAACGAATCTGAAACACGCAATTCAATTGCAGCGACATCACCGACATCAACAGCTTTCACGAGCGCGTCGCACACGATCGAAAGACGTTCGCGCTCCGTCGTGACCATGAATTGAAGCAACGGGACCAGGATGCAAACCAACAATCCAATCAACATCGCCCAACGCGATCGCGACGTCCGCCGCCGCAGCCAAGCCACGAGGAGGCCATACTCGATCAACACGAGCAATCCGATGAACCAATACGTCCGTTCGAAGAGAAGTGATTGGATGATGTGACCGCCTCCAATTCAGCGTGCAAGATAAATGAGTATCTCAAACGATGTGCCACTGCCGTCACATCTTAGCCCTGCGAACCGGCGATTTCCGGCCCATTTTGGCGGGCGTTCGAGCGAATCGCCCCTGACGCCGATGATAAACTTGGCGGAAATCCCATTCGATTGATACAATAGTACAAGTATTGATTGGCTCTGACGAATCGAGCCAAACCCAAAGAGCATCAAGGAACCGAAGGACCGATGGCCGACGATTCAAACAACACGCAGAACCCCGAAGACGCCCCCAATCAAGGCAGCGATTCATCGACGGCTGTCCTCGAAAAACCGGCGCCCGCAAAAGCCGTCGGCAAGGTCAAGCCCGGGCAGCTTCCGCCGTACAAGGTCCTTCTCCACAATGACGACGTCAACGACATGGAGCACGTCATCATGGCCCTCCTCAAGGTGACCCCGCTCCGCATGGACGACGCCATCCAGAAGATGATCGAAGCCCACAACTCCGGCTTGTCGCTGCTGCTCGTCACCCATCAGGAGTTGGCCGAGATGTATCAGGAACAACTCACCTCCCTGAGCCTGACCGTCACCATCGAGCCCGACGCCTAGCCGCCCGTATTCAACCCCTGTGCCACTGCTCTATGAGCAGTGTTTTTCATAGCGACGTCTGAAACCCGGCACTGCTCACAGAGCAGTAGCACGACTTCGAACGCGCCAGTCCCTTGTCCATTCGGCCTTAGGGTTGGTCGATCGACCCTTGATCGCTTAGCATGCGCGCATGAATGATTCCGCCGAACTCGACGCTCCGCAGACGTGGCTTGACCGGCAAGTCCACGCCCGTCCGGAACTGCCGTACATCGCCCCGTTCATGACCTTCCTCGCATTGATGGCCGTCGGTCAATTCTTCGAAGGTCCGCAGCACCTCCCTTGGCTTTACACGCTTCGCACCGTCGGCGCGCTCGTCGTCTCGCTGATGTTCTGGAAGTACTTCCCACCGCTGGGCAAGCCGCACATCCTGCTGTCGGTCGTGCTCGCGGTCGTGTCGACGGCCATGTGGATCTACGTCCACAAATGGTTCGCCGCGCAAAGCTGGTACCCCAAGACACAAATCATGGGCCGCGACGCGGAACCGAAGGATTTTTACAACTGCTACGAACAGTTGGGCCGCGGCTGGGCGCTCTGGCTGTTCTTGATCGTACGGATCGGCGGCGCGTCGATTTTCTGGCGCGGATTCGTGCTGCGCGTGCTGATCGATTCGCGCCGCTTCGAGACTGTCCCGCTGGGCATGTACACGCTGCGATCGTTTATCATCTGCTCCGTCGCGTCAGCCCTCGAACACCCGATGTGGGAGGTCGGCATCCTTTGCTGGCTCTTCTGGAACCTGCTGTTCTACTGGAAGAAGAGCCTGCTGTTCATGATGGTGATGCACGGACTGACGAACTTCATGCTGTACACTTACGTAGTCTGGAAAGAGGACTGGGTGTTCTGGTCATGATTGGGCGAGCAAAGC
>JAUIEW010000021.1 GCA_030429365.1 Phycisphaerae bacterium
CGCAGAGGGCGGCTTCCAACTCGTCGCGGCGATCCTGACGAAACTGGTCGAGTTTGAATTCGCTCGGTGGCACGCCGTACTTTTCTTTGAACCGTCGCGAGAAATCTGAAAGCGATGTGAAACCGCAGGCCAGTGAAATGTCGGTGAGCGACCTCGGTCCTTGGTGGGCGAGCATCCACAGCGCCCGTTCCAATCGCAGTCGCCGCACGAATTGGTTCAATGTTTCACCCATGAGAGCGCTGAAGATGCGGTGAAAATGAAACGGCGAGAAACACGCGACTTCGGCGATGGCGTCGAGATTCAGCGGCTGATCGAGGTTGCGCACGATGTGATCGATGGCGCGGTTGACGCTCTTGAGGTAGTGCGGCGAGGCATCGGGAGGATTTTCTGAATCGATTCGCAAGATTTGTCAAACCGGATAGGGGGCGAGAATCTAATATCGGGCAACGATTGGAGAATGACTCAACATGAAAAATGGTCTGACAATTCTCGGGGTCGCGGCGGCACTCATGGTTGCATCGTGCAATAATAGTGCCCGTACCGAATCGTCGCAATTCCGTGTTTCGCAAGGGGATAACAATATGGAACTAGGTGCGTTTTCCGTCAGTTTGGCCGTCAAAGATATCGCGGCTTCGCGGGCGTTCTATGAGAAGTTGGGATTCAAGAAGATTCACGGCGATCAGTCGCAGAATTGGCTCATCCTGCAAAACGGCGCCAGCACGATTGGACTGTTTCAGGGGATGTTTGAGCGTAACTGTCTGACGTTTAACCCCGGCTGGGCGAACGATGGGAACCATCCTGATGAATTCACCGACGTTCGCGAAATACAGAAGCGTTTGAAAGCCGACGGGATAACGCTCACTCAAGAAGCCGACGAAACGACCGCGGGGCCGGCGCATTGCGCGATGGTTGATCCGGATGGGAATCCAGTCTTGATCGACCAGCACCGCTAGCGGAAAGCAAAGGTTCAGTGGGTGCCCCAGGCTTCTAGCCTGGGGGACTGATGGATGAACAAAGTCCAAATGCCTACGCGATCAATTGCATTGCCTTGGTTTTGATGGTTTGTCCGTCCCCCACCCTGGAAGGGCGGGGCGCCTGCGCTTGCTTGTTTCAAATTTGCTGGGCGTTTAGCATGCCCTAATGCAATACGTGCGACTTGGCGAACGCGGACCGATGGTTTCACGCATAGGGTTTGGTGCGTGGGCGATCGGTGGAATGAACTGGGGACCGACCGATGACGGCGTCTCGTTGGCGGCGCTCAATGCGGCGCTCGATGCGGGCGTGACGTTCATCGATACCGCTGACGTTTACGGTTTCGGGCACTCCGAGAAATTGATCGAGCAGGTCGTTCGCGAGCGCAAGCCAAAAGACCTCGTCATCGCCACGAAAGCCGGCAACGATTTCTACAACGCCGGCGACAGCGACGATGCTGGTTACGGGCCCATTCGCCAGACGTATGACAAGGATTACATCGTCTACGCGGCTGAGCAGAGCCTTAAACGACTCAACGTCGAAGCGCTCGACATTCTGCAACTGCACAGCGGCGACATCGAGCAGCTTGAGCGTGACGATCCGTGGGAAGCACTCGAACTGCTGAAGAAGCAGGGCAAGATCAAACATGCCGGCTGGAGCATCCAGTCGTTTCAGGAAACAACGCAGGCGCACATCCTCGATGCCCATCGCGATTTAATCGACGTCATTCAGGTGCGCTACAACCTGCTCGAACGCGAAGCCGAGAAGGTGCTCTTTCCGAAAGCGCTGGAGTATGGCACCGGGGTCATCGTTCGGATTCCGATCCTATTCGGGTTGCTCACCGGCAAATTCACCCGCGATTCCATATTCGGTGAAGACGATCACCGCAACATGAACCTCTCAGCCGAGAAGCTCGATGCGTATCTGGGCCAACTGGAATCGCTGAAACCGCTGTATGATCAATTCCCCGACCAGACCATGACCCAGGTCAGCCTGCGGTTCTGCATCACGCACCCGGCGTGCCACGTGGCGATTCCCGGCGCAAAGACGCCCAAGCAAGCAGCCGAAAACGCAGCATCCGGCGGATTTGGTCCGTTGCCCGCCAATGCCCTCGCATAGCGTCTCAGGCTCGCGATCGGCCTTCCGCAAATATTTTTGAGAAATCTCAAATCCTTGTGTCCATTCATTCGACGGCCGTTCGTCTATAGGATGAACGGGGCCGACGTGGCTACGACCAAGCTTGATTACTCAGAGCAGGAGACGTTTTCATGGCAAAATACCTATTCATCTATCGTGGCGATTCGAATGATTCGTGTCAGCAACACTCGCCCGAGGAAATGCAGGCATTGATGGCAAAGTGGGGCGCATGGTTTGAAAAGGTCGGCGCCGGGATGGTTAGTGGAGGCGATGCTCTGCTCCCGACGGGTAAGTTGGTTCGCGGAAACACCGTCACCGATGGCCCATTCATTGAGGCCAAGGAATTAGTCGGAGGTTATTCGATCGTACAGGGCGACAGTTATGACGCGGCCGTCGAATATGCCAAGACCTGTCCGATCATCGAAGAAGGCGGAAGCGTCGAAGTGCGCGAGTTGGCCGGCTTCGATCAAGAAGGCTGATGCGCCTGTAGGCGAGGTTCATCCTTGAGTATCGAGAATTCAACTGCTTCAGAAGGCGACTACGGTTCTGATTCGTCCCATTCATCGGGTGAATCAGAATCGCGTCGTCTGGTTGATCATTACTTTCGGCATGAGTACGCGCGGTTGGTGGCGTCGCTCACGCGAAAGTTTGGCATGCGGCACTGGGATGTTGTGGAGGACGTCGTCCAGTCATCGTTGCAACGAGCGCTCAATTCCTGGTCGCTTCGTGGAATCCCGAAGAATCCGACGGCGTGGCTTTATCGGGTTGCGTCGAATCTTGCTTTCGATGTGCTGCGACGTGATCGCCGTTGGAACGAACTGGACCCATCGATTGAAGTACAATCCGAGTCGGGTTTGGAACTTGATGCGTTCGACGAATCGAATCTTCAGGACGACTTGCTTCGGATGATTTTCGTATGCTGCGATCCCAGCGTGCCGCCGCAATCGCACATTGCCCTGGCGCTCAAAACACTTTGCGGTTTTGGAAATCTCGAAATCGCCCGGGCGCTTCTGACGACGGAGGCCAGCGTTGCAAAACGCATCATACGGGCCAAGAAATCGCTGCGATCATCACCGGTCGAAATTGGCGAACTAGGTCCTGATGTCATTCGCGACCGCCTTCCCGATGCCCAGACGGTGATCTATCTGCTGTTTAACGAGGGGTACAGCTCGTCAATTGCGGACAAGTTGATTCGCGAAGAGCTTTGTGAGGAAGCTGTGCGGTTGGCGCTGGTGCTGGCCGAACATCCGCACACAAACGGGCCCAGGTCGGCCGCCTTGCTGGCGCTCCTTTTGTTTCATGCGGCGCGGCTTGAGGCGCGCATCGATGTCAGTGGGGCGATGCTGCTTCTGAGGGAGCAGGATCGAACCCGTTGGGATCAGCGGTTGTTGGCGGCTGCTTTCCATTGGTTTCAAGCCGCGAACACCGGTGACGAGGTGACGCGCTACCATGCGGAGGCGTGGGTGGCGGCAGAGCATTGTCGGGCGCGTTCACTGGATGACACCAATTGGGATCGCATCGTGACGGCGTACGATTTACTGGAGCGCCTTGCCCCTTCGCCGGTACACGCATTGAGTCGAGCCATTGCCATCGGGTATCGCGATGGACCACAAGCCGGCATGGGTGCGTTTTCGGCGATTGAGTCCGAATCGCTGGCTAAGGATTACTACCTTTGGCACGCCACCCACGCGGAACTCGCACGGCAGACCGGGGATATCGCGAAGGCAAGGAAAGCGCTGGATCGGGCTTGGGAACTGGCGCCGACGCATGCAGAGAAGGAACTCATTTCCCGAAAACTCGACGCAATGTGAGCGTATCCCGCCATGTGCGGCGTGGCGCGCTGATTCGCTTTACGCCTTGGGGTCGGATGTGAGTCCGAAATCATCCAGAATCGTGTAGAGGCTGGGGATGACCAGCAGCACCAGCACAGTGGACGCCAGCATTCCAAAGACGATGCTGATTGCGAGGGGGATGAGAACCTGTGCCTGCAGGCTGCGCTCGAACAGCAGCGGGGTCAGACCGGCCATCGTGGTTAGCGATGTGATGGTGATCGCGCGGAATCGTTCGCGGCTGGCACGGCATGCCGCTTCGTGTGCAGGGGTGCCGTCAGCCGCTCGCATTTTGAGAAACAGCACGAGCAAGATGGAGTCGTTCACCACGACGCCTGCCAGCGACACAAATCCCAGCAAACTCGGCATGCTGACGTCTTTACCGAGAATGAGATGACCCCAGACGACGCCCACCAATGCGAGTGGAATTGCCACCATCACCACGAGTGGTTCGATGTAGCTACGGAATTGGAAACTAAGCAGGATGAATACGCCGATGAGGCCGATCAACATGCCGCGCCGCATCGAGCTCTGCGTGACGCGAGCCTCTTTGGTTTCGCCTTCGATTGAATAGGCGACGCCATGATGGGCATCATGGAGTTTGGGAACGAACTCCGTTTCAAAGAGCTTCATGATCTGCGCCGTATTCGTCAGTTTGCTGTCGAGATCGCCGCGCAACGTCACCGTGCGTTGCCCATTGACCCGGGCGATGCGCGACCAGCCGACAGCCTCATCAATGGTGGCGACCGCGTCGAGTGGAATCTGCTTGCCATCGGGCAGCGTGCAGTGGAAATAGTCGAGGTCGGCAAGGTTGTTGCGTGCATCATCTGCCAACCGAACTTCGATTTCATATGACTCGGGACCCACTTGAAACTCATCGGCGGTTACACCCGCATAGGCTGCCCGCAATTGTCGGGCGACGTCGCGACCGAAAAGGCCCAACCCTGTCGCGCCGGCCCGCATGCGAATGCGCATCTCCGACTTGCCTTCGTGAAGGTCGACCGCGAGATTGCTCACTCCGCGAAACGCTGCAAACCAATCTTGCGCTTCGATTGCGGCTGATCGCAAATCATTCAAGTCGTCTCCCATGAAACGAACCTCGATGTTGCGGCCAGCGGGTCCCAATGACGGTTCGGTCAGGACAAGTTGCTGCACGTCGGGGATCTCACCGATTGCCAATCGCCATTCTTCGAGGATGTCGTCAATGCGGGCGTCGCGTTTTTCGGCGGTGAGCAGGTCGGCGAAGATGGTGGCGACATGCGGCCCGGTTTCATACGCATCTTCATTGAGATTGAATCGCGAATAAACGGTGGCGACCAGATCCTGCTCGTCGGGTTGGCGCGGCTTGAATTTCTCGTTGACCTTGGCCAAGCCATCTTTGACGCGATCGACGACGGCTTCGGACTTTTCGAATGGCGTCCCCGCAGGCATCAGCAATCGGGCGACGACCAGGTCGCCATCCAATTCTGGAAACGCCTGAAAGCGAACCACGCCGCTTGCAAACATCCCCGCGGACAACAGGAATACGAAGAACACACATCCCACCCAGAGGTATCGCCATTCGATCAACACATCGATGACGCGGCCAAACACGCGTTCGCGCACCCAATCGATCGCGTTGTCAAACCACTTGCGGAAGCGGTTGGCGGGTTTGTCTGGCGAGGCGTGGAGTGAATGTGCCAAATGGGCGGGCAGAATGCAAAACGCTTCAACAAGGCTGACGACCAACACAAGTATCAGGATGATCGGGACAACTTTGAGCACTTTGCCGATGTTGCCCTCCAATGCGGCCAACGGCCCGAGCACGCTGACGGTGGTGACGAATGAACTGAACACACCGTTGGCGACTTCACTGACGCCGTCGATCGCCGCGTTGAGCGGTGATTTGCCGCGGGCGCGGTGCGACGCGATGTTTTCAGCGATCACAATGCCGTCGTCCATCAGCAAACCCAGCGCCAACAGCAACCCGACCATCGTCAACATATTGATGGTCAAATCAAACTGCGGCACGAAGAAGAACGCGCCAAGAAACGATACGGGCAGGCTCATCACCACCCAGAAAGAGAGCTTTATGTTGAAGAACATCCACATGACCAGGAAGACCAGGATCATTCCCTGCCACCCGTTGGTGATGAGCATCTGGAGTCGGTCAACCACCAGCCGCGAAAGGTCCTGCGTGATTTTGATCTCGAGTTGAGGGAAGCGCTCGCGCTCATCCTGCAGAAAACGCTTGACGGAACGGGCGACTCGGATGATGTCCTGATTCTTGGTCTTCTTGATCTGCAGCAATCCCGCCCGCTGATCGCCAAGATTGATGCGGTCTTCTTTCAATTCGAACAAGTCGACGACGCGGCCCAGGTCGCGAAGCTTTAATTCCGCGCCGTTGCGACCGGCGACGATGATGAGTTCTTCGAGCTCTTGCGGTGTGGTGCGCTGTTCGGTGAAGCGGACGAGGATGTCGCGCTCTTCGGTTTCGATCACGCCGGCAGGCAAGTCAACGCTTTGGCGGGCGATGACATCGGAAATGTCGGCCACGCTCACGCCGAACTTCATCAACGCTTCGGGTTCGAGCTCGATTCGGAATTGATGATCGGCGAATCCTTCAATCTCGACCAACGATGTGACCGTTTGCATTTGCAGTCGGCGTTTGAGATCTTCGCAGTGGGCTTTGAGATCCGGCGCCGACATTGGGCCCGCAACCAGGACCGAAAGCACGGGGTCGGTCGTATGCAGTTGGGTGATGACCGCATCTTCCACATCGTCGGGAAAGTCGTCGATCGCGGCGACTTCGGTGTCGATCTCGTCTTTGAATTCGGCGAAGTCGGCGCCGTCTTCCATCTCAACGGTGATGACAGCCACCCCTTCGCGCGCTTCGGATCGGATTTCTTTGACGAAGCGCACGCCGTCGAGGACGTCTTCCACGCGCGTGCAGATGACCTGTTCGACCTCTTCAGCCGTCGCGCCGCGATAAGGAACGCGAATCTGCACTTCGCTGGCTGCGAAATCCGGAAACGTTTCGCGCCGCAGACTGCGCAGGCTCAATACGCCCATGACCAAAAAGATCAGCATGAGCAAGTTGGCGGCTGTCGGATGCTTGGCAAAGTATCGGATCATGGCAGCGTGGTTTGACCTTCGGCTTCAGCGAGAAGCTCCGCAAGTGCGGTTTCGTCCGTCACGGGGTCGACCAACATGCCTTCGATTGCAGGCGTTGGGTCGGAGACGATAACCCGTTCGCCAGCCTCCACGCCGCCAGCGGCGACCGCCATGTTGCCTTGCTCGAATAGCAGCTGGAGGTCGCGAACGACCAGTCGATTGTCTTTGTCGACGATATAGACTTTGCCGCCATGGGCTGCAGACCGGGGAATGATAATGCGGTCGGGGATGGGTTTGCCGCGCAGTTCGACCTCACAGAAGACATCGCGAAACAGCGGCGGGCGTTTGCCGGGAATCGCCCGCTCGTAGGGTTTGTCGACGACGACGACCACCGCCACCGTCCTTGTGACCGGGTCGAGACGTTCGCGTACGCGGTCGAAGCGTGCGTCCCATTTGGCGACAAAATCGCCCCCGGTGACCCGCACGATTGCATCGATGTGGATCAGGCGTCGCAACATTTCCATATTTGGAACGGCTCCAAGCGTTTCGTCGGTATCGGAGCGAATCAAATTGCGGACCTGGCTGATGGGCGTTTGTACTTCGACTTCGGTGGCGGCGATTCCGTCGGCGGTGAAGATCGCTTCCCCGCGTTGCACGTATTGCCCGACTTCGATACGCACGTCGCCAATTCGGCAACCAAACGGGGCGGTGATCTTCGTTCGGTCGAGATCGATCCGGGCTTGGGCGAGTCTTGCCCGGCGCACGCCGAGTGTTGCTTCGAGCGACGCTAGTTTGGACGGATACAGATTCAGGCTGTTTTCGAGCGATTGGACCTTTTGCTGCTGAGCGAGATAGGTACGTTCTTCACCGCGCAACTCCGTGCCGGCGACTGCGTCGTTGCCTGCCAGCTTACGCATGCGCTCCAAATCGTGTTGGGCCAATTCAAGCGAGGCCTTCTCGATCTCAAGCGATCGCCCGTCATTGACTTTGCGGGCGGTCAGTTCGGCTAGGCTTGCCTCAAGTTCAGCGATTTCGGCTTCCAACTGGGTGACGACGAGTTGGTACTCTTGCGGGTCGATGGTCAGGACGGGTTCGTCTTTGACCAGAAACGCGCCGGACTTGAGATTCGGATTGACTTCGACGATCTGCCCGCCGACTTCCGCGACCACCCGCCACACCTTGGTCGGCTGCGACGTACCATAACCGATCGCCCGAGGCGTTACCGAGGCGACCGGCGCTTCGATCACGCGGAGTTTGCGGGCGACTTCAGCCACCGACTCTCGAACGGGCTCACGTGATCCGCGGACGAGCCAGATGAACAGGGCGATGGCGATGAGGACGGGTGGGATAATCAGGAGTCGTTTGGTTCGTTCAGTCATCGTGTGTGGTTCGCTATCGATCGATCCAGGCGCTCTGTGTCTTTGTTGCGGAGTGCGGCATCGTGCCCGCTGAATATACCGCTGAATTCACCGGCAGTATAGCCCAATTGCAAAGGTACGCCGGCCGACTCTACAAATGCGCGAATTCCGCTGCAGTCCATTAGCGTCATCGAATCGCCATCGTTATTCTATCGCAATTGTCGAAAGGGAAATGCGGTACCTGGCGCGGTCCAACCTGCGCGATTACTTGAAAGCAGTAAAGACATGGGCGTATTGGTGACGTGCCAGGACATTTCAAAGCACTTCGGAACCCGGACGCTCTTCGATGGACTTTCGATCAGTTTTGCCGACAACGAGCGCATCGGTTTTCTGGGGCCAAACGGCGCTGGAAAGACGACCTTCCTCAAAATCATCGCAGGCCTCGAACCGTTTGAGGGAGGTGACATAAGCCGCCGCCGGTCCGCACGGATCGCATTCCTTGAGCAACAGGATCGGTTCCCGATCGGCGCGACGGTGACCTCCGTTCTCATCGAAGCGTTGGGCGATCAGCCCATGGAGTCATACGAACGTGAGACGCATGCGGCGATCACATTGACTCAGTTTGGATTTGAGAACCCGGACCAATTGGTTTCAGATCTTTCCGGTGGATGGCGAAAGCGGTTGGCCATCGCTCGGGCATTCATTCAGAAGCCCGACCTGTTGCTGATGGATGAGCCGACCAACCATCTTGATGTCGAGGGGATTCGTTGGCTTGAGCAGACGCTGCTGGCTGTGCCCTTCTCGTTCGTTGCGGTGAGCCACGATCGTTACTTTCTGGAGAATGTGACGAACCGAGTCATTGAATTGAATCCCGTCTATCGCGACGGGTATTTCAGCGTGAGCGGGAACTACAGCACGTTTCTGGAAAAGCGGGCTGCATTCCTCGAATCGCAGCAAGCCCAGGAAGCTTCGCTTGCCAACATCGTTCGGCGCGAAAAAGCATTCCTGATGTCCAACGCGAAAGCCCGGCGCACAAAGTCCAAGTCGCGCACCGAAGAAGCATACCGCTTGCAGGACGAACTTCGCGAACTGTCGGACCGCAACTCCCGCGCGACAGTCGCCAGCATTGAGTTCGACGGAACCGGTCGCAAGTCGAAGAAGCTGCTCGACGCGAAAGGTTTGTCCAAATCGCTTGGTGGAAAGCTGTTGTTCGACGACCTGTCGCTGCTTTTGTCACCGGGGGTTCGCGTTGGTTTGCTTGGGGCGAATGCCAGCGGGAAGACAACGTTGATCCGCGTGTTGACTGGGGCGCTCCCACCCGATCAAGGTTCGGTTGAACTGGCTGAGGATTTGAAGATCGTTTTGTTCGATCAGAACCGCGAAGAGCTACCGCAGGATGTGACGCTGCGTTGGGCGCTTGCAGGCGAGAACAAGACCGTCGACTTTCGGGGCCGACCCATCCACATCACCGCATGGGCGAAGATGTTTCTGTTTTCGACGAGTCAACTCGACATGCCCGTCAGCGATCTTTCCGGCGGTGAGCAAGCCCGCATTCTCATCGCCCGGCTGATGCTTCAGCCAGCCGACGTGTTGATCCTAGACGAACCGACCAACGATCTCGACATCACATCGCTTGATGTTCTCGAGGAAAGCCTGATCGATTTTCCCGGCGCGATCATCCTGGTCACGCACGATCGCTTCATGCTCGATCGCGTGTGCACCGAGATTTTGGGACTCGATGGCGGCGGACGCATCGGCAAATATGTCAACTGTGCTCAATGGGAAGCTACGCAGTCCAAGTCAAAGGATGGTTCAAAGCGCGACAAGTCAAAGAAGGGTAAATCCGCTTCGGCGCGAAGCGGACTGACGGCCAGCGAAGCGTCTGAACTAAAGGAGATGGAAGCAACGATCCAGGCGGCAGAAGAACACGTCGAAGCCTGCCTCAAAGCCACCGAAGATCCCGAAGTCGGAAGTGACCACGTCGAATTGCAGAAACGTTGGGAAGCCCTCGAAACATCCAAGCAAGCGGTCGAAGCGCTCTACGCCCGATGGGAAGCATTGGAAGCGAAGAAGTCCTAGTGCACGGGCTGTGCCATGGCGGTGGGCGTCGGCGAATCAGACTCTTCTGCGTATGCACCGTAGTGCCCATGGGACCAGCCGCGGATGATCAGGTGGCAGGCTGGCATCATCAGCAGGACGACGGCGGCTGAGAACATGATGCCGAAACCGAGGGCGATGGCCATCGGGATGAGGTAGCGTGCCTGCGGTGAGGTTTCGAAGATCATCGGGGCGAGGCCCATGAAGGTGGTAAGCGAGGTCAGGAGGATGGGGCGGAAGCGGCGCGTGCTGGCTTCGAGGGCGGCTTGTTCGAAGGGCATGCCTTGTGCGATGAAATCGTTCATCGTCACTGTCAGCACCAACCCACCGTTGACGACGACACCGCACGTCGCAATGATCCCAAGCACGCTCACGACCGACAGATCATAACCCATCAAGATGTGTCCAAGCAGGGCGGCCGCGATGGCGAATGGCACAACAAGCATGGTGATGAATGCTTCGCCATAGCTGCGATAGATCGCGGCCAACATGCCGAAGATCACCGCGAGCGATGCACCCAATCCAAAGATCAGCGCTCGCATGGCATCGATCTGTTCTTGCTGCCTACCGCCATAGTTGAAACTCAGGCCCGTGTGGTTGGCCAACAGTTGAGGGAACACATTGGCTTCGAGGTCCTCGCGAACCTTGTTGACGTTGGTGAGTTCAGGAACGATGTTGGCTGTCACCGTTAGAACGCGCTGGGCGTTGACGCGTTTGATCTCGGTGTGGGCACGCGTCTGCTTGAGATCGACGGCTTCGATCAGCGGCATCTCACCGCCAGCCGGCGTGCGAACAATCATGGTTTCCAGGTCGGCGAGCGAGCGTCGTTCCGCTTCCGGCAATCGCACCATGACTTTGACTTCATTGCGTGCCCGCTGCATGCGCAGGGCTTCGGCGCCATAGTATGCGTGGCGAATCTGGCGACCAATCGCTTCGTGCGTGAGTCCCAGCGAGCGGGCTTCGTCCTTGATTGACAGATCGAGTTGGGGTTTGCCTGCGGCGAAACCGTCGTCGATGTCTGTCACGCCGGTGTAGGACTCGAGCGTTGTTGCAAGTTCATGCGCGGCGGCTTCGAGCGTTTGCCGGTCAGGGTGGGAAAGCTCCACCGTGAGACCGCGCGAGCCGGACGGTCCAACTTCCCATTCAAAGTAAAGCGATTCGAGCCCCGGTAGCGGACCGATTTCTTCACGCCAAACGCGGACGAAGTCTGCCGGGGTGAAGTCGCGCTGCTCCTGGGGAACGAGGACGAAATTCACGTCGGCGGCATTGGAGCCAAGTCGCCCCTGGCTGTTCATCCAACCTGCGAGCACCTTGTCGCGCGGTCCAAAGTGATCGACGGTACGCAATCCAGCTTGCTCGATGATCTTGGATACGCGTGACGTTTCGCTAAATGGTGCTCCAAAGGGAACACGAACTTCGGCATCAACGCGATCGCCTTCGATTCGCGGGTTAAACGTGAAGTTCAAGCGCCCGCTTTCATACCAGGCAGCCACAACGATCAGCCCGCTGAAGAATATGGCAACGGTCATCCCGCGATATCGCAGAGTGATTGCCAAGAGCGGGGCATAGACGTTGTTCGTGAATCGTTCGAAGCCGGCGGCCAAACGTTGTTGGAGTCGCGCTATCGCCGGTAGTAAACCGCGGCGCTCGGGATTCACGGCTTTGGCATGGGCGAGGTGGGCGGGGAGAATGAGCAGGCTCTCAAACAGTGAGATTAAGAATACCGTGATGACAACAAGCGGAATCGCCGCAAAAAAACGACCGGTTCGTCCCGGAACAAACATCAGCGGAATGAACGCCACGACGTTGGTGATGACTGCAAATATGACCGGGACCGACATGCGTTTGGCGCCGGCGATTGCGGCTTCAAGTCGCGTTGCGCCGCGCTGGATGTTCTCAAAAACCTCCTCGCCAATGATGACCGCATCGTCCACAAGAATTCCCAGCGTGATGATGAACGCGAACAACGAAATCATGTTGATCGTTGTGTCCATCATCGGCAGGAGCATGATGCCACCCAGTAGACACACGGGGACGGCTGACCCTACCCAAAATGCGAGTTTCGGTGCGAGAAAAATGCCGAGTACGATTAGCACCAAACCCATGCCGACTGCGCCGTTTTGCAGGAGCAACTCAAGTCGTTCGCGATACTCGCGAGCGCGGTCCCACATGACGATCATCTCGACCGACTCGGGCAGTTCGGCGTTCATGCGATCGACGTATTCATAAACGATCTCTGCGATTTCCAGCGGTTTCTGATCACCGGTCTGATAGACCCAAAGCGTGACGCCGGGCTTGCCGTTGAATGACGAGACGCGGTCGACGTCTTCAAATCCATCGGTGATCGTTGCAATGTCGCCAAGGGTCAGCGTCGAGCCGCCAGGTCCGCTGACGACGGGAATGTCGTAATACTCGCTGGCAAAGAAACGCCTTCCAGCACTTCGCAGGAGAACTTCGCCACCTTCGGTGCGCACTTCGCCACCGGGCACATCGCGGGCAGCGGCGCGAACGGTTTCCGCAATGTCGCCCAACGTAAGGTTCAGCGCCCGAAGTTGGGCTTGCGGCACCTCAATGGTAATTTCCGGCGAGCGAATTCCGCGGGTGACGATTTGGGTGATCTGATCGTTGGCAAGCAGATCGTTGCGAACGCGTTCGGAGAATTCGAACAGCGTGCGTTCGTCCATGTCGGCTGCGATGGCGATGGTGACCGTTGAGCGTTGACGGATCGCCAATTCGACGCGCGGCCGCTCCGCTTCTTCGGGAAATGACGACACACGATCGATGGCATTTTTAACGTCCTGCAACGCCCGGTTCGGATCAACGCCCTCGATCAACTCGACGGACATGCTCCCACTGCCTTCGACGGCCGTGGCTTCAATTCGCTTCACCGCCTCCAACCCGCGAACCGCCTCTTCTGCCGGCAGCAGGATGCCTTCTTCAACCTCTTCGGGCGTGGCACCGGGAAGCGACATCGAGAAGTTGACCACGTCCAATTCGTAGGCGGGGTACACCTCTTGTTTGATCTGCGATGCAACCACCATGCCGCCGATCACAAACAGCAGCATCAGAAGGTTGGCCGCCACATGGTTTTGCGCCATGAAGCCGATCAAGCCACCGCGCGTTTGTAATTCAGGTGTGGGCGTCATGGCGTGGCGCCCTTGTTCTCTGATACCGTTGCAGCATCGGCAGTCTGGGATGCGACAGGCGTCGTTTCTGAATCGATGGTTGCTGCGTCTTTGCGAATCCGTAGCGGCATGCCGGGAACCACGCTGGCCAAGTGCGTTGTCACCAGCATGTCATCAGGTTTAAAGCCGTTTCGCACGAGCACATCTTCCTGCCGCCGCCACACGATCTTCACGGGTCGAATCGCCAGGAGCCCCGCCGAATCGCGGACCCATACGCGATCGTTTTCGCGAAGCGCTTTTCGCGGGATCGAGTAAACATCCTCCAATGTGCCCGATTCGATACGCAATCGGACGTAACTTCCCAGCAGCACGCGCTGGACTGAATTCGTTGCGTTGGTGCCGCCATTGGCGGTCAAGCCAAGCGGGTTCTTGATTGCGACCAACACGGTGGCCATTCGCCCCAAAGGATCCAGATTGCCCAGCGGCCGAAGCGCCAACCCCGTCCATTCAACGGTGTGATCTCCGCTCGACATCGTGCTCGTGGACATCGAGACCGTTACCTCACTCGGATTATCCGGGTGGTCGACCGCGAATCGAAGGTCGCGGAGCCGCGTTACCGGGATGGCCGCTTCGGTCCAGAATTCGTCGGTCGAAACCAGGGTCGCGATGGCGGTTTGCGGCCCGACCCGCTGGCCTTTTTCCACGCCTTCGGTGACCACCAGCGCGTCAAAGGGGACGGTGACTTCGGTTCGCGAGAGAGCGACCTTCGCCACTTCCAGTCGGCGCTCCAGGACGCGCACGTTGGCGGCTGCACTCTCGACAGCGCGGTGTTGCTCAGCGATTTCGGCGTTAAGTGTCTGGCGTGCGGCCCGCTGACTGGCGAGACGGGTGGACGCGTCGCGCGCTTCGGATTCGCCCGCGGAATTTTGTTCGGCCAACCCGCCGACCCTTTCGGCATTCCATTTGAGGTATCCGATCTCAACATCGATCTGCTCACCGCGACTTTCGAGCGAATCGATGCGGGCACGGATCTGTGCAGTTTCGTGGTTGGCGACATCGAGGTCAGCTTCGGCTTGGGCGACGGCGATTTCGTAATCGGTCGGGTCGATGCGAAAGAGAAGTTCGCCTTCTTTCAAGAGCCCCCCCGGTTCGAGGCTTGGGTTCAATTCGACAATACGGCCCGTCACTTCCGGAATGATCCGCAATTCGCGGGATGGCACAACCGTTCCAAAAGCGTTGACGAAGACGGGGAGGTCTTGCTTGATCAACTCCGCGACACCGACAACCGGTGCCAGTGATTCGGGAGTCGACTTGGGAACGTGGGGCGGCGAGCTGATCAATGCCGCGCCGATGCCAATGGCCGCGATGAGCAGCACGATCGGCAACCCCAGATTGGCAAGCAAACCCCGCCATCCTGTTGGAGCAACAGGCAAGGGTTTACCGCTGCTTCGGGCCGTGCGTACAGGCCGCTTGGGGGCGTTTGATGGCTCAACGCCTCTTGTGGTTTCCGATGTTTCCTGATGTTCACTCAAAGCTTGAATCGTCCTTGCAGTCGCGTCCAACGAATACCGGCAGGAATGACATTTTCGTGTCTTGCCTCTTCGTCATGGCGACGTTTGTCTCATGCTATCCGTCTCGTGCGGTCTGCAAATCACCGTGCCGTTTCACGAACTCAAGGCCAAGGCTAACTTGGGCTTGTTTGGTGAGTTACGAACGAGAATCTGGTCTTACCTATACACGAAGCCGGCTCCATCATGCAATAAGGGCGAGACACGAAGGCGGCCCCGGTTTGATTCCGAATCGTGCGGGATTGTTGGAATGCACTCTTGCGGGGCCGCATTGCTGCACTGTGTTTGGTCGCATTGCGGTACGCGTCAGTGAAGTGTTACATCGACGTAACAACCCGAGGATCGGCGGGCCATCCCCTGTGGGCGATTGGTTGCTCGCACCAATTCGTTTGCGAAGTGGGTCAGATCCAACCGACTGCAGTGTAGACCCCATCGCGAGGTGTGCGTCCGTGCCGATGGTGTTCAATTCTGAAAAACTCGCGCCGGCAATGTGATTGAACGTTGAACGCGAACCCCGATAACAACTCGATTGTGACACCATACGGCAGTGCGATATTGGGTTGGCGAAAATCAAGGCCGACACGAGGCGAGAGACGTCTATTTATTACTCATCAGTTCATCAACATGAACCGAAAAATGTCATGACCGGAGTAGAACCTTCGGAGTCCGTATTTGCATGGTTGTGGTGTTGGCTGATGATGACCGGATCTTGAAACCATTCCGTCAACTGTTGCTGAACACATCTGTGCCATGTCGGTGTTGGTTTTCTGGTCGTCATGCGGTGTAGCTTCGCTGGTGTGCCAGTTTCCATTGTCGCGTCACTTGAAGCTGAAGTTGTTTCGTCGCATCGAATGTCAATCCATGTCGTTAGGACAGTGGCCTAGGTTTTGGGACTGCGGTGGCTTGGCCGTTGCCAGCTCACCCACACGTGAAGAGAGAGAGTTCAATGGCAAAAAAGACCAAGAGTACGAAGAGCAGCACGGCGAGCAAGTCCAACAGTCTGTACCAACGGATGATCGAAGACACGCCGGCGAACATCATTTTGGCTGACAGGGAATTCAATATCACTTATGTGAACCCTGCGACCATCAAGAACCTGACGCCACTGGCCCATCTGCTTCCGATTCCGTTGGACCAACTCGTTGGCACCAACATCGATGTGTTCCACAAGAACCCGGCCGTACAGCGCGGCATCATCAACAACCCGGCCAACCTGCCGCACCGTGCCCCCATCCAACTTGGTGATCAGAAGCTTGAATTGATGGTTAATGCCGTTTACGACGGCAATGGTGGCGTGCTCGGCACGATGGTGACTTGGGACTTCATCGATCCTGAGAAAATCAAGCTCGAAGAACTCGCCCAGGACAACAAAGGGAAGTTGGATGCCATCAGCCGTTCGCAGGCCGTGATCGAATTCGAAATGGACGGTACCATTCGCGACGCCAACGACAACTTCTGCAACGCGCTGGGTTACACGCAAAAGGAAATCGTCGGGCGACATCACAGCATGTTTGTCGAGGATTCGTATCGACAAAGCAACGACTACCGCACATTCTGGGACACGCTGAACCGCGGCGAATTCCAGTCAGCCGAGTTCAAACGCGTTCGCAAGGATGGAAGTCCGATTTGGATTCAGGCTTCCTACAACCCGATCTTTGATGCCGATGGCAATCCCGTCAAAGTTGTCAAATTCGCCACAGACATCACCATGCAGGTTATTGCCCGTGAAGAAATCGCCAAGCTAATCGAAAAAGCAAGCAACGGCGACCTCACCGCCCGCGCCGATGCAGGCAAGCTCAGCGGCGAGTTCCTCGAATCGGTGGAGAGCATCAACAAGCTCGTTTCGAATGTCTGCGACACGATGCGACAGGTCTCGTCGGCAGTCGAGCAGATTGACGATGGAGCGAGCCAGGTGACGGGCTCCAGTCAGCAGTTGTCGGAAGGTGCGAGCGAACAAGCCGCATCACTTGAAGAAACATCATCGTCGCTTGAGGAAATGGCCGCCATGACCCGCACCAACGCCAGCAATGCGGCGCAGGTCAACGAGCTTTCCGGTTCGGCGCGTGATGCCGCCAACGAAGGCGACCAGACGATGGGGCAACTCAACCAGGCGATGGCGGACATCAATGCTTCGTCTGACAAGATCAGCAAGATCATCAAGGTGATTGAAGAAATCGCGTTCCAGACCAACCTGTTGGCGTTGAATGCGGCCGTCGAAGCCGCCCGTGCGGGTGAACACGGCAAGGGATTTGCGGTTGTCGCCGACGAAGTCCGCAATCTCGCGCAGCGTGCCGCACAAGCCGCTGGCGAAACCACTGGCTTGATTGACGAATCGGTCAAGAAAGCACAGGAAGGCACGACCGTCGCAACCAGCGTCGGAAATGCACTCACCGCGATCGTTGAAAAGATCAACAAGGTGTCGGACCTGGTGGATGGCATCACCAAGGCATCTGAAGAACAGGCGCAAGGCGTTGACCAGGTCAACACCGCGGTCACCCAGATGAACACCGTGACCCAGCAGAATGCCGCCGGTTCGGAAGAGTTGGCCGCCGCCGCTGAGCAAATGTCGTCGCAGGTTGCATGTCTCCGCGACATGATCAGCCAGTACAAGTTGGTCGAAGGCGGCGCCAGTGCAGCCCCCGCGCACATGAGGGGCGGGGCGACGCAGCCCGCCAAAAGACAGGCTCAGTCGCGGGAACGTCAACCCGTCGGCGCCGGCGCCAGCGATAGCGATTTCTTCCCGATGGGTGATGACGACCTGTCGAACTTCTAGCTAAACGTTGATCGCGGTGCCCAGGCACCGCGCCATCAAGGTCACCAACCGTCCCCCGCATGGCCAAGCTTAAATGAGCGTGCCTGCGGGGGGCGGTTGAATGATTCTTGTAGTTTTTCAAATCGGCGCACAGGTCGAAACACCAAAGCCAAGTATTCCCGTATCTAAAGAAAGGTGATCGTGGCATGAGTGCAACGCAAACACAGTTGAAGCAAGATCTCTCACCAGCCACGGATCAGAGTGCCGACTTTGGTGGTAAGTATCTGACCTTTAATCTGGCGGACGAAGTATACGGTATTGATATTCGCAAGATTCACGAGATCAATGGCGTTTCGAATATCACCCCGGTGCCATCGATGCCCGATTTCATGAAGGGCGTCATCAACCTGCGCGGAAACGTGATACCCATCATCGATCTGCGACTGAAGATCGGGATGTGCGAAACGGAGTACAACGAAGAAACCTGTGTCGTTGTTGTCGATATTGGCCGGGACGTCGGCATCGTCGTAGATTCCGTTTCTGAGGTGCTCGACATTGACCCAGAGTGCATCAAGCCCGCTCCTCCCATGGGAGCAGGCGTCGACAATTCATACATTCTCGGTATGGGAAACGCTGGCGATTCATTGACGATCCTCATCGACATCGAGAGAGTGCTGGGTGGTGTTCACGCGGATGACTTCGATGAAGAAGTCGAGTCCGAAGTGTAATCCAACAGCACGTCAAGTCGTCCCAATTGCCATCGCTTCGTTTGTTGCCAGATCATTTATCCATCTGCCCGCAGTCGTCCGATTTGCGGTAACAACGTTCATTGTACGTGAGCGTTTTTCGCACGCGCTATTCGGGCGCTACATAGTGCCATTCGCATTGATCGGTCATGGTTTGCCCTTGGTCTGTGCCGACTGCGCGAATCGTGTTCGATCCGGCAGAGAGGATGACCGTGGGCCACTCGAAGATGTGGTTGTTGCTTTGCTTTACCGGGTATGATCGGTCACCGACGGATAGGCTCACCTCTGAACAATTACTGTAAACCTTGACCGGGACCGTTTGGTTGTAGCGCTGGTTGAATCTGCTACTCGTGATGTGAACGAATGGCTCATCCGACCAGTTGGCTTTGTACCAGAAGAACGCATCCTTCTTGATCTGACGGTCATAGGTGACCAGCCCCTTGTCGTTTCGCCCGGGCGCACCGCCTTCATTGCGTTGGTCGCAGGCGAAGTCGAACATGTTCCAAACGAAGCTTCCCCAGATAAATGGCCGTGCGTCGATCTGCCGCCAATGACTTTCGTGAAAGAGCGCCTGGTATTCCTCCGGATGCCAATGGCTGTCGTGTTGCGATTTCTTCGGAGGCAGTTCATGGTGCGCAACGTTGGCGCCTGCGCCGTACTCGCTGATGCCGATGGGGACGGCGGGATGCTTCTCGTGCATTTGGTCGACCCAAGCCCCGAAATCGTCGGCTGAATCGTGGTACCACCCGAAATAACGGTTGAATGCAACCAACTCCGTTTGCCAGTTGGCGGCATTTTCGTCCGGTGTGGTTGCAGCACACACCGACTGGCGCGTCGGGTCTTCCGCCTTTGCAAGCTTGGCCAACTCCGTGACCAGCGGAATCGGATCGGGCCCCGGTTCCCATGGGGCGGTGATTTCATTGTGAACACCCCAAAAACAAATGGATGGGTGGTTGTAGTTCTGACGGATGAGTTCAATGAGTTGTTGGCGACTGTTTTCGCGAAACGCATTGGTGTGAAAGACTCGGTTGATCAGTGGAATCTCAGCCCAAACGATCAGCCCCAATTGATCGCACAAATCGTAAGCGTATGGGTCTTGTTGATAGTGGGCAAGCCGAACGCAGGTGCAACCCAACTCACGGATCATCGCGAAATCTTCGTCGTGATGTTTGCGGCTGATCGCCCACCCGATGTCCTGGCGATCCTGATGGCGATTCACACCGTGGAGCGGATATGGTTTGCCGTTGAGCGTAAACCCTTGGTCTGGATCGACGTTGAACGTGCGAATGCCGAACGATTGCTCATCGCGATCAACGATTTGGTCTCCGTCAAGCAGCGTCAGCCGCGCTGTGTACATGTAAGGATCTTCGATGCCATGCCAGAGATGCGGCTTGGCGACTTCAACTGCGACCGATGTTGAGGATTGACCGTGTCGAACGTTTTCAAGAACCGTTTCTTCGTTTGCGACAGTCTCGCCTTCGCGGTCGATGATTTCCATCCGTGCGCGGAGGTTCGATCTCGTCGAACCGCTGTTATCGAGCCTGATCGATACTGTGACCGTGGCACTTTCCGCGCCAACTTCTTGCGTCGTCACGTACACGCCCGACGACGCATGGTCCAATGGAGAAATGCAAAGCGGGCCGGTAAATAGAAGCGACACGTCGCGATATATTCCTCCGAAGAATGTGAAGTCCGCTCCATATGGCGGCACATCTGGGTGCATGGCGTTGCTGACAAAAATCAGCAGATCGTTGTCCTGTCCCCAGTCGACAACGTCGGTCAGTTCGAAGACAAATGCGGCGTATCCACCGCGATGTTCGCCAACGAATCGCCCATTGAGGAAGACATTCGCCACGGAATTCGCGGCTCCAACCTTCAAGAAGACACGCTCGTTTTCATAACGCTCCGGAATCGGGATGCGCTTCAGGTACGCCGCTGTCGTGCGAAGGTAATCGGCGCCGCCATCCTGACCATCCAGTGCATTCCAGGTGTGCGGGAGGTCGACGGCTGACGCGCCCGCTGCATTGATGTAAGGGCAGCGGATGGACCGCATCGGCGACATGAGCACGTGCCAGCGGCCATTGATGTCCACCCAAGTGCGATAGCCTGGGTGCGAATGCATTGAAATTGCGTCATCCGCAAATAGATGGCTGGCTGATCCCATCATGCTGGCGGCCAAGATTGACATGATTCCCAGCGTTGGGCAGACGTTGCTCATTGGTCGAATTCCTTCATTCTTATCAATTGTCCTACGCGCCGCCGCTTGGCGTTAGAATCAGGAGACGGGCAATTTCAAACCGTGCGGGGCGAATTGTCGCACGGCGAAGGAGGCAAGCGCGCGACCTAGAATTGGCGCAAGTATACCGTAGAGTCCGCGGTTACACCTGGCCGCATTGAGGGATTTGGGAGTCAATCGACCTGCTTCGCCCTCAACCTGTTCTCCAGAATGCCAGCCGCCCTTCGCCAGGTGTGACGCCGCGACCGATGTGCCCAATGCGATTTGCAAAGGATGGACCTCATGGTGTATATCTGCGTCCACACCGGTGATCATCGATCACGGGAAGCGTTATAATTAAATGACCTGAGCATTTTCACGGATACGCATTGGTCAGCTTGGTGTCGAAGAGCTGCTCCTTTGTGTCACAAAACGGAGCTGGCAGCGGAAGTGTGCCAGACTTTTCTATGACACGTCGTGCTGCTGTTGTTGCTGCCGTTCGAACTCCTGTCGGGCGCTATGGCGGGAAGCTTGCATCGGTTCGCCCGGACGATCTCGCAGCGGTCGTCATTCGGGAAGTTGTCCGGCGGACAGGCATTGACGCCTCGTTCGTTGATGATGTGTACTTCGGGGCAGCCAACCAAGCCGGCGAAGACAACCGCAATGTCGCGAGGATGGCGGCTTTGCTCGCAGGGCTGCCGGAGACCATTCCAGGTTCGACGGTGAATCGTCTGTGCGCGTCGGGGCTCGAAGCTGTGAACATCGCAGCCCGAATGATCGAGGCAAATCACGGTGATGTGTTCATCGCTGGTGGCGTTGAATCGATGAGCCGCGCGCCGTACGTACTGAGCAAAGCCGACTCGGCTTATGGGCGTGCGCAGGAGATTTTTGACACGTCCATCGGGTGGCGGTTTGTCAATCCTGCATTGTCCAAGCTGCATCATCCGTACGCGATGGGTGAGACCGCAGAAAACGTGGCGCGGAAGTACGAGATTGATCGAGAGGCGCAGGATCGATTTGCACTATCGAGCCAGCAGAAGTGGGCCGCCGCTCATGAACGTGGTGCCTTCAAGGAAGAAATCGTGCCGGTGGAAATCCCGCAGCGAAAGGGACCTTCGGTGATTGTGGATACTGACGAGCATCCGCGTCCTGATGTCACGATGGAGCAGTTGGCAAAACTCCGCCCGGTGTTTGCAAAGGATGACAAGGGGACGGTGACTGCGGGAAACTCTTCCGGTGTGAACGATGGTGCGGCAGCGCTGATGCTCGTGGAGGAATCGAAGGCCAAATCGCTTGGATTGGAACCGCTCGCGTTCGTGGGGTGCAGTGCATCGGCTGGCGTTGATCCGGCGTACATGGGACTAGGGCCGATTCCAGCGATTCGCAAGGCGCTGGATCGTGCAGAACTGACGCTTGACGACATGGGACTCGTCGAAATCAACGAAGCCTTCGCGGCACAGTCGATCGCATGTCAGCGCGAGCTTGGAATCGACGGCGACAAATTGAACGTGAAGGGCGGGGCGATCGCAGTTGGGCATCCCCTTGGCTGCAGCGGCGCGCGCATCGCGACGACACTCGTTCACGAAATGAGGCAACGCGGCGTAGAACG
This sequence comes from Phycisphaerae bacterium, assembly GCA_030429365.1. Lineage (GTDB taxonomy): Bacteria > Planctomycetota > Phycisphaerae > UBA1845 > UBA1845 > UBA1845. The sequence continues at coordinate 22,502 of JAUIEW010000021.1, forward strand.
CGCCATCGCTTCACTGTGTGTTGGCGTGGGGCAAGGTCTGGCGACTGTTTTCGAAATGGCGTAGACACCTTCTCCACAGGGCCCGCGCACTTACGGCATCGACGCGATCTTTGCCAAGCCCGATTCCATGGCGGCGACCAGGGCGTCAATCTCCACTTCGGTCATCGGGGTTGAAAGCGTCGCAGAGCACGTATTGATCATCAGGAAACCTTCATCAAACAGATGATCGAGTAGCGCAGTCAACCGATTCTTCTCGGCGTCCGTGTTAAATGCTTCGCGGAAGTTGTGCGGAGGTTCTTCCTTCATATGGACACGCAGCATCGAGCCGCCACCCGTGACGCTTGCACGAGCACCAGTGGTGTCGATGGCTTTTTGAATTCCCTCGATCGCACGATTTGTCAATCCGTTGAGGCGAGCAATCTCCTTGTGGTCGAATAGTTGCATTGCGGTGAGCCCTGCCGACGTGGAGATGGGGTTGGCAGAGAATGTACCGGAATGCGGAAACAGATACTTGTGGGATTTGGGATTGAGCACGTCCATGACTTCGGCACGACCCGCCACTGCACCGACCGGGAAACCGCCGCCGATCATCTTGCCCAAGGCAGTGAGGTCGGGCTTGATGCCGAAGCGCGTCTGAAGGCCACCATATTCCGAGCGGAAGGTGATGACTTCGTCGAGCACGAGGAGGGCATTGTGTTCAGTGACCCAATTTCGTATGGCCTCAAGGTATTCAGGCTTTGCGAGATTCAGGCCGACGCGATGGGGCATGAGATCGAGTAGGACACAGGCAACCTCGTGGGCGTGTGCATTGAGGATATTGATGGCGCGCTCGGCGTTGTTAAACGGGATGATCACAACATCGCGAAGCGCAGACTCCGGTGTGCCGAAAACGAGCGGAACGGAGTGCGGTTTGTCATCGCTGCCCCAGGTTTCCGGCGTCGGCGCCTGCGAGACCTCGGCGTAATCGTATCCCCCGTGGTAGGCGCCTTCGACCTTGGCGACCTTGTATTTACCAGTGAACGCACGGCTGGCTTTGATCGCGACCATGATGGCCTCGGTGCCGGAGTTGACGAATCGGAGCATGTCGAACGACGGCGATCGTGAGCAAAGGTGCTCGGCGTATACGACTTCGGCTTCCGTGGCCATCATGAATGCTGAACCGCGGGCCATCTGCTCGTTGACGACCCGAACGATTTCGGGATGGGCGTGCCCATGGATGAGCGAGGCCATGTTGTTCGAGAAGTCGATTCGCGTAACGCCGTCAATGTCGGTGACCCGGCAGCCTTTGCCGAAAGCCACGTATGGCGGGTAGGGGGCGCGAATGATGGAGTTGCGCGAGACGCCGCCAGGGAGGACTTTTTGCGCCCTCGCGTAGAGTTCGGCGCTTCTCGAGAGTTCAGTTTGCGTTTTCATTTCTTGCCTGCCGTAGCGCTTTCGCGAATGTCGCTGAGTGGAGCGCCGGTTTGGTTTTGAACGTCTTTGAATTCGACACCCGGGCTAAGTTCGGTAACCCCAAAGCCGCCCGGCGTAACGTCGATAACCGCGAGGTTTGTGTAAATACGATTAACCACTCCAAGCCCGGTCAGTGGGTACGTGCATGATTCGACGAGTTTGGGCTCGCCCTGCTTGGTAGTGTGCTGAGTGATGACGTAAATGGACTTGACCCCGGCCACGAGGTCCATCGCGCCGCCGACAGCCGGTATCGCATCGGGCTGCCCCGTTGACCAGTTTGCAAGATCGCCGTTTTGAGCTACCTGCAACGCGCCAAGTACGCAGAGATCGATGTGCCCTCCGCGAATCATGACAAAGCTGTCCGCGTGGTGAAAGTATGCGGCGCCTGGCATCGCGGTGACCTGCCGCTTGCCAGCATTGATCAGTTCCGGATCGCCCTGACCGGCAGCAGGTGACGGGCCCATACCAATCAGACCATTCTCCGTATGGTAGATCAGCGTTTTGTCTTCGGGCACGAATTTCGCAACGAGTTCGGGAATGCCGATGCCAAGATTCACGTACCACCCGTTGGGTATGTCTTGGGCGAGTCGGGCGGCCATCTCGTCTCGCGACCTTCCCGCTTTTAGATCATTGCTGGTCATGGATAGGTGGCTCCCGCGGCGACGAGTTCGGATTCGTGGGCAGGCTGTGCAACTTGAACGACACGATCCACAAAGATGCCCGGCGTCACGATCGTCTCAGGGTCAATCTCGCCAGCCTCCACGACACTTTCAACCTGAACGATGGTGGTTTCAGCGGCCGTCGCCATGATCGGTCCGAAGTTGCGAGCTGTTTTGTTATAGAGCAGGTTGCCGTGGACGTCAGCCATGCGCGCCTTGATGATGGTGAAGTCTGCCCGAAGGCCCCGTTCCATCACGTATTGCTTGCCTTCAAACTCACGCAGTTCCTTGCCCTCGGCCAGCGGCGTACCGACAGCCGTCGCGGTGTAGAAGGCAGGGACTCCCGCGCCGCCGCAGCGAATGCGCTCGGCCAGTGTGCCCTGCGGAACCAGTTCGAGTTTGATTTGCCCGTTGCGGTATAGTTCGGTAAAGACGGTTGAGTTTGCGGTTCGTGGATACGAGCAGACCGCTTTCGAAACGCGGCCCGCTTTGATAAGGGCTGCAAGACCGACTTCGCCGGAACCGGTGTTGTTGCTCACGATGGTCAGGTCGGATGCGCCCTGATCGATGAGCGCGTGCAGCAACTCGATAGGACTGCCTGCTTCGCCGAACCCACCGATCATGATGGTCGCGCCGTCGAAGACATCGGCGACCGCTTCATGTGCGGTGTTCACACGCTTGTCAATCATCCCGCGCATCCTGGTCTTTTGGAAGATGACGGATCACTGGTCGGCGCCTCGCCGGCTTTCTTCACCCGGTTGTAGTTATACAATCCGGCTTCGTCGAAGAGCACGCGGTCTTCATAGTCGTCGAACCAGACCGCCTTCGGGTTGCGACCGACGATACAAACCTTCCCCTTATCCGGCGCGCTGCCCGCATTGCGGAGAATCTTGAAAATCACGACGCCATTCTCTGACCCAGGCAAACCCGGAATCGGTTCATTGGTGACAGCCGCCACCTCCGTCTTGCCTTTGTAGTGGGTAATCGAAAGTTTGGCATGGCATTCGACGCCAGACAATCCGCGCTGCGACGTGTTGAGAATATTCCATGCGTCTTCGATCGGGATGTTGAATGCCCGGTATGCGACGATGTCGCGGCCGCAGAAAAAGTAATGATTCTCTCCGCCAGCCCGTTTGAATTCGCGTTGGAGAATGCGGAGCGCATCGGCGTCGTCGTTGATGCCTTTGATGATGGGGGCTTGGTTCTCAACCGTCAGCCACCCGCGGGAAACGAGGCCTCGCATCGCCTTGCCAGTATCCGGAATCCACTGTTTGAAGCCCTTTTCATCCTCGATGAAGTTGCCATCGGCGTCCTTGGCGAGGATCTCGTCGGGATGCTGGAAGTGCAGCATGAAGTGCATGCCGACCTGCGGATAGGTCTCGTGAAACTTGTCGAGCATTTCCAGGAAGTTGTTGTCGAAACGCTGGGGGTAGAATGCCATTTCCTTGGTGCCGACGCGGATGGATTCGATCCCGGCTTCTGCCAGTGCGCCAAACCATGCTGCGAGTTTGGAATTGCTCAAGACCATCGCATCGCCGCCCGAAAGGAGAATCTCGCGGAGTTTCTCGCGGCCGGTTTCGGGATGACGCCCGCCGTTGGCTTCGATGGCCGCGTTGGTTTCCTTAATATATGCGACGATCTCCGGAATCTGCGCAAGACCCTTCTTCGCGACCGTCCCATCCTGCCGCTCGATTTCTTTTCGGGCGATCAGTTCTTCGCGGTAGCAAAAACGGCAGTGCGCGGAGCACGTCGAAATGACGTACATCAGGCCCATTTCGTACTTGTGCAGCAGCCCCTCGACGGGTGAATAGTCCATCTGGTAACCGGGGTCTTCCGAACCTTGAAGGTTGTCGGTTTCGTCCGGGCTGGCTTTCACGATTCGGCTGATCGCTGCGGAATTCTTTGCGAGTTCGTAATAGTGACGGGTCATCTTCACCGGCATGCGCTTCTCAACATCGCGCTCGGTCCCTTTCAGGACCCGCAAGGAGACGACTTCGTCTTCGGAATAGAAATGCAGCATGTCCTCCGGCGCTTTTTCGTCGAAAAACGGCGAGAGTCCATTGATGATGTCGCGTTGGTATTGGGTGTCCTTGACCGTGTCGAGAAACGCCTGCTCGCGCGCGGTGGGAATGTGCTGTAGCTTCTGAATCATCAATGGATCTCCGCTTCAGATGTCGATATTGTTTTTGATCTGTCTGTAACGTAGTGTACACTACGAGCGTGGAATTGCAACAAAATGACCAAAGGGGGAATCCTTGTCGATTCAGGATCTCATTGCAGCCGCGGGCGACCGTCTGACACCTACCGATCGACGGATCGCAGAGGCGGTGGTTGAAAATCCGACCCTGGTGGCGTTTGGGACCGTATCGGACCTGGCCGACCATGTGGGAACGAGTCGACCTTCGATCGTCCGGTTTGCGACGAAGCTGGGGTTCAAGGGGTACTCGGACCTTCAAACGCACGAACGCAATCAGGTTTCGAATCAACTCGCCAGACCGAGCCACCGAATCCGACAGCATCAGGAGACGGGACCGCTACGTCGCTCGATACACGGGGCGATCGATGACGTGTTTGAGTCCCTCACCGATGAGCGGCTGAACGCGCTGGTCAAACCGATGGTCGATGCGTCTCATGTTTGGGTCCTTTCCGGTGAGACGTCGATGGCCGGTGCGCACAAACTTTACACGGGATTGTCCATCCTCCGCCCCAATGTACGGTTGATGACCGAGTTTGAGATGGGGCGGGAACTGGTGGGGGCCCGCGCCGGCGAAGCGGCGATCGTATTCGATTTCAGTCGATACCGGCGGCATTCGATCAGCGTTACGCAAGCGCTGGCGGATGCGGGCGTTACGATCCTGGCGATCACGGATGGGCCGCTATCCCCGCTCGCGCGGATGTCGCATGCTTGTGGCTATCTGAAGATTCCAGCGGTCGGGCCGTTTGACAGTTCGGTGCCTTCTGTTGTTGCGGCAGAACTCGTCGTTGCGCGCGCCGCAGTATTGCTGGGTGATGGGGCGCGCGAACGAATTGATCGGTTGGAATCTCTGTGGCAGGCGACAGGCATCTTCTTCGACGGTGAGCGAGGAACCTCTAACGAAGCATAACATCCACTATAAGGGAATCGACTCCGGCTGACAGCGGCCACTATCGTGCGCGCTGTGATCGTTCAATAAGCCAAACAGGCTCCGTGGGGCGTATTGCCTCGGAGCCTGCCTATGGATCGCAACTTGCAAGTCTTGGCGGATGAGCTTTTTGTTCCACCGCGAATCACGCTTCGAGTCGCCGACTCAATTGCCGTACCACTCCCGCGCTCGCTGGCGCTTCATCGGCTGCCACTGGTTCTGTCGGCGCTGCTGTTGAATTTGCAGACCTTGTGGTCCTTGCGGGCCGCCTTGGGAACCATCGATGATGGCGTCGAATTCATCCTGTGTGAGGAATTCCGGCGTATAGGTCTCGCCTTGTGCCGTCAGCAGTCGCACGAACGCTTTCAAGTGGTTGCAGGAGCCAGATTCAAGGTTTTCGAAGACTCGTACGACGCAGAAGCAGTCGACTTCGTTCAATGCGTTTCGCAGGTCGATAATGTCGAGGTCTTCGATGTACGCGCCAACGGTGAGGGCGCCCACCTGCGACGCCGATCCCTGTGCGACCAATTGCGTGTACAAATCATTAAGCGCAGGGTTGGTGAACACGCCTGGCGTATCGTCCACGACCGGGTCGACGAGTTCGTACGTGTCAATAAGTGCCTTGATCGCATCCATGTGCTTCTGCTCGGAACGGCTGATGTTGTCGAATACCCGCACTCCCCAGAGATCAAACATGGCCAAGTATACGTCCCGGGCGAGTTTCTCCTCCTCGCGCATGAACAGGATGTGGGCGATTTCAACATCGGTGAGCGTTTGCACTTGAATCAATCGAGATTGCGAAACCGCCGCTGGATCCGACAGCACAAGTGAATTGCCGTTTTGCTTGGGCGGGGCTGGATCGGCGATCACCCGAATGGAATCGGCGCCTTCAAAGGCCAAGCCCTGGTTGGTGAATCCGCTCAATACGAGTGTGGCAACGCCCGGCGCAACGATGGCCTCGACTTCATCCTGGTGGAATTTGGCAACCAGATGGCCCAAGGCGTCTGACTTGGTCAGATAGGGCGCGATACCGCTAAGTTCAACCGTGTCGCGCTGCACAGCGCTTAGTGCGATGTCGGTATGCACGGTGACAGCCGCGCCTTTGTCCAATCCCAAGACGATATTGCTCGGGGAAATCTGCACGTCGATATGCACTGTGTCGTCGGCGATTGCGCCAGCAGCAAAAGTCACTGCAATCACTGGCGCTGCCAAGAGAATCATTCTGCGAATCATTTCAGAACCTCCTTTGTATGATGGACGCATTGGAAGCGCATTTGCGAACTGCGCTTTGGCGAAGCAAGACGTCTGCTCTCTGGGCCCTCCCAGACCAACTTGGTGATGAAGCAATATGACATTCAGAGCAACAATCGCGCGCGTCGCAGTCTTCTTGCCGTCGGGCAATTCCAACTTGGAATCGCTCGACCAGAATTAAGAATAGCCTTGGGATTTCGCCGGTGCAGAGTTGCTTAAAGGGGATTAAGGCCCTGAGAGTACGACGCGTACGAAGAGGTTCGCTACGTATTGGGATGCGTCGATGACCGCGTTGGTTCAGATCCATTCAACAGACGCGCCGCTTGGGGAATTTCCGGCAGGTATACGCGTACGGTCGTGCCATTGCCCGGTGCACTTTCGATTTGTACAAACCCTCCCGCGTGGTTGACGGCCGCGTAGACAACTGCCAGCCCCATCCCGCGTGGTCCGGAGTCCGAGCGAGGCTTGGTCGAATACAGCGGCTCGAATACGTGTTCAAGCGCGGCCGGATCGATTCCCTTTCCCGTGTCAGCAATGGACAGCAGCATGTGTGGCGTGGGCGGTCGATCTGTCAGGGGATGGGCAAACGATGCACGGATCACTGACACATCGATGGCGCCACCGTCGGGCATCGCGTCGATCGCGTTGTAGATCAAATTGAGTACGATCTGAGTCAAATGGTCGCGATCCATCAACACACAGCCGCCCGGCTCACCGCTGACGTTGATGTCGATGCCTTCAAAAAGATCGTCGTCGAGCGCATCAAGGATAATTCGAACCGTTTCCGCCAGTTGGACCGATTCGGGTTCACCCTCATCCGCAGCTGAAAATCGAGTCAACCGACGTGAAAGGTTGGCAGCTTGTCTACATGCCTCAATCGCCGTGGTGGCCCGCTCGATTGTTTCCGTTTGTTCGGCAGTCTCGCGAATGCCATCAAGCGACACTTGTGCGCTGTGCAGAAGATTCTTGAAGTCATGGGCGATTCCCCGTGCGAAATTCACCGCTGCTTCCATGGTGTCAGCTCGCCTAGCCGTCTTCTGGAGGTTGTGCCGCTCGGTTACGTTTCGAAAAACGATGGCCACAAAGGGCTCGGCTGCGTAGTGCACGCGGTAGGCGACGACGTCGACCGGAATGACTTGCCCTTCTGTCGTCGTGATCGTGACATCCGAATACCGAAGCGGGTTGGGCGTTTCCAGTACTTTCACAACGAGGTCTTTGAAACCGAGTCCATGAAGCTGCCAGTCGGGCCAGATCTCGAACACATTCTGTCCCGCACAGTTTTGGTGAGACGAAACAATAAGGTTCGTGTCGCCGCTATGGCACTCCTGTATGTCGCCAGATCGATCACAGATGACCACCGTATCGCGAAGATTCTCAAAGAGTCCCTGATACTTGCGCTGGGAACGATAGAGTGCTGCGGCCATCCCGTTCATCGTGTCCGCCAACTCGCCCAACTCGTCACGCACAGGTAGTTCAACGCGATGATCCAGCGCACCGCCCGCAAACGTCTGGGCAGCCGCCTGCAGCTTCTTGATCGGCTGCACCAGGCGTCGGCGAACGATGAGCATGCCTGTCACGACGAGCGCCACGCCAGCGATTCCGATCAGCGCTGCGAGAGCCAGCAACTTCGAATCGCGATCGAGCAACTCCAGGCTTCCGGCTTGCCGACTCGCCTCGATCGCCTGATGCATCTTTCCCAATTCTGTGTCGATCGGGCCAAGCAACTCACTTTCGACATCTGTTTTGAACAGGGCCTGCGCCGCGGCAAGGTCATGATTTTGCACGTGCGCCAGGATGCGATTGATACGGCTCTGCAGTCGTGCGATCGAGTCAGCGAACTCGTCGCGCTTTCGTGAGCCGCGCACGGACGCATACTGGGCGACGTCGCGCAATCGCGTCAGCGTGCTCTCAACTTCCGCTTCGAATTCCTCGTCGGGCGATCGGGTCCCCGAGATCAGTTCATGCAGATGTACGTCAAGCGTCTGCAGGTCGCCGCGACAACTGTCGACGTGGCCAATCTCACTGGTGTGTTGTTCAAAATGGAGCGCCGCCCGGCGCACCTGGAACCGGACCGCGTAAACGGTCGCGACGGCCGCGGCGAGGGCGAACACCGCAAAGGCTGCGTGTACCCAGATCAACCGCTTCCTTAGGGACATGAAGAATCACTCGTAAACGCTAGTCGCCAACCTGTGCGGCGTATGACCAATTCCAGACTTCGGTTTCTGGTTTGGTACTTGAGAGGACGTGTCCGCCGACGAAGGCGACGTTGGTTTGACCGGAATGTCGCTTGCTGGGCATCCAGAATCGGTCGGCGTCAAAAGGGTCACCGGGTGATTGAATCGAAGGCGCGATGTAAAATGGATCGGCGCCCTTGGCAGCAACTGCGTCACCATCCACATCCATCACCAAGGGTACGTACGGCCGATTCAGAATGCTGTTTTGCACGCTCGTGACCGACACCGGTGCCAGCACGGTTGTGCTTCCGAGATTCAACGTTCCTCGATATAGACGCATGTTGAACGCGATGGATATCCCCGCAGGGGGGCTTAGTGACTGACTCCCACATGGAAAACCTTTACGCTTTTCCAGTCGCTTTGCGGAGCCAGCCGGACACATGGTGATTTGCTTTCCGATCTGAAGCGTTCCGGTTGGCTGATCCTTTTGATCCCAGAATTCGTCCAGGCGGTAAAGTTGATCTTGGAAATCATTGATGTGGAATCGATTCGGTCCCAACGACTCGCTGTCACCTTGTCCAGTCGCCGAAGTGCCGTCAGCAAAATACTGAAACTCGACGGTGATGTTACGCAGATTCGCCGAGCAGTGTAGTTTCCGGGCTTGTCCGCGAACCGATCGAAGAGCCGGAAGGAGTATGCTGATCAAAATGGCAATGACTGTCAGAACGACGAGTAATTCGACCAAGGTGAATGCACGTGCACTTCGCGGAGCGGCGTTCTGCGCGCCGTAATGCTCTGGCTTGCTGTGCCAAGATTTAACGGGCAAGCAATGCATGCCTCGCATTGTACTCCCAACCGCATTGGTTACGAAAGGTTTGGTTTTCAGGATTCAGTAATCCATGGGGCCTGTCAGTACGTTTGCAAACCACTCGGCGTCATTCTGATCGATGGTTTGGTCAGCGTTTAGATCGAACAGCGGACAATCCCCAAGCAATTCCAACTCACCAAAGCACCGCTGAAACTGAGCGAAATCACTCAAGTCTACATCACCATCATCGTCTCCATCTCCCACATCGGACACGAGCAAGACATCGACTGGGCCAATTACCCCATCGTGGTTCGTGTCAAAAACTGAAAATCCTTCGGCGAAATTACTGAGCACGACCATTCCATCGAACGTGCCGTCATCTCCATCGTGCTCGCTGATTTCACTGTTGATTTCATCGGCATCATCCTCACTTGCTCCGTATTCGCCGTTGACGTCCCCCCGAATCGGATTGGGATACACGTCGGTCCATACGAAATACCCTCCAAGATTCGTGTACGCAGAACCCAGAAGGGCCGTCATCCGCCATTCGGTCGCATCGAGATACTGCCCGGGTGTTTTGTCATCCCAAGGCAGTATGAGAATTTCGTCGGGCATTCCGGTTGGAAACAATTCCACGACTTCGGCGCTGATGACTAGATCGCGAAGCGCTTCGTTGACCGAAGCTTGATCGCTGGGGTTATGATTCATCGGTTCCGGTTGCATTCCATGCTGGGCGGCGGCGCCGCCATTGGTCAATGGAAACACAAGCGAAATCAATGTCTGGTCAGACGTACAATCGTGAGCGAATCGGACCGTAGATTCAGGGGCGTATTCACCGGGGACAGTTCCACCGGCTGCGATGCTGAATGGCTCAAAGCCGTGCGCCCGATGGAACCATTCGCCGTCAATGATCCACTCCTCGTCGATTTCAAAATCAAGGTCGCCATCTCCGGCGATTTCGATGACATCGGCATCTCCAAAGAGGCCGCCTAAGAATGCCAGGTGAAACTCTTCGCCGTGTCGTTCGACGTATGGCTTGGTCGAGAAGTTGCCATCAAAATCTGAGTCGCTCGCAGCCTGACGATCGTGAAAGGCGTCGCCACCAAGCAAACCACCAAACCGAGCGACGTTGCCCAGGAATCGAAATTCCGGTGCATCCACTTCTCCCCCGGATTCAAAGTCGTCGTCCATGTCGATTTCGATGAATCCGTACACTGGATGTTGACCATAACGAAATGGATCGAAGCTGGAGAAGTCATTCGGCCCGGGCGGATTGATCAGACCGTCAACGGTTACGTCCAATCGAAAGAACACACCGCCGGCGGTGAATGACCCATCAAACAAATCGACTTGCGGATTGTTGGGCGTCCAGCGCCCCGTTTCAATGCTGACGAGTTCGACCAAATGGTGAAGATCCGGATCGTACAGACCGATCTCTCCGGGATCGGTAGGCCGCGGGGCAACGTCATACGGTGGATCCGTCAACAGTTGCGATAGATCGGACGGTTGGGCTTGCAATGGTGACACGTCCAACGCAACCATGACCAGGGCAATTGCTATCGTGATGTGCGCGCAAAGCATCCGGCCTCGGACGTGCCGAAGAATCAATTGAATTGGGATGGTCCAAGACGCATTCATTCTCATCAAATCATAGGCGGTTCGGCGGCCAATACGTAGCCGAATCCTCGCACTGTATGGATGACTCGCGGTTTGATTCCCTGTTCAGTCTTGTTGCGCAGATAGTTGGTGTAGACTTG
>JAUIEW010000314.1 GCA_030429365.1 Phycisphaerae bacterium
TGATCCACAGGACGATCCACAAGACGATCCGCAGGATGAGAATCAGGCGCCGTCCGCTGACGCTGGTTCCAATCAAGCCGCTCTTGGTGGCGACACTGTGACACTTGACGGTTCAGGCAGCAGCGATCCCGATGGTGATGCGCTCACCTTCAGTTGGTCGCAGGCTTCCGGTACGCCGGTTGCGCTCAGCGATGCCGACACCGATTCACCGAGCTTCACCGCTCCTGATTCGGATGAGCAGATGTCGTTTGAACTCACCGTCGAAGATGAAGGCGGCTTGACTTCGACCGCAACCGTATTCGTGTCGGTCACCGCGCCTTCGGAACCGCGACTCTACATCGCCAACTACACGGGTAACAACATCACCAGCTACGCGAATCCGTCGGAGGTGAACGGTAACATCGTTCCCGATACGAACCTGGCCGGTGCGCAGACGCAATTGGCTTTCCCGGCTGACATCGTCGTCAACGGCGACAATCAGTTGCTAGCCGCCAACTTTGCCACCGCATCGGTGACCACGTATGACGATGCCGACCAGACCAATGGAAACCTGTCGCCCGATGGTAACGTTCAGGGTGCGGCGACTCAGTTGAATCCGAACGGTCCGGCCACGCTGGCGATCAACACTGGTGAAGATCTCTTGTTTGTCGCAGACATCGTGACCGACGATATCAAGGTCTTCTCGGATACGTCAAGCTCGACGTTCAACGGAAACACTGCACCGATCCGTACAATCACCAGTGCCGACTTGAACAACCCGTACGGCATCAACTTCGGTTCGGATGACGATCTGTACGTCGCCAACAACGGTAACGCCAATATTGTCGTGTTCGCCAATGCAAGCACGCTCAATGGTAACGTGAATGCGACCCGTATCATCACCAGTGCAGCATTCACCAACGTGTTCGACGTCTTCGTCGACTCAACCGACACCATGTACGTCGTCGATGCGACCGGGTTTATCTTCACCTTCTTTGACGCTTCGACGCTCAACGGTGTGGTTCAGCCCGACCTGACGCTGACCGTTCCGGGTGCCGCCCAGTTGACCGCCATCGCGGTCGATGAAGCGGGCACGGCATACATCGTCGACGCGGGCAACCATGCGGTGTTCTCGTACGACGACATCGACCTGCTCAACGGTGCGATCGCTCCGGACCGCACGATCCAGGGTGCCAACACGCAGTTGGCCACTCCGATCCGGGTCTTCCTGGTCGAGTAGTTGAAAACCAAATAGGTTTCATTAAGTGTTGAGGCGGGGCTTTGGGGATGCGTTCCCCGAAGCCCCGCCTTTTATTGTGCGACATGTGACGGGCGTTTTTGGGCCCGCCGTGAACCTGCCGATTGGATCAGCCCAGATCCAGTGCCATGATTCGATTCCGGTCGCGCAGATAGAGGCGCTTTCCGACCAGCGTTGGCACCGTCCAGGTTCGCCCATCAGAGACTTTCATCTTCCCGAGAATCTTCAGTTCGCTGGGTGAAACCTTGGCGAGATAGAGCATCCCACCTTCGTTGAGGATCAGCATCTTACCGTCCGCGTACATGCTGGACGCTTTACCGATCTCTCGATCACGCCAGGCGAATTCGCCAGTTTCGATGTCGACGGCTGCGTAGAACACCGGACCGAAATCGCCGCTGGCGCCGTAAATGAAGTTGCCCACGCGGACGGCATTGCCGTGGTGAATCTTCATCTTGTTGTTGTGCCATTTCTCGGTGGCGACGGGTTTGCCGTCTTCGGTTGAAAGCTTGATACCGCGGCTGCCCATGCCATACGCCGAAGCGATGAATAACCAACCGTCCTCGCCCCACACCGGCGTCGAAATGTTGGCCCCCCATTGCGTGGGATGCTCGACGCGCCAATAAAGCTCCCCGTTCGCGGGATTGATGCCCACGACCTCTGCCCCCGCGAACAGAATCATCTGCTCAACGCCATCCGGTTTGATGACAAAGACGGAGGCATGCGTCGGACCGAAGTCCTGATACTTCCACGCGATTTCGCCGTCGCTTTGATTGAACGCCACCACCGCCTGACCCGCACCTCCAATCGGCAGTACAATCGTATCGCCATGTGCCAACGCGCTCGCACTGTAGCCATACATCATGTGCGAAGCATTGAGATCCTTTCGCAGATCGCGTTTCCAGATGACCTCCCCCGTGTTCTTGTCGAAACAATGCAGGTGCACCATCGACCCAACGGTATACAACCGATCACCGACAATCAGCGGCGTCGAGTGAGGTCCGCGACCGAAACTCACTTCGGTGCCTTCCGCATACGGCGCTTCGTACTTGTGTTCCCAAATGGTTGCACCCGTTTCCGGATCGAGCGCGACGACGATTTCGTCGGTCTTGTTCTTCTCTTCGTCGATGGGACGATACATCGTGTACAAGCGCTTGCCGTCAGAGACGATCGACGAATATCCATCGCCCAACTCGCGATCCCAGATCTTCTTCGGACCGCCTTCGGGCCAGGAGTCGGCCAGTCCGGTTGAGTCGGCTTTGAAATCACCATGCGGACCGCCCCATTGCGGCCACGTGGCGTCGTCACCAAGCGGATTTGCCCGGATAGCTGTCGACACGTCTACATTCTTCGCGTCGGCGAATTTGCTTCGTCGCAGGGCTTCAGCCTCTTCGGCTTTGCGGCGTTTCTCCGCCGTGACCTGCCCGTTTTTTTTCTTCTCCGCGCGACGATCAGCCACTTTCCTGACAACGTATTCGCGGTGAATCTTGCGCGACGTACTCATCGGCGGACCGCTCTCACCTTGCCCCATCGTTCCGCTATAGGCAACTTCGGCGTGGTCTTCGCGACGAACCAGTTCACCGCGATCCACATCGATGGTCGCGTTTCCGGTGAGCGTTGCCTTTTCCAATTTGATGTTTGAGACAGGCATCATACCTTCGCCCTCAAACTTCTTGCTTTCTTCAGAGATCTGCCCCGCAAACTCGATTTCAGCGAGTTTTCGGCCGTCCTTTACCGAAACAGACTTGAGCGTGTACGTGCAATCGAAACGAAAGTCCTTCAGCTCCGCCGCTTCTTCGATGTAAGGCGCGGTCCACGACTCGCCAACCTTGATGGTCTTTCCGGGAAAGATGCTCAGCGCCTGGTTGTGCCACTGAACCTTGTAGCGGTCTGCATTGTATCTGGGCCTTTCGGCTCCCCAGAACATGTTCTCAGATGCCTGCTCGTCGATTTTCTTCACGAGCGCTTCCATTCCCGTGCACGACACAACATTGTTCTTGGCGTCCAAATTAATTCCCAAAGCCATTCCGACCTGCGGGGCAAGGATCTGCTCCCATTGCGCGGACTGCTCTTCGTCTGGCAGGTCGGAATCAAAAAACGACGCCCCCATACTGCTGTCGAATCCCATCGCCACACGGTCGATCGTCTGCGTGATCTGAACACCATTATCGCCGGGCTCAATGACTGCCATTACGCCGCTCTTCATCTTGAGCGTCATGTCAAAGTCGCCCATCGCCGACTTGCTTGCTGCCACGATTTTGGTGTCCAGTTCGACGTAGCTTTCCCGCTGCCCGTCAAACTTTGCAGTCAACTCTGCCTCATTCGCAGCAGAAACGTTCGCACACCAACCGCAAATGGCGATCAGATAGACGAATAGTCGGCGCGACATTTTCTCACCCATCGTTCAGTACCCCTTTCAGGAAAACCCGACCCGGTCTCGTGTTGGCCGAAATCCTATGCCGGTTCTGCCGTTGGCTCAAGTATCTGCGGGAATTGATTCGACAACCCCAAGAAGGCACATAGAATCCGCCATTGGATCATCAACGATTCCACTTTTCGCCCATGAACAAGAATACAAGCATCATCTGGTTTAGACACGACCTGCGCATCGAAGACAATCCGGCGCTTCGCGCAGCGGTAGATCGCGGCACGGTGGTACCTGTATTCATCTGGTCGCCTGATGAAGAAGGTGATTGGCCACCGGGCGGCGCGAGTCGATGGTGGTTGCATCACTCCCTTGAGAACTTGAGCAAACGTTTGGGCGACTTGGGACTGCGTCTGATTATTCGCACAGGAAAATCGCTCGAAGCGCTCCAGGCGTTGGCGGCAGAATGTCACGCCGACCGTGTTTACTGGAATCGGCGATACGAACCGGTGATCATCGAGCGCGATGCGCGGATCGCAAAGCAACTTGCCGACGACGGCATTGGTGTTGAGACGTTCAACGGCAGCCTGCTGTTTGAACCGGGAACCATCCTCAACAAATCCGGCAAGCCATTTCAAGTCTTCACCGCATTTTGGAGGACATGTCGCAGCCACCCAGAATCAACCCGAAGCGCCACGCCCCAAACCGCCACCGCCCCGGCAAGTTGGCCAAGGAGCATTGCACTCGACGACCTCGAACTGAAGCCTACGATCAACTGGGCGGGCGGGTTGCGCGAGACATGGAAACCGGGTTCCGATGAAGCGCAGAAACGCCTGCGACAATTCGCGCAAGGCGCACTGGCCAACTACGAAGTCGGACGCAACCAGGTTGACATTGACGGAAGCTCGCGCCTCTCGCCCCACCTTCATTTCGGCGAAATCAGTCCGGGGCAAGTGTGTCGTGCCGTGATGAACAGCAAGTTCGCAAGCACAAAGTCAGCCGAAACCTTCCTTGCGGAGATCGGATGGCGTGAATTCGCACACCATCTTCTGTTTCATTTTCCACATACAACGCGCGCCCCACTTCGTGAGCCATTCGAACGCTTCCCATGGACCAAAAGCCGCGGAGCCCTGAAACGCTGGCAGCGTGGACAAACCGGTTACCCCATCATCGATGCGGCGATGCGAGACCTTTGGACCACCGGCTTCATGCCCAACCGCGCCCGCATGATCGTCGCCTCGTTTTTGACGAAGCACCTGCTCATCAGATGGCAGGACGGCGCCACATGGTTCTGGGACACGCTGGTCGATGCCGACCTTGCCAGAAACACGCTTGGTTGGCAGTGGACC
>JAUIEW010000315.1 GCA_030429365.1 Phycisphaerae bacterium
CCAGTTACCGCCATCATAAAGTACAAGAGCCAATCAAATGCAAAAAGGCAAGCGAAAACCCCTGTCGCCCTCAAAAAACGCGGTCAACGACGCCTCGCTGCCTGCCAACTTGATTCATCGACGGATTTTGCCTGCCGGTCCTTCAGGCAATGGGTCCGGAAAAATGGGAGCGGAAGGATTCGAACCTTCGAAGGCGAACGCCAACGGGTTTACAGCCCGTCCCCTTTGGCCACTTGGGTACACTCCCTTGTTGAATCGCCAAATTAAGCCACACTTTAGCGTGATGGCCTAAATCCGGGCGGTCAACGAGCTTGCGAATACTATCGATTAGATTCGGAGGTGGCAAGGCTTTGAATTGGGATGGCGGCCTCGTCTTTCTGAATCGAGCACGCCAGTCTGCACCGTCTCCGCACGATTCTATCGTCCAAACCTGAAGTCACCCTTTGGGATTGGGCGGACTCAGCACTAAAATTGACTCCATCATCGGGCGCGGCTGGAGGTGACCTATGTTTGGAACGTTTCGATACGCAAGTCTTCTGTGCTTTCTGTGCGGTTTGGTGCTCATGGTCGGTGGGGGGGCGTGCACCGAACCGGCTGCGACGCCGGATGTGAACGACGATTGCGCAGACGCCAACGACTGTGACCAGCAGACGGTCGGCGAAATCGAAGTATCGACGATGGCGATGGCCAACGGGTTTCGCTCGAAGCTTTCGGGGCCGGCCGGGGAGGCTGAAATCGAGTGGGTCAACTCCAATGGTCGGACGACGTTTCGGTATGAGCCGGCGGACGGTGTGCTTGGTCCGGAGGTTGTCATTGATGGGACGCCCGCCAACATCGAAGCCGTGAGCGAGGCGGCAGCGCTCTTGTACAGTTACGACATCGCTGCGCGCGACGACTCGGCAGGTAAAATCGAATCGTCAGATGGTGATTCCCGTGCCGCAAAGTACACCGGTCCCAACGGTGTGGCGAATACGGCTGGCTGCGACCAGCTTCATGGATTTGATTGCGGTGTGAAGGGCGTCTGCTGCGACGTTCACGACGAGTGCATCAACGCGAATTGCGGTGGTCAGGGCGGATGCGGCAATGTGTTGCTTGCGCTTCAAGCCGGGTACACCGAGCAGCCGTGCGATGCGCCGTGCCTTGAGTGTCATGGTGCGGTGGTGGCGTGTTTCCTCGGTGCAGAGCCGGGTCCCAGTCATTGCTGCGATGCGGGCGATTGCGGGCGAGCTCAGGAGTGCATGATCGACGGCGTGGTCATCACCGATCCGTGCAGGTGCGAGGATGCCGGGATCGACAGCGTGTCACCATGCCTTCGAGAATGCCGCGGACCGGACGATCCATGCATACCCGACGGTGAGTTTTCGCTTCGCGCCTGCAACTGCTGCTCGGGTATGCTGCGAATCACCAATCCAGATGGCGGTGGTGAGTGCTTCACACGGTAGACGCAGGCCAAGGATGGGAACGGGAAGAACGTTTGCCTATCTTTTCGCCATGAATGCCACCGCGTTTTTGCAATCTTCGCCGCGCTCTAGTTGAGCTACGTTGCGAAGTGTGGTCTCTGCGATGGTCGTGAGCGCTTCGTCCGTCAGAAACGCCTGATGACCGGTGATCACGACGTTGGGGAACGTGAGCAATCGCGCGAACACATCGTCCTGCAAGACCTTGCTTGACAAATCTTCAAAGAATAGGGCCTCTTCTTCCTCGTAAACGTCGAGCCCAAGTGCGCCGATCCGCCCAGACTTGAGACCTTCGATGACGGCTGGCGTGTCGACGAGCGCGCCGCGCGACGTGTTGATCAGCATGGCGCCATCCTTCATTGTGTCCAGAGCGGCTGCGTCAATCATATGATGTGTGGCCGGTACGAGCGGGCAGTGCAGCGTGACGATGTCGCTCGACTTCAGAAGTTCATCGAGTTCGACGTACTTGACGCCGCTTGCGGCTACCTCGGGGTCTTCTGCGATGTCATAGGCGAGAATGCGGCAGCCGAATCCATTGAGGATCTTCGTTACGGCTGCCCCGATGCGCCCGGTGCCCACGACCCCGACGGTTCGTCGTCGCAATTCAAAACCCACAAGCCCTTCGAGTGCGAAGTTCCCCTCGCGTACCCGGTTGAACGCACGATGGATGCGACGGTTCAGCGCGAGCAGGAGCGCGACCGTATGCTCGGCCACCGATTCCGGCGAGTATGCGGGAACGCGAACAACCTGCATGCCCAGTTGAGCGGCGACTTCCAGATCGACGTTGTTGAAACCTGCACAACGCAGCGCGATCGTCCGCACGCCTCCCGAGTGAAGTTTCCTCAGCACGGTCGCGTCGATTTGATCGTTGACGAATGCACAAACGGCCGGAAACCCCTCGGCCAATCGTGTCGTCCGTTCATGCAATCGGGCTTCGAAGTAGACCAACTCGTGGCCGAATGCTTTGTTTGCACGGTCGAAGTAGGTCGATGTATACGACTTGGTCCCGAAAACCGCGATCCGCATGTTTGAGCTCCTGAAACCGGGGACTTTAAGGCGCCGGCAAGATTCAATGCGCTGTCAGAAAATGCCCACGCCAATTGTTTGATCCAACGATACGTGTGAGAATCAGCGGCGTATTGACTTAATTCTCTTTAGACAATCTACCTCGATTCTCGACCAGTACGAATGCACAACGGCAGCCGTGCGCCGAATCTTTTGCATGCAGTATGTTATGCGCACGATTCAGTCTGGGTAGACGATCAAACGTTATCCAATCTGGTTCGCGGCATTACGGTTCGTGGGAATCTCGATTGGCTTAGCTATCGCCGGCTGTAAGGTCATCCGCAATTTGCGACAGCGTGGTCCGTACTGATTCGATCGTGTATGGGTCAGCCGGCGACGGTGGTTTGCCGGGTCGCTCGAAGTGGGGGCGCTCTTGATTGATCCTTCCCCATTCGGCATCGATCTCACGGACGAACTCTTTCAGCGATCCTTCGGTGCGGAGGAGTTGATCGATTTTGAACTTCAGCGCGACGATGGGTTGCTCGTATCCGCACTCGAGGATGAACGCGCTTTCGATCACTTGGCGGGTGAGCACGATGGCGAATGCATCGCCGAGGACAATGGGTTGGGATTCCAGGTACTGCGCGATCTCGAAATCGGCTTGCCGTTTGCGTGTGACTGGTGATGCTCCTTTGAGCAGGTCCGCGCCACCCATGCGGCCAATGGCTTCGGCGATATTGAACTTTCGGCGTGAACGGATTTCGCGCTGGAGGTCCGCATCGTTGACGCCAGCATCATTGCAACCGGGGGGATGGGTTTGCTCTTTGCTCATGAGCGGTCCATTCCGTCAGTATTCAATTCTACAACATGCAGGCTTTGGAGCAATGAACTCTAGATTCGTTCGACAGATTCATACGACCAAGCTGAAGCGGAACTTGACGCGTCCGGTAATCGAAATCGCAACGCCTATTCGATGCCCAGTTGTTGCTGAATTTGCTCCAGCGGTATCTGCTTCGTTTCGGGCATGTATTTGAGAACCCAGTAGAGTTGGAGCACCATCATTGCGGCGTAGAATGCGAAGGTGTGCCCGCCGGATGCTTCTGCGATCATCGGGAACGTCCAGGAGATTGCGGCGGCCATCACCCAATGGGTAAAGCATCCGAGCGCCTGCCCCTTAGCCCGAACGCGGTTCGGGAAGATCTCGCTGATGAACACCCAGATGACCGCGCCCTGTCCGAATGCGTGCGATGCGATGAAGACAAGCAAGCCGACAAATACGATCCAACCACCCACGCTGGAAAACTGCCGCACCATTTCACCGGCATCGTTTTGAACGGTGGAGCTTTGCGTGTAGAAGGTGACGGCTGTCGCGCCGAGGCTGAGGATGTAGCCGATCGAGCCGACGATCATCAGCCGCTTGCGCCCGAAGTGGTCGATGACGGAGAGGGCGGCCATCGTGAAGATGAGATTCATCGCACCGAGCCCGACCGAATTGAGCAAGCCGGCATCTTCGCCGAACCCCGCACTTTTGAAAATTGCCGGTGCGTAGTAGAGGATCGCGTTGATGCCGGAGAGTTGGTTGAACGCGGCGATCGCGATGACGAGGAAGATCGGTTTTCGGTATGCGTTTTGGAATAGCGATTCCGATGCGCTGTGTCGCTCCAGGTCGAGCGAGTCTTTGATCGTCTTGATTTCGTCATCGACATCGACGTCATCGCTGCCGTATTTGTTGAGTATCTCGCGGGCTTCGTCGTCGCGCTGTTTTGCCAAAAGCCACCGCGGGCTTCGGGGCGTGAGAAAGAGCAGGAAGAAAAAGAGGGCGGCAGGAAATGCTTCGATGCCAAACATCCAGCGCCATTCGACATCGCCGAGTTCGCGCATTGAAACGAGATAGTTGGACAGGTACGCGAGCAGAATACCCAGCACGATGTTGAACTGCGTGATCGCGACCATGCGTCCGCGGTATCGGGCGGGCGAAATTTCGGTGATGTACAGCGGTGAAGTCGCCGATGCCGCACCAATGCCGAGTCCTCCGAGGAATCGAAACAAGATGAACGACCAGAGATTCCAGGCCATCGCACTTCCGACGGCTGAGATGAAGTAAGCGATCGCGATCCAGAACAAGAGTCCCCGTCGGCCAATGATGTCGGCAGGCTTACCGGCGAACATCGCGCCGAAGATGGTGCCGATCAGGGCGCTGGCCATCGTGAACCCAAGCCAGCCGGGGCTCAACTCGAAAACCTCCTTGAGCGAATCGGTCGTTCCGGAGATGACGGCAGTATCGAAGCCGAAAAGCAACCCGCCGAGGGCGGCGATGATGACGATTCCCAGCAAAGATGATTTCACGATGGGCTCTCCGCGCCAAAGACTTGGTTCTGCGTGATCAATGCAGGGAAAGGGTACCGACTTCATTCCCAAGTTGCCATCACTGTGATAAATTCCATCGCAGCGGTCATCGAATCGGTCGAACATGTTCGA
>JAUIEW010000022.1 GCA_030429365.1 Phycisphaerae bacterium
TTGGTGTAGCCGCTGCCCTTCTTGTACGACGGCCAATGGGTCCAAGTGCGGCTTGATTGCATTTGGACCTTCAAGCCGGAAGGTTTGGTTTGACCGTGCGTGTAGAATTCCGCACCGCCATGCCGCAGAAACACGTGGAAGTGACTCGCGCCATACATCACCAGCGACACACTGGCCACGATCCAACACGTCCCCAGCACGATGCACAACGCAACGCCGATCCGCATGAGCATCCGCCGAATGAAATAGGGCCGCCTCATACCGAATCCCCGCACTCCGGGCAGATGCCGCTGGTGTTGCCTGTGAGGTCATAACCACATGCCGCGCAGTATCGTCCATCCGGCGTAATCGGTTTGCGGCGAAGGTCGCGATAGAAGATGACCAGACACGCGGCTACGAGTATCAGTGTGACGGCAATCCCGATGGTCTCGAACACGAATTCGTCCACATCGGCCAGTCCGGGCCAAACCCATGACAACAGTGCGACGACAACCGTCAACACCATGAGCACCGCAATCCTGGTGAGCAACAGGAAGCAGGGCAGAAGAACGAACACGGCAAGCAATGGAACAAGTCTCGACTTGCGCTCGATGACATTGGTTCTGGGCATGGATCAATCCAACCTACTGATCATTTCCGCAAAAGCGCCCGGTAGGGTGGGCCGTGCCCACCGCCGTTAATGTGCTCAAAAACTAGGTGGGCACGGCCCACCCTACGAATTACTTGTCACGATCGGCGTTCCGCATTCGGGGCAAACGCCGCTTTCGTTTCCCGTCAGATCGTAGCGACACTGATGACAAATGTGCCCGTCTGGAATCACCTTCGTCCAGCGGCAAGCGAGGTAGATGCGCTTAGCGGCCAAATATGTGGTCAACACACCGATGGAAAAAGCGAACACAATTACCACCAGATCGGGCACGGCATCGACATCGAATCCCAAAACATGCACAAGGTACAACACACCCTGCACAAAGATCGCCGTGAAGCCAATGATGATGTAACTCAAAGGCCACAGCAAAAATGCCGTCGTACCGACACTCGCCGCGAAGGACCATCGCTCTACCTTGTATTTGGCGGGCTTGGGCGATTCCACTTGTAGATTTCCAAAGTCCGATTGCACTAGGTCCGCCCGCCGGATGCGCTGTGCCCACCGCCGTTTGACCATCTAACGACTCGGTGCGCACAGTGCACCCTACATACTTGGTGGGCATGGCCCACCCTACCTGATGATACGCGGGTTGGACTGCTTGCAACAAAAAAAGCCGCCGTCTCACTTTTACGTGGACGGCGGCGATTGGGTTTTTGGGATTTGACGACTACCGGCTCTTACGGCGTCTGGCAGCCGGCGATCTGACCGTCGGGGCCAACCATGGCTTCGTAGGCGCCGTAGTCATTCACGTCGACGTCGCCATCGCCATCGGTATCGAAGCAGACGCAACCCGTCGCGTAGACCGGCGTGCCCGAACCGATGTCACCCGTGAAGCACTGCTGCATCAACAGGTAGTCCGCAAGGTCGATGTCGCAATCTTCATCGCCATCGCCAAACGTCGTCGCACAAACCGCACGGACGTCCGCGGCCTCCGGTATCCGACAGGAACGCTTCGATGTTCGCATAGTCCTGCTGCGTGTATTCCGGATGCGCCCCACCGGGGTGATTGGTCGGTGGCGTCAACTTGTTCCAGATGAACACGCGCGAACGATTGCGAATGTTCGGACCGGGCAGCGATCCGCCGCCCATGCCCGTCGGTCCGTGGCAACCGCTGCAGGTGTTAGCCAAGATGATTTGACCCTCTGCCGGAATGCCCACCGGTCCGCCGTCGCAGTCGCTGCTGGTCGGGCCCTGGATGTCGCACTCGTCGGGCACGTCGTTGCTGTTGCAGTCAGCCGCGGACCCACCGGCGATTTCGTCGGCGTCTTCGATACCGTTTGAGTTGCAATCGGCGTCGAGTCCGCAGGGCGTCGTCACCGAAACGTTGTCGATCGCCATCTCGACAATGCTGCCCGCGCCCGAACCGTCAGCCGCACCAAAACGGAACTTCACCGTCGACGTGAGGCTGATGAAACTCTCAAGATCAAACGAGCGGGCGGTCCAACTGTTGGCGTCCGACTGATTGTCGATCGATTCCAACTCAACCCATGACGAACCGTTGTTGTCGGAAACCTCGGCCACATAGAAGTCGCCGCTGTCCGCACCGAGATCACGCAGGTAGTACCAGCGAACGAATGAAAGATCGGCTTCGGTTTCACCGCTCAGGTCGATCGTCGGTGATTCGAGATAGACCACACCGCCGTCGATGTCATCGGTCCCCAGCGCACCGCCCGGATTCTGACCGGTGAACAGACAACCCGTGCCTTCAAACGCATCTTCCGGCTGGGCAGGGTCGCCGCCGTTGGAAGTACCGACCGGATCACCGATCACACCGTCGCCGGTCGATGCCGTCGAACCGGGTGCGTAGAGATTCCAGCCAGCAGCGTTACCGTTTTCAAAGTCGTCTTCGAAGAGGACGTCTTCGCAAACGATTGCCTGGCAACTCGCATCACAGGTGACGCCATCGGGCGGATCGCATTCTTCACTGCCTTCAACCACACCGTCACCGCACACCGTGCAAGGTCCGCCGTCGTTGGAAATGCTGACCGTACCGGAGCCCTGCTCGCCATCGTTCCAGCCGCCAATACGGATCAGGTATGAATTGCCCGCAACAACTGGCGCGGTCAGCAGCGATGAGAACCCACCGCATCCCGCCCCGTCATCGTTGCACGCCAGAAAACTCAGATTGCCGCAATCGGTGTTGTCGTAGATCACCAGATCGCTGTCGTAGTTGACCGTATCACACGTGCTGATTGTCAACGTTCCGCTGCATTCTGCGGTGTACTCGTACCAAATGTCGTGGTACGTCTGACCACCGTCGCCAGAAACGACACACGAAGCATGAGCCGGCCCGTCCGTCGTCGCGCCAACCGTGCTGTATTCATGCACGCCATCGGTAATCGGCGGTGCATCTTCGCAGTCGTCAGCCGTCTCGACCTGGCAGTTCTCGTCGCAACCGTCGCCCGGCGTCGTGTTGCCGTCGTCGCAACCTTCGCCACCGTCGAGATTTCCATCACCACAAACACCTTCGAACTGGCAATTCTCATCGCAGCCGTCACCCGGTGTGGTGTTGCCGTCGTCACATTCTTCGCCGGTTTCGACGATGTTGTTACCGCAAACGATGCCGGTGTCCGGCACAATCTTGTAAACGCTGCCAGCCGTGCTGACGACATACAACTCGCCATCGGCGTCTTCACCAAACGCCACCGGTGAACTGATCGAACCCAACTCAGCCGTTCGATTCACGCGATCGGTGATCGTCGAACCGTCGTAACGCAAGCTGAAAATCCAGTTGCCGCAGTAGTCGCCATAGAAGTAAGTGCCCTGCAAACCGGGCATCGCGCACCCGCGATACACGTATCCGCCGATGATGCTGCAAATGAAACCGGGGTGAATCGGATCGCCGCTGTGTCGCACGTCGAAGATCGGATCGGTCAACGTCGGGTCGCTGGCAACGCAGCCATACCCACCACTGCTCGTGGGCGTTGCGATCAAACCTTCGCGACAGTCCCAACCGTAGTTGACGCCACCGGCAGAACCAGCAGGCTCGAAGTTGATTTCTTCGCGTGCGTCCTGACCGACATCGGCGATGTACATATCGCCGGTCGTACGATCAAAACTGAAACGCCACGGGTTGCGCAGGCCATACGCCCAGATTTCGTCGGCGAACGGATTGTCGACAGGGATATACGGCGCACCTGCATCGACATCGAGTCGCAGCATCTTGCCAAGCAAGGAACCAAGGTCCTGTGCACGGTTGTTGGGATCGTCGCCCGATCCACCGTCGCCCAACGCGACATACAACATGCCATCCGGACCGAATGCAATTCCACCGCCGTTGTGATTTGAGAAGTCCTGTGTAATGGTTTTGATGATCACACCGCTGCCCGCGTCAGCGATGTTTGGATCGCCCGAAACGGTGTAGCGCGCGACGACCGTGTTGCCCGACGTGTTCGTGTAGTTCAGGAAGAAGTGACCGTTGCTGGCGTAATCCGGGTGGAAGGCCATCCCCAAGAGACCACGCTCACCACCGAAACTGATCAAGCCGCTGATATTGAGGAAAGGCGTGCCCAGCACCGAACCGTTTTCAATGATCTTGATCTGTCCGGAGTTTTGTTCGATCACGAACATCCGCGATGCATCGGTCGGATCGCCGAACACACCGACCGGCGTATCCAGTCCCGAAGCGATTTCGATCGTCGTCATCGGCACGTCGGCAAACGTTTCGCATTCGTCGGGAATGGTGTTGCCATTGCAGTCGTTGCTGTCGCCGTTGGCGATGTCGATGGAGTCTTCAGTCCCGTTGGAGTTGCAGTCCTGCGGACCGGTGGCTGGCCCGGTCGTCGATGCCGTCACGCTGTTGGGGCTGCCCGGTTTGAAGATACCGAGCGTCACGTTGGTCGGCTGAGGTCCGACGTTGGCGTCAAAGCGGAAGTTGTACATCGTGCCCCAGCGAATCGCGTTGGCGTCGGCATTGGTCGCGAAGGTTTCGGTTGACCAGGTGACGTTGCCGCCAATTTTCGACCCGGGCCAATCCAAGTCGCTGTACGGCTCGCCACTGTGATAGTCAACGTCCCTGAAACCGATGTTGGTAACGACCGCACCCGAATCGATCGGCACGGTAAACGAACCGATCGAGCGATCGGAGTTAAGGTTTTGCACGGCGTATTCATAATGCCAGATGCCACCGCCCAGCGACGTGGCTTTCGCGGCGAGAATCACCAGACCTTCACCGGGAACGCGTACATCCGTTTCCACGACCGAAGCGTCGTTGTCCTGCCAGGCGCGAATACCCGACTGCTCGCGCTGCGTGGATGACGCCAGCGAGATCGACCAACTGCTTCCGCTTCCCGAAACCGTCACTTCACGATACGACGCGTTGTTGTCCTGGTTGCCAGCCGCTGCGTCGTCTTGCGTTACATAATGTCCCTCAACGAAGTAAGTACCGCCGCCATCCTGTGCCGGATCGAGATCGGAGATCGCCACCTGCAATCGTTTGTACGTCGAATCGCCGGTCGAACCCTGGTCACCATGCGTAAACGGATAATTGAAAATACCGGTGTGGGCGTTGACTTCCGAGCGCGGGCCGAGTCCCGACTGCTGGCCGTTAAGTCCGCAGCAATACGGATCTGAACAACCGACGCCCAGCACACTACCGCCCTGTCCATTGCATCCGCACCCGCAGATATTTTCGGTGAGCGCGGTGAATCCGTGCTTGAGCCAGCTCTGACCGATCTGCTCGAGGCGTCCGTCTTTGAGACGATACATGTTCTGGCCGATGACCGGATGCTGGTTGGTATTCGCAATCCACAGAAGATTCTGATCGCCAATGTTGCAGGAATTTGTCCCGACCGCGAACGCTTCAATGCCGCCCAGGCTGCTGTAGTTCGAAACATCCAGCAGGTCACCGACAATCACATCAACGCCCGGCAACCCGCAAACCGTCCCGCCATTGCCGCCGCGAACAGCCGCATCTTCATTGCCGCGACGAAACTCGTCCGGCACATCACCGCCCGACCACGACAACGCGGCTTGGATCGTAAAGGACCCGATCACCTTGCCAGCCAGCGACGCATCATCAAGCGCCTCCGCCAACTCACGACCGATGCTGATCTCGGCGCCTTCAAACAAAATCTGTTCGCCTTCCTGGTCGAAGCCAACCTTGGTGGCCGAGAGAACCAATCCGCTGCGCCGACCGGACGCATCGGTTGTCACCAGCGCCGATCCGAACAATCCGTCGGGAAGTTCGATGGCCAGATCCTCCAGCGTAGCCTCGCGATGTTTCGTGAAAATTCGCAATCCGCCGCCGTGGCGAATCTGTCCGGCATCGTTGTTCGACAAACCGGCGCGGGATTCGATCAACGTTAGATTCGATCGCGCGTCCACATCGAGCCATACATTGTTGTCCTGATGCGATGCGCCGCTGCGATCGATTACCGCAACGCCCAGACCGATCTCATTCAGCGCCGTTACATCAAATGAAAGCTTGGTGGTCCCGTGGGTGACCGTCCACTCCACGTCGGCGCTGGCGGTGTGCACCAAGCCCAATGCGCCAATCAGAACAGCCATTGCCCGAATCATGCCCGTTGGTTTCATCACGTCTCCTTCAATACCGTTTCACGTATGACAAGCGCATCGCCCATGCAAGGGTGCCACGTCAAGTCACGCAACATCGACTGATTCACTGCCCAAAGATTGGATATGCTAAGAATTGGAACGTTGCTGCAGATCGGTTTGATTGCGTCGGCTGGCTCTGCCCGAGTCATGCAAACCAGAGCAAAACCACACACACGTACCCGGCAACAATCCCCTCCTCGGATCACTTCACATTAGCGGGTTGAAATCGGCGATACAAGCGCGACTTTCGGTGACATCAAGCGATAGTTGACGTGGCCACACCCTGGAAACACGCACGATAAACCGCGGACAGAAGATCAGCCCGCAGCGTTGTTTTGAATTGCTTGCGCCCCGCTCGAAGGTTGCGTCTTGGCACGCGAACACGCCGTTCTCGGGAAACCCCCGACGTTTCTGGACGCGAAAACCGCCATCCGGCAAAAACGTTTGGCTCGCGCATGCAATCCCGATAAAATCGTCCCGGATTTTGGTCATGAATACCTTTGGCACCAACGATAACGGCGATCGACAAAACGCGCCGATTCGCTCTCGCGCTCAAGCCTTTGATGCACTGGGTTTGAAACCCGATGCGAGCCCGCAGCGCATCCACCGGCGCTATCGCCGATTGGCATTCGCCTATCACCCCGATCGCAACAAGTCCCGCACCGGCGTCAAGTTATTCAATCGCGTGTCTCAGGCTTACCGATTCCTGAAGACGTTCAACACCAGCAACGCTGCCCTACATGTCGATGATGGCGTCGAGCACGTCTGCCGAAAATGCAATCGCGTGTCCGAACTTCATGTCGGACTGGATCGCAACCTCTACTGTCGAGATTGCCTGCTTTCGATTGACGGGCATCGCGGGTTGCCGTCGCCCCCTGTCGTCTTTGCATCGTTCGCATTTGCGATGGCCACGCTTTTCGGATCGTGTGCGACGCTGGCGGCCCACTTCGTGACGGGGCACAATGCGTTGGCGTGGATGGCTATCGTGCTCGCCAGCGTGTCTTTTCTGTCAGTCGCATTGACCGCCGTCGCAGTGGGGTTAGCCGCCCAGCCCAAGCGCGAACGCCACCGCAGGACATTCTTCATATAAGCACTACAGGTCAACATCATCCGCGCACAACGTCGGCGGTATCTAGCCCAGAAGAACGGCAGACTGGAACGTCTCGCACCTGCCGACTATATTCTGCGCCATGACCGAACAGACCATGCAAGCCCCCGCACGCCAAGCCGAATCGCCCGAAGTTCACCCGCAGTCTGAAGTCACAAAGTGGGAAGCGTTTTCGTTTGCATCGATGCGTTTGTTTCTGGGTGGGCTGCTGCGTGTCGTCGGGCTTGGCGGACTCTATCACCTGTCGCGCGGGTTTGGCGGACTCGAATACCTCATCGATTACAAACGCCGGCGGCGCGTCGGCAAAATGCAGTCCATCGTCTTCGATGACAGCACCCCCAAACGCGTTCGCCGCAAATGGGTTTGCGAGCAGTTCATGCGCGCCCGCTGTGACAAGGTCTTCTATCTGATCTTCGACCTGCTACCCAAAGAGAAGTTGGCCGACTGTTTCGAAATCGTCAATCGCGACATCCTCGATGCCGCGCTGGTACGCGGCAAGGGTGTGTACGCCATGACGTCGCATATCGGTTCCGGTCACGTCATCGGAATGCTCATGTCGTTTATGGGCTATCGCGTCTCGGGTGTGCGCAGCCCCAAGGAAGGCAACATCCGCCGATACATGCAGAGTAAATGGGCGGAGAAATATCCCGACCATCCGCCCATCACCCTGTTGTATACCGGCCACTTCCCCCGACCGATTTATCGATTGTTCAAAGACAACTTCATCCTCGGCAGTTCGTCGGATGTCTCAAAGATTCCCGATAAGAAGATGCGAACCATACCGGTCAAACTGTTCGGGCATGAACTTGAATTTCTGCTCGGGCCGCTGCTCATCGCGATTCGCTGCAAAGCCACCGTGCTCCAGGCATTCACGCTGAGTTCGCCCGGATTCAAGTATCGCATCGAATTCCTCGGGCCACTGACCGACCCCGACTCGGGCGACGAATCACCCGAACTGCTGGCCAAGGTCATGCAACAGTACGCCGACAACATCGCCGAGTACGCCCGCAAGTATCCCGATCACATCACCAAGCGCTAGTTGCCCTTGCAACGCTTCAGCGCTTCGCGGACGCCGTCGGCATACGCGGGATCGATCTTTTCGAAATGCCCCAACTGCCGCTCGACGATTTCATCGGACACGTCGGCCATCGCTTCGGCGAGGTTTGAAAACAACCGCCCCTTCTGATCGGCATCGAACAAATTGAACAGTGCCCGAGGTTGGCTGTAGTCGTCATTGCCTTCGCGGTGGTTGTAGCGATCCGCATCACCCGAGATTTTCAACGGCGGTTCTGCCGCTTCCGGCTGCTCAACAGGGCCACCAAACGAGTTGGGCTCGTAGTACGCGTCGGCGTTCTCAGCGTTCGGGAAGAACCGCATCGCGCCGTCTTTGTGGTAGTGGTGCACCGGGCACTTCGGCGCGTTGACCGGCAGCGCCTCGTAGTGCGTACCGAGACGATAACGATGGGCGTCGGCGTAGGAGAAAATCCGAGCTTGGAGCATCTTGTCCGGTGAGAAACCGATACCGGGCACGATGTTCGACGGCGAGAATGCGGCTTGCTCAATGTCGGTGAAGTAGTTTTCGGGGTTGCGATTCAACTCCATCACGCCAACATCGATGAGCGGATACTCACCGTGGGGCCAAATCTTCGTGAGGTCAAACGGGTTGTACGATGTCTTTTCCGCGTCGGTTTCTGGCATGATCTGCACGCAAAAGCGCCACTTGGGATAGTCGCCGCGCTCGATCGCCGAATACAGATCTTCCTGCGTGGACTCACGCGTCTTGCCGACAACCTCTGCGGCTTCCGCGTTGGTCCAGTGCTTGTGACCCTGCATCGTTTTGAAATGGAACTTCACCCAGAAGCGTTCGTTCTTGGCGTTGATGAAGCTATACGTGTGGCTGCCATATCCGTTGATGTTTCGCACGCCCACCGGCAGACCGCGATCCGAAAAGAGAATCGTGACCTGGTGCAGTGATTCGGGCGACTGTGACCAGAAATCCCACATCGCCGTCGTCGAGCGCAGGTTCGTTTTCGGATGACGCTTCTGCGTGTGAATGAAGTCAGGGAACTTGTACGCGTCGCGAATGAAGAACACGGGCGTGTTGTTGCCCACCATGTCCCAGTTGCCGTCGTCGGTGTAGAACTTCAAGGCGAAGCCGCGCACGTCGCGCTCGGCATCTGCCGCGCCCAACTCGCCCGCCACCGTCGAAAACCGCGCGAGCATGTCGATCTCTTTGCCCACCTCGGCGAACACCTTGGCCTTCGAGTACTTGGTGATGTCGTGTGTGATCTTAAGCTTTCCAAACGCCCCCCAACCCTTGGCGTGTACCACCCGCTCGGGGATGCGCTCGCGATTCTGATGGGCGAGTTTCTCGAGCAGTTGATAGTCCTGCATGAGCACCGGTCCGCGCGCACCAGCCGTCATCGAGTTCTGGTTGTCAGAGACCGGCGCACCAGCCGTCGTCGTCAGTTTGGGATTCTTGGACATCTGCGTCACTCCTTGTTGCGAGCGTTCCTATTCAATGGCACAAACCCGTCAGCGCAATTCGTGATTGCGGCTTGACGGACGAATCTTTTTGATTTCGTTAGAGATCTTAACCCTCGAATTGCTATAATCCAAAGACATAGTATCTATTGGATTGATAGGGATAGCCTATGGAATTGCACCAACTGCGATATTTCGTCACGGTGGCTGACAAAGGGGGATTTACGAGGGCAGCAGAGGCCTGTTTCGTATCCCAGCCGTCGCTTAGCCAGCAGATCATCAAGCTCGAACGCGAGTTGGGGCACCGCCTTTTTGACCGCCTGGGACGAACCGTGAAGCTCACAGAAGCCGGTCACGCGGCTTACGCCCACGCCATCGCCATCCTTCGCTCCGTCGACGAAATCGAAGACAGCGTCATCGCCGCCACCGCGCCGGAAAAAGGCACCATCACCATCGGCGCAATCCCGACCATCGCCCCCTACCTCATGCCAGCGATCATCAAACGATTTGCCAAAACCTATCCCGAATCGGTCATCTCGATCCACGAGGACCTGACAGCCGAAACCGAACGACGCTGTGCCGTTGGCGAAATCGACATTGGCATCATCGCCACACTGCCAGCCAACAACGCCCTGCGCAGTCAGGAATTGTTCACCGAAGAAATGCTGCTCGCGCTGCCGCCAAAGCATCGCCTTGCGAACAAGAAACGGATCGGCTTGGAAGATGTTGCCGAAGAACCGTTCGTGCTCATGAACGAGTTGCACTGTCTCGGCGAACAGGTGGTGGGCTTCTGCCACAAGCAAGGCTGTCTGCCAGTCGTGCGCTGCGTCGGCGTACAGCTTCTGACCATTCAGCAACTCGTTGCATTGGGGCGCGGCGTATCGCTCATCCCCGCGATGGCCGCCCAGGCCGACAAACGCTGCGCCTACCGATCACTGACCGCGCCGAAACCGCAGCGCACGATTCGCATGATCTGGCACAAGGATCGCTATCAATCTCAACTGGTTCGGGCGTTCTTGGACGTACTGGCCCGATTCGGAAATGTGTAACTACGAATTGGAAGTCGCGTCGGTGTGTTCGCCAAACACGAGCACGCGGTTCTTGCCCGCGCCCTTCGCCCGCAAGAGCGCCTCGTCGGCTTGGGCGATTAACTCTTCTGCTGTCGATGCATCCCACGGGAAACTCGCGAGTCCGCCGCTGATGGTGATCGAACCGGGGGCGTGGTCGACGAGCGACTCGCATTGCCAACCGAGCAGATCCTGCTTGAATCGCTCCAACACGCTCAGCGCATCAAGCGGATGATTGCTGCCAGCCACCCGCGGTTGATCTGCATCCCAGAAAATCACACAGAATTCATCACCGCCATAGCGCGTCACAATGTCGTGATCGCGGCAGTGCGATTGGAACATCTTGCCAATGCAGCGGATGATTTCGTCGCCAGCCGCATGACCGTAGGCGTCGTTGTAACCCTTGAAATCATCGATATCGAACAGCAACACCGTCACGCGGAACCGATCGCGCCGCGCCTTCTCCAACAGATCCGTCAGCAGACGAAGGGCATAACGCCGATTGTGCAACCCGCTCAACTCATCCGTCAGCGCTTCTTTGCGCCACGAACGATGGTTGGCAGCCGCATCCAAGATGTGGGAAGACAATCGTCCATAATGCGCGAGCTTATCGATGTCAGCCGGTCGATACGGCATGCGTCGCGGACCGACACTGATCTGCCCGATCGTCTGCGTACCGCGTTTGATCAGCTCAACAAGCACGGGCTCAGCCACCGTTCCGCCGCTCGATGCCGTCGAACCGTCGGCAACAATCGTCACCGATTCACTTTGCATCGCCAGTCGGACGAGGTCGGCCAACCTTGTCAGCGTTGAAAAATCGTCGCGTCCCAAATGCGCAAGCAAATCACTCAGCGCCGCGATTTCATCCATCGACGCGGTTGCGCACTTCTCGCCGTCGCGCGAAAGATCCGTCCGCGTCACAAATCCCAGCGCCGTATCGAACTCAGCGTGATCGACCGGAAGAAGCAGATAGTCATCCGCACCGGACGCCGCGATCGGTTTGACATGCGGTTCCAACTCAACTGTGCAGCAAAGAATAACCTTCGTGTGTTCGCCAGCCGCTTCCCGCAAACCGCGCAGCGCCGGCAGAAGTTGCGGATCGTCATCGGTCACATGCACCAGCACCGCCCGAACGTTGCTGTGCGCCAACTCATCGATTCCTTCCAGAAAACTCGTTGTCTTCACCACCACGCAGTTCTGGTAGCGATCACGCAGAAAACCCGACAACTCGTCGGATGACTCGATGAGCAACAACCGGTCGCGTTCGAGAATGTTGGGCGATGAAGAGATCAATGAAGCCTGCTTTCGTTGCTGTCGATTCCGTGATCGAAACGATTCAATGGGTTGCGCTCGCTATTCACCAAGCAGCAAACTTAATTCTTCCGGCGAAAGAAGCGGCGGATCATCCGACATCGCTTCGGCATCGTCTGCCCCTTGTCCATCCTGACTGCCTGCCGCGTCCTCAACCGGAGCGGCTGGCGGTGTTGGCCCAGTTCGAGTCGGCCCAGTTCGCGTTGGCGGCGTACGCCTCGTTTCGCGGCTTGACTCGGACCAAGGGACAATCACGGGCCGACAATCGTCGGGACTGTCGTCATCAAATCCGGATTCGTCGGTCGGCTCACCTGGGGCCCGGTCGGAGTCGCAGTCTGAATCGTACCGGTCCGAAGCGTTATCTACGTCCAGGTCAGCCAAGGGTTCTTCGCCAACGTCCGCCAATTCCGGCGATCGGTCTGCGGGCGGATGACTTGGAATGCCCCCGGAAGATGTCCCAACCCCACTGGTTTCTATGCCCCCCGAAATGCCGGGGTCAACTGCAGCTTTGGTATTCGCTTCACTGGCGTCGGCGACGTCCGAATCCCAAGCCGCGTCAGCGGAGACCCCAGAAACGGGTCCTACAGTTTCAGCATCCAATTCATTATCGGGAGAGGCAAATGTTTCCGAATTATTTTGCGGCTCATCTCCATCCGCGATGTCAGTCGGAAAATCGCCCCAAACGTCGTTTTCGGCAGAGCCAGCGTCGGCAATTGCCCCTTCGTCACCGAACTCGGCCAATATCCCTTCAACCGCCTCGGACGAAAGTCGCGCGGCAGCGCCGGCTTGTATGGCCCGATCGATCTTCGCAACGCAGCGGTCTTCACCCACCACAAAGATGCAAAGCTCGGGATACGATCGCGTGCAGATCGAAAAGAACTCAAATTCAGGCGTGGTCAGCCAATCCACCCGAACCAGGGCGATCACCGGCTTGACCGTCTTGATCCGCGCCAGCGCCTCATACACCGACGGGCAATGCACCAACGCAAAGGCATGATCCCCCATCAACCTCTGGATTGACGGCGGCAGTTCGTCGGCATCGATGTCGACGCACAGAATCACCTCTTTGGATTCGGGATTCGTCTCTGCCAAATTCATCTCGAACACCGACCAGTGAATTAAGATCTGATCTATTTCGTCAGCAACTTCGCCCCGTCCAACTGCCCTGGAGACAAATCGCCGAAATTCGCGATCTTGCCCAGCTTACAGGTGGCACAGGTGATGGTCAACGATTCAGTTTCAAGTGATCCGACGGCTCAGAATGCCGCCCAACGTTGCTGCAGCCCCCATGTCAGCCGACCGAACTGCCCGGTTCGATGCTGTCGTCGGTGGTGACGAGGATCACCTTCGAGCGATCTTCCGAAGAAGCGGCGAGCAACATGCCCTGGCTGACCTCGCCGCGCATCTTGCGGGGGGCAAGGTTGGCGACGACGACAATGTTCTTACCCACCAGGGAAGCGGCTTCGTAGTGCCCGCGCAACCCGGCGCAGATCTGCCGCTGCTCGGTTCCCAGATCAACCTTGAGCACGATGAGCTTGTCGGCATTGGGATGGTCGAAAGCTTCGACCACCCGCGCGACCTTCAGACTCACCTTGAAAAAGTCGTCGATGCTGATCAAACCCGAATCGTCAGCTTTGGGAGCGGCTTGGGGTTCTGCTTTCGGTTCAGATGCCTGTGGTTTTTCTTCAGTCATGATGCGTTTCTCCTAGGCGCGAAAGTGTATCGAGCCCCCGAAAAAACGCCAATCATTGCGGCCATACGCACCGACTTTCGCGTTGCGCGGGTAGTTCATTGGCAATCACGCGTTACAATAGCCGTCATCATGAAGCCTTGCCCACTTATCTTCAGACCCATCTTCAAGCCCAGAATCTGGGGCGGGCGCAAGATCCACACGCGGTTCGACAAGCCCCTTCCCCCCGGCGAAAACTTCGGTGAATCGTGGGAGCTTGCCGACCTTGAAGACGATCAATCGGTGGTTGCGTCGGGCCCGCATCAGGGGCGCACGTTGCGTGAACTGGTGGTCGAATGGGGCGATCAACTCCTCGGCGGCATTGCGCTGTTTGAAGGGCGATTCCCGCTGCTGATCAAATACCTCGACGCCCGCGAGCATCTCAGCGTGCAGGTTCATCCCGATGCCAAGTTAGCCGCCCAACTCGGCGGGACCGTGCGGGTCAAGAACGAAGCGTGGATGGTGATCGATGCGGAACCGGACGGCTGCATCTATCGCGGGCTGGTCGACGGCGTCACCCCCGACCAATTCTCGAAAGCGTTATCGGACGGCGGCGTTGAGAAACTTCTGAAGCGCATCCCCGTGCGCGCGGGCGACGCGTATTACCTTCCGAGCGGAACGATTCACGCGTTGGGCGGCGGCGTGCTGGTGGCTGAGGTGCAAACGCCATCCGACACAACCTATCGCGTTTACGATTGGGACCGCGTCGACGCCGCAACGGGCAAACCGCGCGAACTGCACATCGACCGGGCGATGCAGTGCATCAACTTCGGCGACCAGACGATCGACGGCGAAGAGCGCTCCCACGTCGCGAGCGTGTGGACGACGATCACGCGACTGGTGACGTGCGAGTCGTTTATCATCGAGCGCGTCCGCATGGTTGAAGGGCTCGACCAGGACATCCCCTACAAGCAGCTCGTCGTGTGGATGGTGCTGGAAGGTCGGGCGACCATTACATGGGATAATGGCCAATCACGTCTCGACGTCGGCAAGGGCGACACCGTTCTCATCCCTGCCGGCGCGAATGACTGTCGCCTGCAGACCGAGACCGATTGCGTCTGGCTCGAAGTCACCGTCCCCGGGTCCGCACAATCGGAATAATCCACAGGCCAAACAACCCGCTGCCACTTGCCACGCGCCTGAATCTCCTCGCCCCCATTGAGCCTCCCCCCCAAAAATCGTTAGGATGGCTTACCGTTGGAATGGAGAAGCTGGTGAGCGTAGGCTAGACAATGCGCCGCCATCCGCGAATCACCCAGGGCAGCAGAATGAGCAAGCGGCATGACTACGTAGACGATGCGCTGGAGGACAAGCTGCGCATTGGCGAAACAATCCTATGGGTCTACGGGTGTTTGCTGGTGCTCGCAGGCGGTGGTTTTGTGATCGCCAAATGCCTCGTCGCAGAGTTCGGCGCGGCGTTCGTCGGGTTCGTCGCCACGATCACGGGCGGCGTATTGATTGCCCTTTGCTGGCTGGTATCGCGCATGCTGCGGACCGTGCGATCAAACGTCTTTCGCATCGAACGGTTGAAGCAGCGTATCGACGAGTTGGAACTGGAATTCGACGCGGGCATGTCGGGCATCGCACCGACCCAGCCAGCGCTATCCGCCGACGAACCCTTGGATACCGAAAGCGAAAAAGAATTGTTTCGTTTCGAGCATGCCTTGTCGTTTCGCGACATCGAGACCTGCCGCCAACTCTGGCCCATCGTCAAGGAATCGGTCGATGAAGATCGAGCCAGCCAGTACGAAGCCGCCCTCGCCGACATGGAACACCAGGCAGCCGAAACCCTGCGAAGCGAATTCGCCGTCCAACTGCGCGAACACGACTACGCCACCGCGCTGCAAACCGGTCAACGCATCGCGGAGTTGTTTCCGACCAGTCGGATGTCATCCGATTTCAAAGCGATTCGCGAGCGCGTCGAATCGCTGGCCCAAACAATCAGGAACGAAAACAATCATTCGGGCCAGCAGTAAAGGCAAGCGAACACCGCGCCCGGCGATCACACCGAACGCGTCAATTCTTAAGCTATTCTGACGCCGCCCCCGATCCCGACAGGAATCCGACGATCGTATCGATGAACTTGCGGTTCTCTTCGACATAAGGGAAGTGACCGCTTTGCTCGAAGACTGCCAGCTTCGCGCCGGGGATGCCGTCGGCGATGGTCTTGGCGATGGGCGGCGGTGTGATCAAATCGAATTTGCCGGAGATGACCAACGTTGGGATACCGGTGATCTTGGACAGTTCCGGACGCAGATCCACCGTGCGGAAAACCTCTTTGTCCATCACGATGTTGACGAACGAACTGACTTCAGCGTGTCGAAGCCAATCTTTGCGGAAAGCGTCGTCCACTTCGCCAAAGAAAATTCCCGGCAATTGCAAACCGACCAGCGCCATCAACTCCCGATCGTTGGGCCCGCGCATTGCCTTGCGCAATTCGCCGATCAGCCAGTCGTATTTCTCGTGGTCGGACTCGGCCATCACCGACACCAATAGCGGAATGTACTTTTGAAACTCTTCCGCACTCGCCCAACCCGACACCAACACCATCTTGTCAACGCGATCGGGATACGCGAGGGCATACTTCATCGCAATCAGGCTCCCGCTCGATTGGGCAATCAGCGAAATCTTTTCATCCTCAGCCACCTCGCGAAGCGCCTCCAACTCGTCGGCTTGTCGCTGGAGCGTGTACGCCTCGGCGAATTGCGGTTTGCTTGACCCACCGCATCCGACCTGATCGTAATAGACCAACTTGTTCGTCTTCGAGATTTCGTCGAGGTAGGGTCGAAACATCTTGTGCGATTCACCGGGCCCACCGTGGATCACGTAGACTGGCGAACCTTCGCCCATCAACCTCACGTTGAGGGACTGCGCACCAATGTTGGCTGTCGTTTGTTTCGCGTGCAGATCGTTGTCTGCAATGGGCATCGCCTTGACCTTGGGCAACTCATCCAACTCCGACACCAACAGTTTCATGTCCTTGTAGAAACCCGGCAGCTTGGTTGGCGAAAATCCACCTTCGACCGCTTCATTGAGCGCGTCGGCAAAACTCCACCCGTCCACAATCACACGATGGGCAAACCGCATGAACCCAGCGCGATCGCGTCCTGACTGACAGTGAACGTATACCGTGCCATCGGTCGTCGCCCGGATTTCGTCGATGATGCTCCGCGCCACATCGCGATTGACGCGGGCTTTGTCGAGCGGCCCATCAAGCCCGATGGCCAACGGTCTGCTCTCAAACGCAACGCCCAAGTCCTTCGCGATCGCGGATTCTTCTTCCACCTCGGCAGACGGATCGAGCAGGCTGATCACCTTGGTGATGCCGCGCGACCGAGCCAGGAACGCAAGGTCTGCACGACTCGGCGCTCCACCGCATACCATATGATCCGAAAGCTTCGAAAGTTTGAGACGCTTTTCGAAGCGGGCAATCTCTGCATCGTCGCCGCGCAGGTCGGCAGAGATCAAAAGAACGATCGCCATGAACAGTCCGGCGGTCAGTTTGGGGGCAGACATTGCGAAGGTCTCCTTGGAATAGGAAGCTCATAACATACGTCCAAGCGATTAAACGCCACGCACACCGAATGTGGCGTCCGCTCGGCTTGGCGATGGAAGCCATTGTAGCGAATTGTAAGCCTCTGGTGAATTGACCCAGCCGCGACGATTTCTGGGCATCAAGAGAGCTTGACTATAATCTGAGTCGTTCTTTCAACTTGCCGCTCCATCCAGCGCGAATTAGAATTACATTGGGTTATTAGCTCGCCCGAAGTACGACGACACTTCAACGAATTCGACGGACGATGGTTGGGTGCTGAGGAGGGCAGCCTGATCACTAAGGCCTTCCCAAAGCATGCTCAAGAGGACGATCATGAACCGTTACAAACTCTTAAAGATCAATCAAATGGGTGGGTTGGCGTCGATTGTTGCGATCTGCGCGGGCGTTTTCATCAGCCCCGCAACCGGTGCCTCCTCTAACAGCAAGTCCAGAGATGGCAAGGCAGAAGATACGTCAGCAGCCTTGATCGAAAAAGAGGCTGCAATCAAAGGCACCGCACCGACCGAGACATTCAAGAACGGTTTCATCATCCCGATCCGCGGTGAAATCAACGACGTCATGTTCGAGAGCCTTGAGCGCCGCATCGAAACAGCCAAGCAAGCCGACGCCAAGCTCATTATCTTCGAGATGGACACGCCCGGCGGCGCGGTTCACAGTGCCCTGGACATTTGCGACCTCATCAAATCGCTGACGGAGATCAAGACCGTCGCGTGGGTTCACACCGAAGCGTACTCGGCTGGCTCGATGATCTCGCTCGCCTGCGACGAGATCGTCATGAGCACGGCCTCCACGATCGGCGACTGCGGTGTGATCCTCGGCGGTCCGACCGGTCCCTCGGAAGTCCCGGAAGAACTTCGTGCCAAAGCGGAAAGCCCGGTGATCGAAGAGTTTCGCGACTCGGCCAACCGTCGCGATTATGACCTTCTGTTGTGTGAGTCGATGGTCGTCAAGGAGCGCGTGGTCTACTGGATCGAAAACATCCACACGGGCAAGCGCAAGTTCGTCGACGAACAGCAGAAGATTCAACTCGTCGGCGGAAAGATCGACGAAGACTCCTTTGCGACATCCGACGGCAACGAAAAAGAGTACGAATGGAAATTGGTCACGTCCTATTCGGACATCGTTACCGGCAAAGATATCAAAATCACCCAACCCGTCGTGCCCGCCACCGAACTGTTGACCATGCGGCAGAGCAAAGCCGCCGCTTTCGGTTTCTGCAAAGCGATCTGCTCAAGCCAGACTGACTTGAAGATTCGTTACAACGTCGACGAAGCGCTCACCATGTTGACATCCAACTGGTCGGAGCGTTTCACCAGTTGGCTCACATCGATGCCGGTGCGCATCTTCCTGTTGGCGCTGTTGCTGCTTGGAGCTTATGTCGAATTCCATACGCCGGGCGTCGGGGTAGCCGGTTTGGTATCGCTGATCTGCCTGGTGATCTTCGTCGGTGCACCGTACATGACCGGCTTGGCGAACGTATGGGAAATCGTGATCGTCTTCATCGGGTTCGCGCTGATTGCGTTGGAAGTGTTCGTCATTCCCGGATTCGGCGTCGCGGGCATCAGCGGTATGCTCTGCGTGGTGGTTGGCCTATTGGCGACGTTCGTCCCCGAAGAACCTGGGCGGACGCTGCCCATCTATTGGCCGCAATTCGAACCGGGCCTGCAGGGTTTGAAAATCGGCGTGACCACGCTCGGGTCGGCGCTGGGGGCGTCGATTCTTGGCATGATCATGATCAGCCGCATGCTCCCGCATATCAGTTGGCTGCACGGTGCGATGCCGCTCAACCCGACAGCGGATGAGGTTGGTATCGTCGATCCTTACAACGGTTATGCACGCGAAGGCGACGTTGGTGTGGTCGAGTCGCCGTTGCGACCGGCTGGCAAAGTTAGATTTGGAAACATGCTGGTCGACGTGGTCACCCAAGGCATGTTCGTCGATCCAGGCACAGAAGTCGAAGTTTGCGAACGTCAGGGCAACCGCGTTGTGGTTCGCCCGATTCAAGCATAGAGGCGCGTGTTCAATGGACTCGGTGGGCGCGATTGTATTGCTGTACCTCGCTGGTGTCGTGTTGATCACGGCGGAGTTGGTGTTGCCGTCGCATGGTCTGCTGACGATCGGATCGCTCGTGTGTTTTGGCTTGGCGGTCTTCGCGACGTTTGGCCACAACCGCACGCTTGGTGCAGTCGCAGCCGTCGGTTGCGTCGTGTTCGTGCCGACGATGCTCTTTTTGGGTATCAAGTTTGTGACGTACCTTCCGCTGGGCAATCAATTCGCGCCGCCCAATCCCACGCGCGAAGAAGCTGGCCCCGCGTTTGATCGCAGCGAATGCGAACAGTTTGTCGGCGTGAGCGGTAGAGCCGTCACCCCGCTGCGACCCATCGGTATTTGTGAGTTCAACGGACGACGCGTACAATGCGTTTCCGAATCCGGAATGATCGATGTCGGGCAACCCGTCAGTGGTGTCGGTCTTCAAATGAATACGCTTGAGGTTCGACTGGACGAATCCCAGCCGGCCTAACCAAGCTACAATCGAAGCATATCGAAAGGATCAAGCAATGATTCTAGGCATGAATACGCCGTCAACCCTTATGTCACCACTGCTGGCCAACACCGGCTACTGGATCATCGGTGGCTTCGTGATCCTTGTATTGCTTGTCTTTTTCTTCTTTATCCTGAACGTGCTTAGCCTCTGGATTCAGGCGCAGCTGACCCGCGCACGGGTCGGTTTGCTCGACCTGGTGACCATGCGCTTTCGAAAAGTCAATCCAGCGACGATCGTGAATAACAAGATCACGCTGGTCAAAGCCGGTTTGACCGACACGACCACAGAGCAGCTTGAAAGTCATTATCTTGCTGGCGGTCGCGTGCCCAACGTCTGCAAAGCGATGATCGCTGCCGACCGCGCCAAGATCGATCTCGACTGGCGGACCTGCACCGCGATCGACCTCGCGGGCCGCGATATTCTCGACGCGGTCCACACCAGCGTGAATCCCAAGGTCATCGACTGCCCGAGTCCGCAGTCGGGCAAGACCACGATCGATGCCGTCGCGATGGATGGTATTCAGCTTCGCGCCCGTGCCCGCGTGACCGTGCGAACCAACATCGCCCAACTCGTCGGTGGTGCGACCGAAGACACGATCATCGCCCGCGTCGGTGAAGGCATCGTCAGCGCGATCGGCTCGTCGACCACGCACGCCGAAGTGCTTGCCAACCCCGATCGCATCAGTAAAGCCGTGCTCGCCCGCGCCCTCGATGCCGGTACCGCTTACGAAATCCTATCCATCGACATCGCCGACGTGGACGTCGGTGCAAACATCGGGTCGCGCTTGCAAGCCGACCAAGCCGAAGCAGACACCAAGCGTTTCAAAGCAGAAGCCGAAAAGCGCCGCGCGATGGCCGTCGCCCTCGAACAGGAAAACAAAGCCAAGATCCAGGAAAACCGTTCGCTCGTCGTCCTCGCAGAAGCCGAAGTCCCGCGGGCGATCGCTGAATCATTCCGCAGCGGCAACCTCGGCATCATGGACTACTACCGCATGCGCAACATCGAGTCCGACACCAGCATGAGAAACTCGATCGGCGGAAATGACGCTGGCAACAAGCCAAGCGCATAATAGCATGGTGGACCATGCCCACCATGTCGCAGGTAATCGAACAACCGGTGGGCACGGCCCACCGTACAATGTGTCACCATGTGGCACTTGAAATTAGCCTTCGGAAAGTAACCGACAATGCTCCTAGCCAGCTTCAACACAATCAACCTGCCTGGCGCAAACCTGCTCGCCCAGAGTCAGGATTGGGACTGGGAGAACCTGATCTATTTGGGCGTCATTGCATTGTTCACGGTTCTGAACTGGATCGTCGGAAAATACAAGGAATGGACGGGCAATAAGGACGACGAACCGGCAAGCCCCGGCACATCCGAAGGCGACGTCGTTTACGACGTAACCCTCGACGATGATGACGACTTCGTCCTAAAACGACGAAGCGCAGACACCGCGGCGCCCGTGCCCAGTCGCCAGGCGCCACCACGCCAACCGATGCAACCCAGGCAACCAACGAAACCGCGAGCGCCGGCCAGACCAGCCCAACCTGTCGTTCAACAGGCGCCGCGACCGCCAGCGCCTCGACCCGCCGCTCCAAGAC
The DNA here is from genome assembly GCA_030429365.1 of Phycisphaerae bacterium. Taxonomy (GTDB): domain Bacteria; phylum Planctomycetota; class Phycisphaerae; order UBA1845; family UBA1845; genus UBA1845. The sequence goes on from JAUIEW010000022.1 coordinate 21,607, forward strand.
CAGTCGTCGCTCAACCGGTTCAGAGGCAGCAGGCCCAGCCGCCCAGGCAAACCCGAAGCGCGCAATCTCAATCAAGTTCAAGAAAGCGAAGCTCGCAGCAGACTTCAACGCGCAAACGTAGCGTCGTCGTCGACGCAATCCTCGAGGAACCGGCGACCATGAACATCGCGGGCGTCCCCGTCCGCAGTCTCCGCGATGCCGTCATCCTAAGCGAAGTGCTCGCCCCACCGATCGCCATCCGCCAAATCGAAGGCCGCAGCAGCGGATTCGATCGCCCGAATCTATAAACCGATCAACTAAAGTGTTGGCTCGATACCGAAATTCGCGAGCATTGAGTTGACGAGGTCTCTGGGGAGTCCGACGACATTCGTAAAGCTGCCGTCGAGTTGTTTGACGAATTGATCGTCGTGATCCTGCACGCCGTATGCGCCGGCTTTCCCTTGCCACAGGCCGCTTTCGATGTACGCGTCGAGTTGCGACGGGGTCATCGGCGTCATGGTGATCAGGCTTTCGTCAGCCGCAACCTCGCGCCGCCCGCTCCTTCCGTCAATGATCGCCACGCCGGTGATAACTTCGTGCGTGTGGTGCATCAACGTCGACAAGATGCGCCGGGCATCGTCGGCGTCTTCGGCTTTTCCGTACAACGTGCCATCGAGCGCGACGACCGTATCCGCACCGAGAACGATCGCATCCGGATGCATTCGCGCGACCTCGTCGGCTTTGAATTCCGCGAGCGCCTTCGCCACCTCTGCCGGCGACCCCTCCTGCAGCCCCGCATCAGGTTCGTCCACGGGCGAAGGAACCACGTCAAACGAAAACCCCCACTCAGCAAGCAAACCGCGCCGCCTCGGGCTGGCCGACGCCAGAATGAATCGGTTGTTGGAATGTGTCGCGTTTTCGTTTTTCAAGAATCGTTCGATGCCACCTTAACCGCAAGGATTTCATCATCACCGACCGCGATCACCATCCACGACGAACCGTCATACGATCGAGCGACCGTCTCTCCGACCTTGGGCAGACAATAGCCCTCCGGTTTCAGCGACGCCAACCAATCGGGCAATTTCCCCGCATCCTCAGCCAACGGTTCAGCGCAGGGTACTTCGCGCCGGGCAGCCGCCCCGGAAAACGTCGACACCGGCATCCAATTCTGTAGCGTGCTTTCCTTGGCATCCGGGTCTCGATTGTCCGGTCCATCCAGCGTCGCCCCACAGTGCTCGGCGTAGAGCTTGCGCACCTTCAGCGATGTCGTCGAGCCGTCGTGATTGAGGATAAACAACCGCTGATCGTTTTCGATCTGATCGACCTGCCCCAGCGTGATCAGCGCATAGTCCTTTTCAACGCGAAAGATGCGCCCGACGGCTGGCTCAACCCCTTCGACATCCCCGCGCAAGGTCACGGTGTCGCCTTCCTGCGGATCGGTTCGTTGAAACGCCCGGTTGGCTTCGATCTGCAAAAGTGGATCGACACCCACCACCTTGCCGTACGACACGTAGCAACCGTCGCGGATGATTTCCACCCGATCATCAAGCGCGAACCCAGAGTGCGAATCACCGGCGACAATCATTCTCGGCGTGTCGCCCGTCGCCACGATTGCGGCCACCCGACTTCGCACCCGGTCGGATCGCCCCACCTTGCCGATGGCTTCAATCGCGTCACCGCGGCGCGGCAATGCACCGTCCTCGCGCGTCCGATCCAGCGTAACCAGAGCGCTTCGGTCGTAGCAGTTGGCGACCATCCCCCAACCCAGGACAGCCGCCCCGCGCCGCACGAGCACCGAATCGCCCCTGCGCCAGCCGTCGCGCTCGCCGCCCGCAATCCAAAGTCGATCGCCCGCGGGCAACACCCGATCCACAAGAGCGGTCTTAAACAAAATCAACTCGCACGATTCCGAAGGCTTCGCCGCGTAAACGCCGCGAACCACGATGACCTTGTCGCCAACGATCGGCGTGCGATCACCGGTCAACGTGAATTCCAATCCGCACCGGTCGGTTTGCAGATGGTTCACCAGACCTGTCGCCACCACATCGCCGTCGCGCAGAATCACCGCGCGATCGTTTTCGCGAACGCCTGCATCCGCACCGACATTGATAGCCGCCACCGGCGCCTGCGACGAAACCACCGCAATGCGTCCGACTGCGACGGCATCATCGGCGCGGACATTGGCAATCGCAAAAAGCGAAACGATCAATGCGACAGCAAAATGTGAATTGGAAATCACCGGGCGAGCCGGTCGGATAAGGAAAGCCAAACTAGAGAGACGTGGGTTCACCGGCAGGAGCGATCATCTTGCGTCTGGGGTTTGCTTTCCGGGCAGCGCGTCGTTCTTCGCGTCGCTGCTGTTTGCGTTTCAAATGCTCTTCGTGTTTGACACGATACGTGGTGACCCCCCACCTCGTCAAAAAGTACATCGTCAAACCGCCAACCGCGCCAACGATGGTGCACCCCAACCACAGTTCACCGCCAAGTTCGAGCATGAGATGAAGAATGCCATACCAGAATTCAGCGTTGAAGAAATTCGCGAAGAACCCCCCGCCGTTTTCAAAGGCATGCAGTTTTTCGAGGACGGCAGCCTGACCACCCAGCGACTCCGAACCCGGCAGAATCATCGCCCCCAACCACCAGCAAGCCCCATAGATCGGCACGAAGGTCAGCGGATTGGTGACCCAGACGATCGGAATGCAGACGGCTTTGTTGGCTCGAAACAGGGCGGCCAACCCCAGCGCGATCGCCGTTTGCAGGCCCATGGTCGGCGTGAAGCCCACAAACGTCGCCAGCCCGACGCCCAACGCGATCCGATGGGGTGTGTCATTCGCGTGAAGTACGCGCTTGACCACGAAGGATCGAGCTGATCGCCACATGCCGCTCACGTTTGAGATTCTCCCTGCGCTGATACTTCTGAAGATTCTACTGAATTCGGCGGGTGTCCCGTCTCATTCCCAACCCGTCTGCCCCAAGGCGTCCATGCACGCGCCCGACACTGCAAACGCGGCTTAACGCACCCAGTGAAAGCAAGAACCCCTCGCCAACCACCATTTGAAGCTGGAAACGGCAGATCATTGCACCCGGATTCGGGACGACTTTTTCTATTCTAGCATTCGAACCGCCGCACGTCAGCCTCAAAGGGCCCGAATTGCCCCCGGGAAGCCGATCTCGCCGGGCGTTTCGCGGTATCCATCACGTATCAATCATTCTTATCGACGGATACCCGTTTTTGATCGAGCATCACCCCGACCCGCGTGTAGACCGTCTCAACCTCAAGCCCCTTCATGCAGGAATGGTCGTTTCTACACTGAGAATGTCGCTTCAGGTAGCACGGCGAACAGTCGAGATCACGCCGAACCACGCTGTCCTGGTGGCCATACGGACCGGTCCGCAGCGGATTCGTCGGTCCAATGATGCTCACCATCGGTCGATCGAGGGCAGCGGCAAGGTGCATCGGACCGGAGTCATGGCAAACCACGACCGCGGCTTTCTCGATGATGGCAGCCAGCTCCCGCAAGTTCGTTGTCCCGGATATATCTACTGGCGAAGTCGTGCATCGGTTCGCAATCTTAGCGCACAACTCGCGCTCGTCGGGCGCCCCCATGATGACGCTTTGCATCCCTTGCTCGCGCGAAATGCGGTCGATCAATTCCGAAAAACGCTCGGGCAGCCACTGCTTCGTCTCCCACCGCGCCGAGGGCAGGATCGCCGCGAACGCGGTCCCCTTCGGCAGTTCAATGCCATCGAGAATCGATTGCGCCCGCGAGCGCTCGTCATCGGTGATCGCCAGGTCGATCGTCGGTTTCACCCGGGTGAAGCCCAGCGCCTCAGCCACCCGGTAGTTGTGCTCGACCGCGTGCTCGTCGGCTGGCCTTTTGGGCAAACGCTTGTTGTAGAAGATCGGCGCCAGTTCGCGGGCATCCGCAAAACCAACGCGGCATTTCGCCCCAGTGACCCAGGTGAAATATCCGCTGCGAAAAAGCCCCTGAAGATCGATCACCAGATCGAACCGAGCGGCTTTCAACTGGCGAGTGAATTCGCGAAACGCACGAAATGCCGCCGGCTGACAAAACCAGCGGGCGAGCTTCTTGCGATCGAATTCGATGATTTCATCAACATCGGGGTGGTTGGCGACGAGCGGAATAAACGGACTTGCGACCATCCACGCGATGTGCGCTTCGGGAAAGCGCACGCGCAATCCATGCAAAACAGGAAGCGCGTGCACGATGTCGCCCAGCGAACTCGGTTTGATCAGCAGGATGCGCCGGGCGTCGACTTGGGAGAAATCATTCACGTGCGGCACGTCCTGAGCGAGTTCGTTGACGGCGAGGCTCATTCGTAGTCGTTTCGGTCGAACGCCACCCATTCACATTGCCGGTCGAGAATTTCGGCGGGAGCAAAACGCGCCTTGTACGACATGGTCTTCGAGCCGGGCACGTAGTACCCGAGATAATAATAAGCGATCCCTTCGCGCCGGCAATGCTCGATCTCCGCAAGGACCGAAAACGTCCCCAACGACCGCGCCGCTTCATCCGGATCGAAGTACATGTACACCGAGCTGAGCGCGTTCGGCAGATCGTCGGCGATGCTCACGCCGATCAATCGTTCGCCGAGCTTGTAGCAAAACTCCTTCGCGGTGACCGGCGAACCGTAGAGAAAATCCTTGAACGATTCCCACTCGCGCGACATCGTGTCATCGTGCTGTCCCTCGAGGTAACGAACGAACAGGTCGAACTTTGCCTTGGTCGGTTTGTAGTCCCCTTCGACAACGGTGACGTCGTTGTTCTTACGCCAGATGCGGCGCATCGACTTGCTCTGCTCAAACGCCTCGACGGGAATCCGCATCGGAATGCAGCGATCACATTCCTCGCATGCCGGTCGATAGAAGACCCGACCGCTGCGCCGAAATCCGCGATCCATGAACGCGCGATAGATGTCGGCTTCCATCTCGGTATCGACGAAGAAACCTTCGCTGCTGGCAAGCTGCTCGGGCAGGTACGGGCATTGTTCGCGCCCGCTGACGGGGAGCGAAGACTCAGCCAGAAAACCATCGACAATGGCGTCGGATTCGTTGGGTTTGAACGGCTTCATTGCTGCATCATATCAACCCCGCCCGACCGGAAGTAGACACCCCTTTTAAAGCCCCTTACGGGTTTGTAATCAGCAATCCCGGCTTGATCTGCTCGACAATCCAGATGAGGCCAGGCGCGACGAAAATCGCCGGCAGCATGTTGGCCACCGGTATCCGCTTGATGTCCAGAATCATCAGTGCCGTCGCCAACAACAGCACACCGCCCACGACGTTCATCATGTCCACCGACAACTGCGGAAGTTGATCGGCGCAGTAATACGCCGTCACCGCCAACCCACCCTGAAACAACACCACCGTCAAAATGCTGAAGGCCACGCCCACGCCCAAGGAAGCCGTCAGCGCGATCGAACAGAATCCATCGAGCAGCGACTTGATGTACAGGTAGCTCGGATCGCCAGCCCCTCCGTTCTTCAGACACCCGAGCATCGTCAGTGGCCCGACGCAGAAGATCACGCTGGCCGTCAAGAACCCTTCCGCGAACGTCTTGCCATCACCGGTGGCGAATCGCTCGTGAATCTTTTCGCCCAAACGTTCGATGCCCTCGTGCCAACGCATCAACGTGCCCGCGATCGACCCGATGATCAGCGATGCAACCATCACCAGACCGAGCATTGCGCCGTAGGTCTTGCCCGCATCGCCCGCAGGCATGTTCGTCTGCACCATCGTGCTCATGCCTAGTACGCCCGCATCGACGCCCAGCGTGATGGTGATCAGACCAAGCACATCCAGAATGATCCGCTGAATGCGCTCGGGCAGACGATGACCCGCGAGAAGCCCGACGGCGCATCCGCCAGCCACCGCGAGGGCATTGATGATCGTACCGTTGAGAATGTTCCACATAACCCGCCTCGAACCATCGGTCGCGCCACCGTGGGCGTCATTGCAATCGAGGTTAGCTGCTATTGGGAGGCGAGACAAATCTGCGGGATGGGTGATGGTTCGGGCGATGCAGCCGGCTGCGTCATCACGATGTCGCAGAGGCGATTGGTCACCGACTGCCACGATTCGCCGGCCATCGCTTTGCTTCGCTTCCGGCGGGCGTCGTCGTTGTTCGATTCGATCGCCGAGCGGCAGGCATTTGCAAACGCGTCGGGGGCGTCGGTCAGCGAAACGAATTCGTCGTATCGCCTGACTTCGGGCAGGTCGGTCGAAACCACCGGCAGGCCAGCCGCCAGGTACTCGCGCAGCTTGATCGGGTTGACGCTTTCAGTGAGTTGGTTGCGCACGAAAGGAATCAGACCCACATCAAACGACGCGAGGTATCCCGGCAGCTCAGCGTAGGGCTTGCGCCCCAGCAAATGCACATTGGAAAGGTCGGCCAGCCCCCCTGCGTCAACGCGAACGTCACCGATTAAGACGAACGACATATCGGGCATCCGGGTCGCCACTTCGCTGACGAGTGGCACGTCAAACCAATGATCGATCAGACCGACAAAACCGGCGATGGGCCGTGGAATGTTCTGCAATGCTTCGGGTTGTGCGCGATGATCCAGCGCAGATGCGAAGTGATCATAGTCAACGCCGTGACGAACGAGATGCACGTTGGAATGCAGTCGTTGGCATTTCTTCAGCAGCGGTTTGGATGTGGCTAACACGACATCGGCTTTGCTTGCCAACCGCGCTTCTGCCGCGTTGATCGCATCGGCATCAAAACCCTCAAACGCCGCGAAGTCATCGACGCAGTAATAAACCAAACGCTCCTCGTCGAAACGGCCCGCCAGAAAATCCACGTCGGGGGCGAACGTCCAAAGCTGCACGGGCTGATTCGGTTTTCGCATCGTGCGGACAGCCCGCTTGATCTGCGACACAACGAGACGCTCATTCAGCTTGCGTACACGACGATCGCGCGCCCCGGGAATCACCAGCGGCGTCAGTTGCGACATGCGCTCGTGAATGGGGCGAAGACCACTGGCCACCCGCTTCAGCGCTCCCAGCGCCGAACGGGCATCCTTGCGATTCAATGAGGGCCTGCGCGAACCGTGATAGTTCACCCACAGGACATCGTTCGTTTGTGAGAGGATGCGCATCACCTGGTGCTTGCTCGTGGGATCAATGTCCCACGAACTGGCGATGCAGATGATGAGTCGGTCTTTTAGAGGCATGGTGGGCGCAGATGTTTCCGGCGCGGGCCTATGGAATTAGCGCGGGTTCCTCGACTTACCCGGACCACTTCGCGAATAACCGTAGCGATAGTAATCGTAAGCGTAGCGGTAACCGTATCCGCCGGACGGGCGCTCGTCCTGGCCAATCAGGAGACATCCGAGGATCGGAATCTTGTTGACCCGAAGCAGACGCACCGCGCGGCGGGCATATGCCTCGGGCGTAAATTTCAAACGCACCAGCAGAATCACGCCATTGCACATCTGCCCGATGATGCCGACGTCGGTCACTGTCGTCGCGGGCGGTGTATCAATGAACGTGTAGTGGAATTCGGATTGGAACCGGCGCAAAGTGGCAGCCGACTGCGGCGTCGCCAGCAACTCTGCGGCAGATCGTCCGTTGGTCTGTCCTGCATTGGCAAGATAAAGGTTCGGAACACAGGTCGGCTGAACGACGTCTTCATAAGTCGCAGCCCCACGAAGCAGGTCCGCAAGTCCCGGGCGCTTCTGCGAATCGAAAAGAAGTCCCAGACGACTTCGCCTGAAGTCGCAGTCGACGATCAAAACCTTGAAGTGACGGATTTCGGCCATGATCATGCCCATGTTGGCCGTCGTCACGCTCTTGCCTTCGCGCGGAATGGCGCTGGTAATCGCCAACACGCGATGGTCGTTTTGCGGATTCTGCGTGAGCAGTCGGGTGCGCAGCGAGCGATACTGTTCGGAGATTGCCGACGAGCGGCTGTAATACGCGACAACCGACTCATGAATGCCCTGCTCCAACATGAGTTCGGGCGTTGGCGGTTCGACGACGCGAAAGTCGCTCACCTGCTCGTCTGACTGGACGTGCTCGCCACCGGGCGGGTCGAGTAGCGCCGTTGCGGTTCCGCCTTCTTCGGCCAACCGCCGGCGTCGTTCGTCTTCTGCTCGCTTCAGTGCTTCCGCGATTCTTCCCATTCTCGAATCTCTCACTGGTGACGACGACTTCAAGTCGAGTCAATCGTCAAAGGTCAATCCTCAAACCGATCAATCGTCTTGGTTGCTGTACTCTTCCGTCGAATCGATGAGACCCGCGGGCGTGTTGTACGCCTGGATCACCGGCTGGAATGGGAAAAGCACTTCCTGGACGCGCAGTCCAAGCCATCCCAGCGGCGTCGGTGGCACAAGCACAATATCATTGGGCTGCAGGAGCACGTTTTGGCTCGTATCGCCCGTACGGATCATGCGGTCGATGTCCACCACAATCTTGTGGCGTTCCTCTTCATTGGGACTGCTGCGGATGACCTGCACCTTGTTGCGCCACGCAATGAACGACATGCTGCCTTTGGCGAGCACATCCAATACCGTGTCACGACCGGTGTATGGCATCGCCGTCCACGAATCTGCGACCACGCCGCCCTGACCGTTTGCATTGCCCCCGCGCACCTGACCCGCGAGGTAAATCTTCTTGGACAAGTGACTGGCAACTCGGACCTGAACTTTCGGATCTTCGTAATACGGTTCGAGCAGTCGGGTGACCTTGGCCGCGATCTCTTTCTCGGTCATGCCCACAACTTTGACCGGACCGAGCAACCGAAGGGCGATCTTTCCGTCCGGACGAATCGTCTGCCGAACGCGATCAATCTCCAGCACCTGCGGCGCAGAAATCTCAATGACATCGGGGATGCCAACGCGATACTCGATCGCGGAGACTTCGTGCTCATGCGCTTTGAGAAACGAAACAATGTCGTGGTGTTTCGATTGGCATCCCGTCACGGTCGCCAAGCAAACCAACCCCAACACGAGCAGCACCGGATTTCGACGAAGTAACTTCACGGATGGTATCTCCACCGAAGTTGCACGCCCGTTGCCTGCAATTGCCAGGCGGGCGTATGTATCCTCTTTGGACCAACCGCTCGACGTAGTTACCGGTCTTCGGCGTCATCGCCACCGGCGCGAGATATCGGTCGTCCGCAGGATTTATCGGGAGAAGACGCGTCGCGCTGAACCCGAGTTGCGAATATTCGCGATGATTTCGGACGTTCACCCTCAAACCGTCGTATCTCGCTGAACAACCCACAATTATTGGCCGTCCTTATCTTCAGGGCGTATGCCCTACGACCGATATTCCTAGGACCTATATGCGCCCGTTCGATGGCGAGATCACAGTGATCGCCGGATTTCGGGGCAGTGACCTGATCGACGCAGTTGAATGCATGAGGGTGAGCGACCGCGTTTGCCCGCAGCTATGAGGCACAGCCAATGTACGCATCTTTCTTCGGACTCCGTGAACTGCCGTTCAACAACACGCCTGATCCGAGGTTCTTCTTCTCGACACCCGATCATGAAGAAGCGCTGGCATCGCTGATCTACGCCATCGCAGAAGGTAAAGGGTTTGTCGTGCTGACCGGTGAAGTCGGGGCGGGCAAGACGCTCGTCACCCGTTTGATGCTGCGCCATTTTGGCACGGGCATCGCATTCGCCAGCGTCAACAACTCGCAGATCAACGCCAACGAACTGTTGCACACGGTTTGCAGCGAATTCAACATCGACGCGCCGGCCAGCGCCACCAATGTTGAATTGACGCGCATGCTTCAGGACTTCTTGCTCTCAAGCTTTGCGATGAACAAACCTGTCGTGCTGATGCTCGACGAAGCGCAGGCCCTGACCCGTGAAGCATTCGAACAAATCCGCATGATCGGAAACCTCGAAGCCGACGACGCCAAGCTCTTGCAGATCGTCATCGTCGGTCAGCCCGAACTCAAGGAAATGTTTGAAGCCAACGACATGCGCCAGTTGCGACAGCGCATCTTCCGCAGCTTTCACCTCGGCGCGCTCACCCGCTCGCAAACCGAAGGCTACATCTTCCATCGACTCAGCGTTGCCGGTGCAACCTTTCCGGAAAAAATTCTCAGCGCTTCGGCAATCGATGCCATCTTCGAATATTCGCAGGGTCTGCCGCGTTTAATCAACACGCTTTGCGACAACGCGATGCTCAGTTCATACGCAGCCGACACGACCGAAATCGATGGCCCGTTCATCAAGAACGTCATCGCCCAGATGATGACCGTGGCGCAAGGCGGATCGAAGTTCGCCTCGCCGCGCGTGAAGCCACCAGCCAACTGGCAATCGGGCAGCACCGCTTCTCAACCAACCGAAATCGTGCCATCGACAATGACACCGGCGGCCAAAGCCAAAGAAGAAGCCGCCGAGTTTGAACAGCGACTTCACGCACCGATCACGGCATCGGAGATTGATTCGGTCGTTTCGCCAACGGCGGCTACGGGCGGGACCGAACAGGTCGCCACCACTGCCGACACCGCTCAGATGCGACGCCTGGCTGTTTTGGTGCGACGCTTGTTGGCTGAAACGAAGGCGGCCACCGAAGACGTACGCTCGGTCGTCAGTGAATCCCGGACAGCAAAGCAGGCAGCCGAACGGACGCTGACGCGCCTCAGCGAGCAGACCGCCCGCACGGGTCGCCTGACAATCTCGCTCCGCAACGTGTTCGATAACCTCGAGAATCGGGCGATGCGACTCAGCCAGCGAAGCGGCGATACAAACGGCAAGAATTCCGCCAAGGCCATTGATGCGACGCAGCGTCGCGCCAACTCCAAGTCATTCGACCAGGCGCTGCTGCGAAACCGGCGGTCACTCGATGAAATCCGCTCGATGATCGAAAGCGCACGCAAAGGTGACGCTGCTTCGGATGCGGAGTCCAAGAGCAAATCAGCACCGTCCAGCGATCTGGCCAAACAGGTGCGCGAACTGGCAGACATGTGCCGCGGCGCCGCCATGTCGTAGCGCACGAGCGCTCAGCCCCATCGTCTTCTAGCTTCTCAGTTCGTTATTCTCTGGATACGTCAGTGCTTCAGAATTGAGGGGCGTGGCCCATCGAACCTGCGATGGACCACGCCCCTTTGTTTTGCGTTGCGCGCTATCTATTTCGTCGCTACCTAATTCGTCGCCCGCTTAGTCGTTGTCGCCGTAGTCGACATCTTCGCCGGCAGGCTCTTCGCGCATGTCTTCGACATCCGGCTCGCCTGATTCCTCGACCTGGTCATCAATCGGTTCTTCGACGGCTTCAACCTTTGGGCGGTCGGCGCCGCGGCGTTTGCGTTCCTCACGTCGATCTTTTGGCCCGCGCGTCTGGAGTCTCTCCATTTCTTCGACCTTTTGGGCGAATTCGCGGGCCTGGTCTTCGTCAAGCTCATCGATGATCAAGTCATACAATTCGGCGTCGGCTTCTGCGGTTGCGCTCTTGGCGCCGCGATTTTCCTTAGCGAAATCAACAAAGATGCGGCGGATGTCACTCAACTGATCCTCCGGCAAGTTGATGGCATTGACGGCTTTCTGGTAGATCCGAAGCTTGGATTTCTCCTGTTTCTTCGGGCCCTCCAACCGCTTTTTGAAGCGGTCGGCGAGGGGATCGAATTTCTCGATCTGGTCCTCAGTCAGCACTTCGCGCAAGATCTCGAAGAGTTCTTCGGGATCAAATGATTCATCCGCACTGGCGTGTTCGGAACGCAGGGCGCTGATTTCTTCACGGATCTCGCGAACACGCTCCATATCGCGGTCCTGCTGCGCTTCCCTCATTTCATCCACGAGTTCGCGAATCATCTCGGCGTTTTCACGCTGAACTTCGCGGCGATCGTCCACCTCAGCATTCAAGTCCTCG
>JAUIEW010000316.1 GCA_030429365.1 Phycisphaerae bacterium
CGACAGGAAGTCTTTGGAATCGTTGTTGTTTGAAATCCCAATTTGGCTGTTTGGCGGTTTCCTCTGGGGAAGTGCCATGTGGTTCTTCCTCAGCAGGCGGGGCAAACGGGCAGCCACCAGCACCACGCACTGATGCCGGATAGCAGGCGTTTCGTCCGATAAACGCACCTTTCGTCCATGGCAATCGGACCCTTCCCGTCAGTCGTCGGGCACACCACTTCCTTTATGAACCCCCAATTCCTGCTCTCCGATACATAAAAGAAGGGACTCTTGCGCCCAGACTGCGCGTCGGCTTGGGATTTTGCAGGTCACCACACGGGGATGAATCGGTCACCATGCAGACAGCAACTTCCAACACGGCATCCATCCGCAATGCATCGATCGGGTGCGGCTGTTGCAAAGCGGCGCGACGTCGAGATCGCGCGTTCAGTCTTGTCGAAATGGTGATGGTCCTGACGATCATCAGCTTGGCGGCTGCGATTGCCGTTCCTCGGTTTGCCAAGGCGATCAACCGCCGCAACGCCGACTCAGCCGCTCGCCGTCTGGTTCAGGACATCGCCCTTGCCCGTCAACATGCCCGCGTGACCAGCAGCGACATCAGCGTCGACTTTCGCACGGCACCCGCCTACGAAATGGCGAATGTCCCCGACCCAAACGACCCGAACGAGTCGTACAGCGTCAATCTCAGTGGGGCTCCATATAACGTGTCGCAATGGGACGTGGATTTTGCGGGAACGCGCGAACTGTCATTCGACATGTATTCCCGGCCCAGCCGGCGCGGAACGATCATCATTCGCGTGGGCGAAGAATTTCGAACCATCTCAATCAATCGCCAATCCGGCATCGCGAGTTTCGAAGTTGGTGCATTGGAAGACGCGGTGGCCAGCAACGGCTTCGAAGTGGAGGCAGTCTCCAAATGAGTCGCGGTGCGCCGGCGAAACACAATGCCTTCAGCTTGGTCGAGATGATGGCCGCGATGACCGTGCTATCCATCCTCGCGGTGGGCGTCGGCGCGACGATGGCCATCGCCAGCCGAGCGGTCGATGACGGCACCGCGCCCGGTTCCCAAATCCCCGAGGCACGCAATATCGGCGATGTGATCATCGCCGATCTCAACGACGCCCTGACGATCACCGAACGCACAGACAAGTCAATCACCTTCACCGTACCCGACCGCGACGATGACGACACCGACGAAACCATTCGGTATGCCTGGGATGGGAAAGAGGGTGGGAACCTGACGCGCAAATACAACAATACGGTTGCGATCGTGATCGCGGAAGACGTTCACCGTTTTGACTTGAGCTATCTGACGCGAACAATCAAACCCCTGCCCCGCGCCTGCTGCTTCGGCGACGGCACCTGCGAGGATGTCTCACCGGACGATTGCACCTCGAATGGCGGCGTGGCCAAGACACGCAACAGCTTCTGCGAAAGCACCGACTGCATCGGCGCGTGTTGCATGGAAAACGGCAGTTGCGTCGATACGACCGAATTGAAGTGCACGCAAAATCCCAGCAATCGCTACCGGGGCGATGGCAGCCGATGCGCCGATGCGGCGTGCCCCAATGCACTCGAAGTGCTGATGGTCGTATCGGAGGGCAGCAGCCCGGTGGCGCTCGATACCGCAAAGCAGGCCTTGATGGAATCGTGGGGATACTCGGTGTCGTATGTCGATGATGGCGCCAGCCAGTCCGTGATCGACGCTGCCGTCGCTGGTGCGGATGTCGCGTATGTTTCTGAAACCACGTCATCGAGCGCGCTGGGGGCGAAGCTGGCCAACGTGTCAATTGGCGTCGTCAATGAGGAGTCGTCTCTGGCGGACGAATTTGGCTTCACTGCGGCGAGTGGCAGCGGGGTCTCGACCACCACGTTTACGGTTGTCGACAATACGCATCACATCACGTCAAAATTTAGAAAAACGCCCATCACGGCAACCAATTCAGACCAGCCATTTACATACAACAGCGGAGCAATGGCCACAGGTGTGCTTGTCCTCGCAACAGTTTCTAACGAATCGGCGCTCTTTGTCGTCGAAGCCGGCGACGATTTGATTGGCGGATCACCCGCGCCGGGACGGCGAGTCCAGTTGCCATGGGGCGGGTCCGGATTTGTTGCGACTGAACTGACGGATAGCGGCCAAGAGGCCATGAAAGCTGCGATCGAATGGGCGGCCAGCAAGGATGAGGCGACGCCTTACTGCGGTGACGGCAACTGCGATGACGGTGAAGATCCGTGCTCGTGTGAGGACGACTGCGGATCCCAGACGGTCAATGAGCAGGCATCGTTCAATTGCGCCGACGGCGTTGACAATGATTGCGATGGCAACGCCGATTGCGCCGACTCCGACTGCGATGCGGACCCAAGTTGCGCCGGTGTCTGCGGCGATGCCAATTGCGATCCGAGCGAAAACTCCTGCAACTGTGCAGCCGACTGCGGCCCAGCCGTCGTCAGCGAGACGGGCCACGGCTGCTCCGACGGCGAAGACAACGACTGCGACGGCTTGATTGACTGCAATGATTCGGATTGCACTGGTGAAGCTGCATGCACCGTTGTCTGTGGCGACAGCAAATGCAGCGCTGGTGAAGACTCCTGCAACTGCTCAGCCGATTGTGGCGCAGCCCCCTTGACCGAGGAGAACTGCGAGGACAGCGAAGACAACGACTGCGACGGTTCCACGGACTGTGACGACAGCGACTGCGCCGATGACGCCGCATGCGCCGATTCTTGTCCGTGTGACGGCAACTACGCCGATGACTTTGACTCTCAGACATTCGGGGGTAGCACGGGAACGTTGGACTGGTCCGCCGATGCCTGGGTCGAGTTTGGCGAAACGGATGGGGCGACGGTTGGCAACGTCAAGATAGCGGCCGTCGCTACCAGCAAATTCCTGGAGTTCAGCGGCGGGGACGGCGGTGGTGAAGGTATTCAGCGATTGATCAACGTGTGTCCAAGCGGAACGGTATCCCTCAACATTGAGTTCGCCCGCAAGGGTCTCGATGACGCCAACGACTATGTTGCCCTTGAAATCTCGACGGCCGGAGGCTCGGGGCCTTGGACCGAAGTGACGCGATTCGCGGGAAGCGCCAACGACGGCAGTTTCTTACCGCTTGTGATCGACATCAGCGCATACGCTGGCGCGACCACATGGATCAGATTGGTGACGTCAGCAGGGTTGGGCGGCGGCGACAAGGTTTGCCTGGATAACCTTTCCGTGACTTGCAGCCCCTAGGATTGAAAAAGATGCCACCCTTCAATCTGAAGCAGAATTTGACGCAGCCCGCCAATGCGATGCGGCAACGGTATCGACGGCGCAGCTTCTCGATGGCCGAAGCCGCGCTGGCAGTCTTCGTGGCCGGCGCGATGATGGTCACCGCGCTCAACATGGTGGGGATGTCAGCCCGCGCCCGCAAGGTCAACGCGGAATTGGGGAAGGGCCACGCACTCGCCCACGGCTTGATGAGCGAAGTGCTTCAGGGCTACTACGAGAATCCTGAAACCGAACCGATTTTGGTGGAGGGACCTGAAACAGAGTTGACCAGCTACGACCCGTCGAGTCCGGACGACAAGGACTACGACGTTAAGAACGACAACTATATCGGCCAACTGTTTCGACCGACGCTGCCGGATGACGCCGTGTCCTGGTCGATCACGCAAGTGAAGTTCAAAGCCCGATACAAGAACGATCAGGATGGTACTGCCAGCGTCCAACTACGAACGCTAGACGATTCAAACATGCCAACCGACGCCATCCTCGGACAATACTCGCTTCCCGAGACCAAGATGCCAGCCGACTTTGACTGGATCACGATGCTGACCGGCGGCGTGTCGGACCTGACGCCAGGCGCGGGCCTCGCCCTGATTATCGCGATCCAAATCGATGACGGCGATGTCTGCGAAGTTGAGTACGACCGCAATGGCGGTACCGGAATGGTCACGACGGCCAATGGCGGCGGACACTGGACCAGTGCGAGCAATCGACTGCCGCTCTATGTCTATGGAAAGGTAACCGTTGACTCGGCCGCAAGCGGTGCGATTGGTCCGGAGGCCGACGAAGGAACCAGCAACCGCGCCGACTTTGACGACGTGGACGATTACGACGGGTGGACCGCTACTCCCCCGCAGGAAAAAAATGGGACGGAGCTAGCCGAATACGACGGATGGACGCGCAGCGTGACTGTTGAATACGTCGATCCGCTATCGCCCGGCAATACTGCGATCAGTACAGACAGCGGCGCGAAGCGGATCACCGTCACCGTCACCGATCCACGTGGTGCCAAGACCTCAATTGTCAGCGTGCGGACCGACGCAGGTACATACGAGCAGGAAGTGACGTCCACCCGCACCTATTGCAGTTGGATCGGACTGGATCTGCAGATTGGTGAATCCAACCCCCCGCTCCAACTGGGGGCGTCACTGTCCAATGAACCCGAGGTTGCGAATTGAGCAAGCCAACGCACATATCATCCAGAAGCATGAAAAGACGGGCGGCAGGCTACATGCTCGTCCTCGGCGCAACGATGCTGATCACCGTGATCGGATATGCGGCGATCGTCACGGCACGAATCAACACGCGCATCGTGACCGGCACCAACGACTGGGCGCGGGCAGGCAAACTGGCAATCGCGGTCGCGGAACTGGCGCCGCTGGTTCTGGCCGTGACCGCAGACTGGCAAACAGATTTGACAAGTGGAGAACCCGTCAGTTTCAAGCTGGACGGGCACGAAGTCACCCTGATTTTCGTCGATGAGGACGATGGCGACTTCTCGACTGGGCTGTACGATCCGGTCCGCGCGTATGGAATGGCGACAGTACGCGATGCCGTTCGCGTGCGCAGCGTGTTGCTGACACCCAATACCACGGTGCCGATGTCGTGTTTGGAGGTGGCCGCCCACAGCAGCAGTGGATTTGTGGGGCTGAACGCAACACTCAATTC
>JAUIEW010000317.1 GCA_030429365.1 Phycisphaerae bacterium
TATCCAAACACGGATGGGTTTCTCGTTGCCAGGATGCTTGAAGAGATTTTCGATCACTTGATCGGGGAAGATCTTCTTGACGTCCTCGCGCGACAGGAACCGGCATTGTCCGACGAACACCGCTTGACAGAGTTCGTCCATCAGCAGGTTGCTGTTGACCAATCGGGTTAGCCAAACGTCTCCTGCATCGGGATCGGGTCGGTGGTCGGCCATCCACTGCGCGATGCGGCTTCGGAGAATATCTCTCCGATAGGAATTCGTATCGATTTTGAATCGATCGCCCAGTTGTTCAATTAGTTCATCGACGTGATCAGGTTGCTTTGTCGCGGTTCCGGAAGGTCCGCCGTCTCCCACCCCAAGTGCGGTCGCGGAATCGGTGCGATGAGCGGTCTGCGCGCGTTCCTTGGAGGTTGGACCGCCTTCGACTGAAGCCGGTCCCATCACCTCGTTTTCACCCAGATGCTCAGCCATGGTGTCGATCACTCGAAGTCTTGTCGCCATCAACTCGCCAGTTGCGACGCGACGCGGTTGGGCTTGCGCGGTTCTCTATTTCCCCTATGTCGGGAGGGTCGGCATTGAACATTCTCCCCAAGAGAAAAACCGCGCAATCGTCTACGCAATTCACCCCAAGTGGTGAACAGGTTCAACCTTAACTATCGGGTTTGGCGGCCGCCCCTTTAAGCGATATCGATGCCGATAATGGCGTTTTGATAGGTAGCGTAAGATGTTGTTTGGACCAGGCCGTAGAGCGCGAGTCTTGAGAGAGTTGACGAATGAGATGCATCGGAATGAGATAACTTAATCATGGCCGGGCCACCAGGCATAGCAGAGTTGGGAAAATCGACTCCACCAACTGAATATGCCAGACAATACTCGCGACGGTCATCAAGATCCGGCGGGACGAAGCCAGATTGCAGATTCACTATGCTCCCGTTTTGACAGCCTGAACTGTTGGCATGGGCGCTTTGTTCAATCGCTATCGGGAATGTGCCCCATGCATTCACGGTGGGTAATATGCCCCGTGGGGGTCGCTATTCAAAGATGTGTGTTGTGTCGGTGCCCTCGTTGTATAGGAGCGAATGCGCAATCGGTTGAAAGCCCCGGCCAGCCGAGCGACGATATTGCCTGTATATACGTTTGACACTGACGCCCTGAAACCGCTTTATTCTATTGTTTCGAGATCAATACGAATCACTTGAGAGCGGCGAATCTGGGAATCGGCATGGTGCAGACGTTGGGGACGTAACGGAAGGGTCGAGAATTCGTTGGGTTTTCGGAATTGCTGTTTGCAACCACGTTCGTCCCGAGTAGTCTCATCGATGGCTGGCATGTCGTCACACCAAGAGTTCGAACAATTGGTTGGAGGTGCGTTAACGCCTGCATGTGGTTTGTTGTTGGGTGCGGTCGTCGATCGGTGATGGCCGCAGACAGGACAGGTTATATCAGGTCAGCGATACGCCTGTGTTATCCGGCCGATTCCTAAGGTAGCGCCGCGGGTTCCCCCGATCAAAGAAGGGGCCATCTTTGAACCGCAACGCGACAAGGGACGATGGATTGTTGACTGTGTATGCAAGCGGATGCGATTTGCGCCGCTTAATTCTGTGTACGTGTATTTGGCAAATGGCCAGAACCGATGTTATCGAATCGCCTCACTGTAGCGATGGTCGTCTTGGTGTTGCTCACCGCCATCGGTGTGGGTGCGCTTATTCAGTTGAACATCACCAAGTCTGTCATTCCCGTCGAGTTGGAGCGTTTGCAACTGCAGGCCGATCAACGTGCCTTGGAATTGAATTCTTATGTTCGCGGGACGCGGGCCGACGCACTGACAGCCGTCCATAATCCCATCGTCATTGATTTCATCAACGCCCTCGCGGAATCGGGCGGGACCCTCGAACCAACATTACAGAAAAAGTGGTGCGAAGACATCGCCCGGTACTTCGTGTGCGAACTCGAAGTCAAGACGGCGTACCTTCAGTTTCGCCTCATCAATGGAGAAGACGGACACGAGTTGGTCCGGGTGGATCGATCGGGCCCGGATGGGGCTATTCGTATTGTTGAGGATTCGGAACTTCAGGATAAGTGCAATCGCCCATACTTCATCCATGCGAAGACCACTTCACCTAATGATGCTTATGTCTCGCCCATTGAATTGAACGAAGAACACGGCAAGATCGAAGTGCCCCATGTCCCCGTGCTGCGGGTGGCCGCTCCCATTTACCGTAAGAAGATCCCGTTGGCGTCAGGCGAATTGCCAGAGGGTGAATCGCCGATTGGCGTTGTTGTGATCAACGTTGATATGGCGCCGGCCTTTGAATTGCAACGTGCCAGTCAAGAAATCGGGAGCCATCGTTTCATTGCCAACGCCGATGGTGATTACGTCTTCAACACCAGGCATCCGGATTCAATTTTCGCGAGTTCATTCGGTCGAACCGATTCATGGCGAAACGATTTTCCAGCGTTGGCTCTAACGGATAAGCCGAAGTCTCGCCTTTCGCGAATGATTGAGGACTCGAAGGGCGAACGCTTCGGGGCTGCGATTGCGCGTTGGCGATTGGGGGGCGGCCCTCCGGTGGTCTTGATCCAAACAGCGCCATATGAGCAGATGGTGCAAAGTGCATCAACGGTGATTCGCTCAAGTTTGGTGGGGGCGATTGTTGCCGTGGTCTTGGCGCTGGCGGCGGCTGTGTTCATGGCGCGTTCGCTGACAAAACCCCTAGCCGAGTTGACCCGCGCGACGGAGGCTTTCGCAGCGGAAGAGAGTTTTGATCTTCCCAGTGAAGCACGCGGTGAAATTGGAATCTTGTCGCGGGCATTCTTGAGCATGTCGGATTCAGTCGGTCGGCAGACGGAGGCACTGCGATCAGAGATCGAGGTGCGGAAGAAGACGGAACAAGAACTGGCGGTTAGGAATGAGAAAGTACGGATGTTTGCGGCCGTCGTCGAGTCTTCGATTGACTCGATCATAACGATGACGCTGGACGGTGTCGTGACCGCATGGAACCCTGCGGCGACGACGATATACGGTTATGCGGCAGAGGAAGCGTTGGGCAAGAAATTCGATATTCTGGTTCCAGATGAGCGAAAAGACGAGTATCAAGATGTCATAGATTTGGTGCGTGCCGGCGAAACTGTAGACGAGTTTGAGACCGTGCGTCGCCATAAGTGCGGCCTCAACGTTACTGTATCGATCAAAGCCTCGCCGCTTTATTCGTCAGACGGTGAAGTCATTGGCGTCGCAAAGATCAGTCATGATATCACCGCATTCAAACGTGCCGAGGAAAACTTTCGGCTTGTCATCGATTCAACGCCGTCCGGCATCATTGTCGTTGACGCAACTGGACGGATTCGCCTTGTCAATCCATCGGCCGCAAAGATGTTCGGTTACCGTCGCGATGAGTTGTTGGGACAACAGGTCGAGAAACTCGTTCCAACCCAATCGCAGGTCCGCCACGCCAGCCTTCGCGCATCCTATGCTGCCGCACCAGAGGCGCGACCGATGGGGACGGGGAGCGACTTGCAGGGGATGCGTAAGGATGGTTCGAAGCTCGACGTCGAGATTGGTTTGAGTCCGATTCAAAGCGGTTCGGGGCAGCAAATCCTATGTTCAATCGTTGACGTGACGGAAAGAAGGAGAGCGCACGAGAAACTGGCCGAATACGCATCCCGCCTTGAACGCAGCAACAACGACCTTCAGGAATTTGCCTATGTGGTTTCACACGACCTCAAGGCGCCGTTGCGGGGGATTGCGTCAGTGGCGGACTGGATTGCCGTCGATTTCGGCGAGGTCGTCGATGATGACGCCCGCGAAAACCTGGAATTGATGAAGGATCGGATTCGGCGTTTGGATCGGCTGATTGAAGGAATTCTAAACTACTCGCGCGCCGGGCAGAAAGAAATGCAGCGCGTGGCCATCCAAACGGAAAAGATGGTGGCTGAGATCATTGATGCAATTCAACCTCCGGACCACATCAAGATCAAGGTCGTCGGATCGCTACCGATTGTGCAGTACGACGAAATACAATTGCAACAGGTCTTTCAAAACCTCATCGTCAACGCGATCCACGCCTCGCCCGAGGGCGGCTCGATCTACGTCGGCGCGCGGCGCTGCGACGACGTCAAGCCGCCCGGCGGCGCGACGAAGGCCCCGTGGTACCTGCGGCTGCGGGTCCGCGACGAGGGCGGCGGCATGACGCCCGAGCAGCTCGAGCACGCCTTCGAGCCGTTCTTCACGACTAAGGGCGAGGGCACAGGCCTCGGCCTGCCGATCTGCCACGGCATCGTCGAGGACCACGGTGGCTGGATCGCGCCGCGCAGCGCCCCCGGCGAGGGCGCGTGCTTCGACTGCTTCTTCCCGCTGAGCGAGGGCGACGGCGAAGCGGCGTGAGACCTGTCCGAACAAGCAGAAATTTTATGTGGTCGCTCACGCCGTCGCTCGAGCGCAGCGGCGACGCGTTCACCGAATCCACAACATCCACAACATCCACAACACCACAACATCCGAACCCCGCGGGGTCGAGCGCCGCGCTCGCCGAGGCGCTCCCCCGCGCAGCACCGCCCGCGGGATCGCGGGCCCATGGAGAACCGAAATGAAAACCACCGCAACAGCCCTCAGAACCGTCTCACCGGCGCGTCGCGCCACCGGCGGCGCGCCCACCTCCGCCGGCGCGCGCACGCTGCCGCCGCCGCTCCCCGATGAGGATCTCGCGGGCGAGCGCGAGGACGAGCGGAACGTGCTCGGCCGCGCGCAAGAGTGGATCAGCGGGTTCTCCGACGCCATGCGCGCGCGCGCGATGGAGGCGCTGATGTTCACGAGCGCGGACGAGAAGCGCGCGTACATCGCGACGCTCGCGCAGACCTTCGTCAGCGGGATGTTGATGACCTTCGACGAG
>JAUIEW010000023.1 GCA_030429365.1 Phycisphaerae bacterium
ATTTTCTTTAACAACTGCTTCAACAACGGCATGCTTCCCATCATCCTGCCCGATAACCAGGTGAACGAATTGTTCAAATTGGTGCGGGAAAATGATGGTTGTCAGCTTACCGTGGACCTTGAAGCGCAGACCATCACGCTCCCCGATGGCAACGCGATTCCTTTTGACGTCGATGCCAACAAGCGACGCTGCCTGCTTGCCGGACTTGATCCTATCGGACTGACGCTGACGCACGAAGATAAGATCGTCGCGTTTGAGCGGGCACGAAGCACCGCATAAACATTGATACGATTTTTCGGACGTTCCCCCAGCACATTTATATCTCTCCCCAAAGTTGTTTGAGCCGCCGATCGCTGCCTAGCATTGATCGTACGGCGGAGGATTATCCGCAGGTTTCTGCGCGATTCATCGCCGTGGACATCATGAGCCAAGAGGAGGCGCATCCTGGAAGGAACCGGGTTGCAACATGAGAGAGATTCGATGAAAACGCAATTCACGCATTCAGACAAGGCACACCTGCGAGCATTCAGCTGGCGTCGACGGGCCTGTGCGCTGACCGCTCTACTGTTGAGCGCGCTATTTGCCGGTTGCCAAGGTGGAGCGCCCCACGTCGCCGAAGGCGGTGGCGCGTTTGAAACGCTCAGTAACTGCACCAACACATGCGAGTTCGCCAACGATGGCGTTTGCGATGACGGCGGTCCGAATTCGTTTTCGCGATCCTGCGAACTTGGAACCGACTGCGGCGATTGCGGAATTCGCGCGGAGAGCAGCCGACCAGATGATGACGACCTGACGGGCGATCTGAGCGACGATGATTTCGCATCGGACGCGGATGATCCAGACGCTCCGGACGCTGGCAACGGTGACGTGTCGAGCGATGATCCGGACGACAGTGCAAACGGCGGCAGCGATCTTGGTTCGGACATTGGCGGCGATACCGATCCCATTGACGACCCAGCCGATGGCGACCCAGAAGTGCCCGCAGGCGGCGGGGGCATTGGTGGTGGTGGATTTGGCGGTGGAGGCGGAGGTGGCGGTTTGCCGCCAGGCGATGATCCCGTCGTGGAAACTCCAACCGAAGAACCCGTTGTCACACCTGAGAATGGCAACTACTCGGCGAAGTACGTTGTGTTGCATGATACGTCCGAAGCGGAACTCATGGTGCGCGTCGGCGATATCGACAACCTGAACAATGGATTTGAAGAGCACTTTGATCCGTTTTCCGGAAACATCACGCCACCGCATGATTTTCCATGGGCGCTCGATCCGGATGACCCGGAAGGCACCGACCGTATCATGGTCGTGACGAGCTACGTCGGAAGGTCTGAGGAAGAAGCCGACGGGTACACGCGAGACACCTCGCGTCCGGAGAACAGCGTTCGGCCCATCACGCTCGAATACAGCCTTGAAGGACGGGCGCTTGCGGGTGCGATTATCCAGATTTTCATCGACGATTTGCAGGCGCCGCGTTGGGGGGCGGATTACAAGATTACGCTCAACGGGCTACGTGCGCGATTCATGGAGTCGCGACTCAACGTGCTCGACCAGGATGGACCGGTGGGGCAACTCATCAGCATTGACGTGCCCGACGAGTTCATCTCCGAAGTTTCGTCGGGGCGACTCGAAATCAAGATCGACGACCTGACCACTGGCGCAGGCGATGGTTATGCCGTGGACTTTGTGAAACTGCTGATCAACCCGCATATCGTTTTGCAGACCGGCCAGCTTGTCGGACAGGTTGTCGACGCCCAAAGTGGTGATCCCATTGAAGGAGCCACTGTTGTCGCCGGCGGAGGTGCGGCTGACATCACCGATGCCAATGGCGAATATGTCCTAAACGATGTGCCCGCAGGCTTGGCGATCGTGGAAGTGACCGGCAATGGTTACAACGCGCTCACGCAGTCGGTGACCCTGATCGAAGACGAAGTCGCGCAGCTTGATTTTGAACTGGCGGCATCGCCCTAGAGCAAACTCAATCGTAGCGGGTGAATTGCTGCATCCCATGTGCAAAACATGCCAATGGGCGCCGCGGTTGGATCGCAACCGCTGTAATTGCGATTGACAGCGCTATTCCTCGACATGCTCGCCATTGCGATTGACGTGCAGGCGGAGTCGTTTGATGCGGCGCGGCTCGGCGTGAATGATGCGGATGTCGACGTTTTCGTGTTGGCAGGAATCGCCCGTTTCGGGGATGCGCCCCATGGTGCTGAAGACGAATCCGCCGATCGTGTCGTAGCTCTCTGATTCGGGAAGCTCGATGTCGAGTTCTTCGTTGATCTCATCGATGCGCACGCGGGCGTCGATCTCCAACGTGTCGTCATCAATCCGCGTGACGGGTTCCGGCTCTTCCTGGTCGTACTCGTCCACGATCTCGCCGACGAGTTCCTCGAGAATATCCTCAATCGTCACCAAGCCAGCCGTTCCGCCATACTCGTCCAGCACGATAGCCATGTGAACCTTCTGCGTTTGGAATTCGTGCAGCAACTCGCGAACGTTTTTGGTTTCAGGAATAAATGGGGCTGGCCGCATGACGTCTTCCAGCACCCACTTGGCGTCCGGATGGATTTGCAGAAGATCCTTCGCGTAGATGATCCCAAGAACACTATCAATGGTTTCTTCATAAACGGGGATGCGCGAATGACCGATCGTTTTGATCAGTTCCTTGATCTCGGCGAACGTCACGCTCTTTTCGACCGCGGAGATTTCAGTCCTCGGCGTCATGATGGACGCAACGCTCGCGTCGCTCAGGTCGATGACCGATTCGATCATCTCCTTTTCTTCTTCGTCCACCGCGCCGAGTTTCTCACCTTCGCTCACCGCATCGAGAAGTTCGCGTTCGTGTCGGGCGGACTCTTCCTCGAAACTGTCGGCTGGTACGCCTGCGAGTCGCCTGACCAAGCCGTCAATGACGCGAAGGGCGGAGACGATTGGGAAGAAGATGTGGCGAAGCGCGAGCAGCAATGGAAGCAATACAGCCAACATCGATTCGCCCGCATATTTCGACCAGGCGGAAGGGATGGCCACGCCGAAGATAATGACCAGAGCAAACGCGCTGATAAACGCGAGGCCGTATTGCCAATAGGTTTGCTCAATGCTTGACGTCCTGAAGAAACGAAGCATCACCAGCGCGAGCGCAAGTGTGCATGCTGTCCGAACCGCAGCCACCGAATGGGCCAACTCTAAACGCAACTCGACCAGACGATCCATCAGGTGACCCTTGCCCCGGCGTTCGAGCGATTCGCGCATGCGAACGCGCGACGATAGTCTCAAGGCAAGGCTGAGCGTCGCCGTGAACATCAAGAGCAGCGTCAAAATAATGGCGACCAGGATGGCGATGGCGTGATTACTCAATGACTTCGTTGGCCTCCCATTCATCGGGCGTGTTGCACGGGGCGACATCGACCGTCACAAATGCGGACGACGCCTGCCCAACTGGCGTTTCCGCGATCACCTTGCCGTCGCGATCCGCGACAAAACTCTGCGCCTCGTCGTCGGATTCATCGAGAATGCATCCCGCGAACACCGCATACGCATTGTGTTTGCGGGCGAAAGATTCGATCGCGCACCGACTTGGGTTGATCGCCGGAATAATGATCAAGTCCGGCGCCCGATTCGCTTCGATGGGGGGGCAAGTCTCCATGGTTGGACCGTTCCACGAGCAAAGCGCGATTCGACCGACTGGAGAATTGCGCACGACCCACGCATTCTCGGCGCGTTCGGGTTCTTCACAAGGGTCATTGGCCCGAATAAACGGATCGCCATCGGGGTCAAACAACGTGGCGATTTCGCTCAGGCCACCCTGTGCAAATGCCGAGTGACCAACCGCGATCCAAATTCCCCACTCGCGTGCCCACCATGCAAAGGCCTCGGCAAACCCCTGGCACATGGCGAGGGTGACCTGCATTTGCGGCGCGGTGACTTGCGTGGCGACGCAACAGTCGGGTAGTACGATGAGATCCGGCGCCGGCGTGCGCTTGGCTTCCTGCCGAATCAACTTGCCAAGTTCCGACAGATTGTTGGCACGTTTGGCGATGCTAAGCTTTGGTTGGATGACGCAGATATTCAAGATGCAGGCCTCCCATAAACCGCACCGATCCCCAGTTCCTCCAGGATGGCGTCTTCTTCAGCGTGCATGCGGACGGCGTCAACCTCATCCAGGTCATCGAAACCAAGCAAGTGCAGCGTGGCATGGATGGCGTAGAGCATGACCTCGTGGACCAATTCGTGCCCGCGGTTTTCTGCTTCACGGGCGGCTGTGTCAATCGAAATGACAATATCACCTTCGACCCGGTCAGCATCGCCAAGTGTATCGCGTGAATGCTCGTCGGAAAGATCGAATGTCAGGACATCCGTGGGCCCTGAGATGTTCATGGTGCGTTCGTGGAGTTCTGCGATGGTGTCGTCACTGACGATGCGAATTGAAATGGCGGCTGCGGCGCGGGCGTGGCGCACAAGCGTGCATCGAACGGCGTTCAAAATACTGTCGAGTGCGGTTTTTTGGAGACGCAGCTCAACCGACTCCGGATTGTCTTCGGCTTCATCAACAAAAACGGATAACTCGTAGGGTGAATCGTCGTCAGAACTGTGACATGCGTCCATCGTCGAAACCTTGTGCTTCTTGCCTCGCCTAGCCCACCAGCTTCGACTGGTCGTCTTTCTGTTCCGTGCGCTCTGCTTTCGAGGCATCGTCTTTTGGATAGGCGACGCGCCCATGATAAAAGCGACAGAGACTCTTGACCAGTGATTCTTCGACCAGATGCAATTCACGCAAGGTGATATCACAGTTATTAAACTGGCCGTCCTTGAGGCGGGCTTGCAGGACCTGGCTGACGATTCCCTCGATGCGACCGGGCGTCGGTTCGGGAAGGGCTCGCACAGCGCCTTCAACACCGTCACAGAGCATCAGGACAGCTGTTTCTTTCGAAGTCGGCTTCGGACCCGGATATCGGAATTCAGCTTCATCGACCTGGCGATCGTGCTTTCCGCTGGCGATTTTCGGCTGTTTTTCGCTGGCACGGTGGTGGAAGAACTTGACGACCGTGGTTCCGTGGTGCTCGGCGATGAACGGATAGAGGACGCGGGGGATCGCGTATTCCTTGGCCAACTCCAGTCCATCTTTCACGTGTCCCAGAATGATGAGCAGGCTCATCGACGGAGCCAGCTTGTCGTGGCGGTTGATCGACGCTTCCTGATTCTCCGCAAAATATTCGGCTTTGGGAATCTTGCCAATGTCGTGATACAGGGCGCCGACGTGGGCCAACAAGCCGTCCGCGCCGATCGCATTGCACGCGGTCTCGGCGATGTTGCCGATGACGAGCGAGTGGTTGAACGTGCCCGGCGCCTCATGGGCGAGTCGGCGCAGTAGCGGACGATTGGCGTCGCGGTATTCAAGCAACGTCAGCGATGTCGCCACCCTGAAGAGCTTTTCAATAAACGGCAGCGTCCCCTGGATGATGAGCGCCGAAAGAATAGCGCTTCCCGCGCCGATGACCGCCCGCCTGAACGCGAATCCGACTTCTTGATGATCGATCAATCCAAAGGCGAAAGACGTCATCATGACGAGCACGCCAGCCACCATGCCGACCGACAACACTTTGGTTCGCGTGCGAATGTCGTTGAGCATGATCGCCGCGACATATCCACCGGTGAGCATGGTCACGAACTCACCAAGGTTCGCACGGATCATCAAGGCAACGATGGCGATGTAGATCACCGTCACCCCGGCTGCAAACCGCGGCGGATACGCAATGGTTAAAATCGCGGCAACCAACAGCACCGGCGTCAGGGCAAACTCCGCATGCGGAAGTCGGGCCACGATAACCCGGATCGCAAACAGGGCGATCAGCAGCAACCCCGCAAAAGCAACGGAACGCGTTTGCACTTCGAAAACGCGCGGTTGATATAGCCCGACATAGCTGAACAATGAGATCGATAAGACCAGCAGGATCGCTCCGATACCGAGGCGCTCCAACAACCGTTGCTTGCGGGCATGGACGGCTGCGGGATCATCGCTTGCAATGAAATCCTGGAATGCCTTGTGTTCAGCGTGCAACAGCGCCAACTCGGCGTGGGTAATACCCGTGTCCAACCCCTCGTTCTCGTCAAACTGCGGAAGCGTGTGGGGGAATACGAAGGGCTTACCGCCCTCAAAGAGGCGTCTACCGCGAGGTGCATTTCGCTCCGCCTCACCCATCACGTTCTGGGTCCTTTCCCGATCGTAGACCAGGATGGGTTCCTTACTGAGCATCTCGAGCAGAAACTCCCGAATTGCGGGACGCAATTGTTGGGAAAAATGCTGGGCGAGAATCGACACCCGGCCTTCCAGCGCGGTTGTGCTTGAGATACGAATGAGTTGGACTGTGGCAAGGCGGCGGTCGGTTGGCGGATTGCTGTCAACACCGGGCATCTGAATCACGACTTCTGAGGAAGTCGAAGGCGGTTCGCGATCGAGTTGGCCGGACGGGAGCGCCGTTGGCTCCAGAAATAGGTCTTTCTTCAAATCATCTAGCGATTGAGAGAATCTGTCTCGCGTGGTTTCGTTGGCATTGTTCAGCAGGTGGTAGACGTACTCGTGGGCCTTCCAGGCGTGTTCCTTGGCTTTGGCTTGGAATTCCTCGAAGGTCGGCGCCTGGGCGGCTTCAAACATCGCCGACAATTCACGTTCACCGACAATCCGGTCAATAAACTCCGTGTTGACGCGGTAGAAGTTAGGGACCGATTCGCGGGCCGATTGCTTGTTACGCCGGTCGAGTCCGTCGTCGTTAACTTCAAAACTCACACGCGCAAGAATGGGTTGGTCGATTCGCTGGTTGAGCGCGTACGGAATTCCAGGATCACCGGTCAGGCTGATGACGAGGGCCACGAGGAAAAACGCCACCGTGACCACGGCGGGCCAGATTCCAATCCGCTTAACCAATGCGCGCACCGGCGACTCAGCCGTTTCAGCCTTGAACTGCCGCGCCCGTTCGCGTCTGACCTTTTTCTTTTTGGTGAATCCAAACATCATTCAAGCTCGAAACTGCGTGGTCCTGCATATCCCCGCGCCTGGGGGAGATCGTTCTGCGCTTCGCGTATTGATCGACGCATTCGGTGGCGCATCTTGCCAAGCGCGAAGGATTCCAAATCAGATCGATCCAAAAATCGTGTTTTCAGTGTTGTCTGCGAGTTCAACCAGTCTGGTCAACTGTCGCAATTTTCGCGGTCGCTGCATCCTTGTACGGATTCATCGCTGTTCAGTTTCATATGACCTGCCGCATTTGGGGCAGTTTTTCTCGACGTACCGATCATTTCGATTCGTACGCCTTCACAATGTTTTGAACCAAACGGTGACGCACGATGTCAGTCTTCTCAAGTTCAACAATCCCGATATTCTTGACGCCCTTAAGCCGTCGCACCGCATCGACCACACCGTTGGCTTGTCCGCTCGGCAGGTCGGTCTGCGACGCGTCACCGGTGACGATCATCTTGCTGCTTTGCCCCAACCGCGTCAGGAACATCAACATCTGCGACGGCGTGGCGTTTTGCGCTTCATCCAGAATCACAGCCGAGTGATTCAACGTCCGTCCACGCATGAATGCGAGCGGTACCACTTCGATGACGTCGTTCTCCATGAAGCGCTTGATCTGCTCAAAACTCATCATGTCATGCATCGCGTCGAAGAGGGGACGCAGGTAGGGGTTCACCTTGGCCTGCATGTCGCCCGGCAGATAGCCCAACTTCTCACCAGCTTCGACAGCGGGGCGCACCAACACCAACCGCCGGATGCGCCGTTCCTTCAACAACGCCACGCACATTGCCACCGCGAGATACGTCTTGCCGCTACCGGCCGGTCCGAGGCAGAACGTCAGGTCGTATTTCTCGATGGCATCGATGTAACGGGCCTGTCCGTCAGTCTTGGCGATGATCGACGTGTTGGAGTGGTAGACCGCGATTCGTTTGCCCAAGGCCGGATTGTCTTCCTGGTCTAGGGCAGCCAGCGCCGCGTTGACGTCTTCTTCGCCGACGCTTTGACCTTTGCGCAGGCGGGCCTGCAGAGAATCCAAAACGCTTGCAGCCTTTCGAATTGAATCGTTCGGGCCGCTCAGTTTGATCGTGGATTCACGGGCGGTAATCTTGACGTCCAGCGCACTGCGGATCAACCGAAGGTGGCTGTCTGCCGGTCCAAACAACAGCGTGCGTTTGGCCGTGTTGTCGATTGCGAGGGTTAGTTCCAAGAGGTACAGATCATTCCTGAAGGCTCAATCCGCATTCGGTGCTGCGACCTGCCGCAGCGGCAACCGGTCGGCTGCCACGCCAATACCGCCCGCGCGTTGAGCTATCACTTTATAGCGTTGCCATTCCAAGTGGTGCGTCAAGGTTTGCCAACCCATCAAGGGTAAGCAGCCACTCATTCGCATCACCTGAAACGACCGTGCCCTTGGATTCTACAACACCTGCCACCATCGTGTTAGTAGAAACCAGGCAATTGGGGCGATGGCAAACGGACTATCCACCATATCCAGTACACCCCCGAAACCGGGCACCAAATGTGCTGAATCTTTGACTTTTGCAGAGCGTTTAAACACCGATTCCAGCAGGTCGCCAAGTTGCCCCACGACTGACATAACCACCCCGAAAATAAGGGCTTGGGTCCCCGACATCCGTCCGTAAAGGCTTGTGATTTGATGGATGTGATAGAGCTGTTTTTCGGCAAGAGACGCGTTCACCGACACGCCCGTGTATGACAAAGTTTCACTGTGAATTTTGAAGAGGGCGAATGAAACCAATGCACTGATCAAGATTCCGCCCAGTGTGCCTTCGACAGATTTTTTCGGACTGACGTGCGGTATGAGCGGGGTTCGACCGAAAAACGATCCGGTGAAATACGCGCCGATGTCGGAAACTTTGCAGACGATGATGATGCACAACACCGACCATGCCCCGATCGGACCGGGTAGCGCGGAGTCGCATCGCATCACCACCAGAAAACTTGGCAGCACGCCACCGTAGATAATCAGCAGCCAAGTCGAAGCGACATCGGATAGTCCGGTGGTGACATCTTTACTGCGTAAGGCGACGAACCCGCCTCCTAGAAAAACGGCACCCGTCAGGAAGTACTGGAGGTGAATCGCTTCGAGATTCGTGGGCCCGTCGCCCAGAATCCCTGCCGCACTGAACCAGGGGGCGAGGATCAAAAGAACGCAACTCACCGACGCCCAATTTTGGCTTGGATGCGATCCGATCGCGCGGCACATGTTCGCCAACTCGGCGACGGCCATGATGGCCACCAGCGCCAGTGCAACCGGCAGAAAACTCCCACGATCCAGCAGTGTTCCTGCGAAACCCGGCAACGAGGAAAGGTGGGCGTCGGCACTGAACAAGCCGAACACGATGGATATGGCTATCGCACCAAAGAATATCCGTTGGGCCATCAATGGAATCCGCGAAAATGAGATTCTGAAGATGCTCTCAAACCCCGTGGGTTGGAACAAACCCACACGATGCGACCTGTTGGTCGATGTTGCGACACACGATACGCGCTTCGGGCAGACGTGTCTAACCGCGACTTTGGCGCCCTGCAAATGCAGTGCATGCTATCGCACTGGCGTGTAACTATCGCGAATCTATCGGATTCGATATGATTGGTTGGGTCTCATCGGTGTGTCCGCCTGAATTGCGGAGACATTTCTCAGTCCATCTTGCCCATTTCCAAAGTCGCGGAGGAGTTTGATCATGACGCCAGGCATTCGGTTTCTTTCAGTACGGTTCGTGGCGGCCATGCTGCTCCTCACGATGATCGCGGGCCTGCCAGCTTCGGCGCAACAGATGAACACGCGGGGGATGCGTTTGAATCACTACTCCATCAAGAGTGACGAGGCGTATGCAAAAGAGGATTGGGACAAGGCCATTTTCTATCGCGAACTGATCGCCAAGATGTCGCCGCTGGACCACGGCAACTATTACAACCTCGCCTGCTGCTATGCGCTCAATGGCGACACCGACAAGGCGTTTGACGCGCTGGACAACTCGATTCGATACGGCTGGTGCGATGGCGATCACATCAAGAGCGATACCGACCTGGATTCGTTGCGTGAAGACGATCGATACCCATCCATGCTCGATGCCGTCGAGGCGTGCCGAAAAGAAGCACAGTTTGTCTACGAGCCCGCATCGCCAAAGGGGGAAGGTCCCGTTGAACTGCTCGTCGCCCTTTGTGGATATGGCAGCAACCCTCGCGAATTCGGCAACGAGTGGATTGCCGTTTCTGACCAGTTGGGCATTCCGGTGATTGCTCTTAAAGGTAACGGTGCGACCAGATCGACGTGCGTTTACGGTTGGCACAAGGGGCAGGATCCCAACGACCTGGATGTTGAAGGGACATCCAACCTGATTGACGAAGCAATTAAGGAACGGGGCGTCAAACCTGAAAACGTGGTGGTTGTGGGGTTTTCGCAAGGTGGTGCAGTGGCCCTAGAGTTGCTGGGTGACTATCCGGGAAAGTACCGCGGTGTGCTGGCAATTGCTGGCGGCTATTCGCTGGATGTCTATAGAAAGTGGATCGCCAACGCCAAGGAGGCCAAGTTGCGCGTGGTCATGGTGGCTGGCGAACTTGAAAAGAGGCGACCGCACAGCCCGCAGACTTTGGAGCAGATCGTCGATGCCGGCGTCAAATTCAAGCTTGAGATATTGCCCATGGAGGGGCACGAGATGCCGAAGGATGGTGCTGGCATTTTGGTCGATGCGATTCAATTCCTGGCTGAAGATGACTAACCGTTCGCGTGGTTCGTTCGACGCGACGACAGAACACGCTTCATTAGAATGGTCGCCAAATACGCCCCGGCACAGATCGCGATGGTCGTCGCACCCGGTGGCAACTGGGGGCTGTAACTTAATGCGAGCCCGGCGACGGTCGACAGCATGCTGATGGCGATCGCGACAACCATCACCTGCCACAAACGCGACATGAAGTGACTCGCAATGGCCGCCGGCAGCGTCAGCAGCGCGATCACCAGCACCAACCCAACCACCGTCACCAGCACCACAACCGTCAGCGCCACCAGCGACAATAGAAGCAGGTAGTAGAATTCAACGTTCACACCGCGCAATCGCGCGAACTCCGCATCGTAGCACACCGCTAGAAACCGATTGTAGAAGATCAGCCCCAACGCCAGCACCACCACATCGAGTGCGGCAACGAGGTATAGGTCGCCGGTTGAAACCAGCAGAATGTTGCCAAACAGGTAGCTCATCAGGTCTTCGCCGTAACCGGGCGTCCGCGCGATGAACAAAATGCCGATCGCCATGCCGCTGGCCCAAAGCGCGCTGATGACAGTGTCTTCACGCTGCCTTGCGCGGAGGCTGACGTACCCGATGATGATCGCCGCGATGACCGCAGCCAACACAGCGCCGTGCAGCGGTTGCAACCACGTCCACCCGACCACGCGGTTGAGATAACGGGCGATGCCCATTCCGCCGAGGGTGCAGTGCGCAATTCCGCCCGCGATGTAGCTGATCCGTCGCGCGACGACGTAGCTGCCCATCACGCCGCACGCCACGCTAGCGATGACGCCGACGAGCAGGGCGTTTTGGAGAAGTGCGTTTTGCCCGATCGCTTCGACGAACTCAATCACAGCACTTCCCCGTTTCCAAGTTGTCCCGGTGAATCAATCGCACTTCGCGCCCGTACATGTCGGTAACCTGCTGATTGGTGAGGTCGCGGGTGGAATGCGTGTGGACCTTGCGGCTGACGCAGATCGCGGTCTTGAAGTAAAGCGAAACGAAACCGACGTCGTGCGAGACGATGACCACGGTGATGGTTTTGTTCAACTCGCGAAGTTGATCGTAGAGATCGTCCTGGACGGCTGGGTCGAGGTTGGCCGTCGGTTCGTCGAGGATCAGCAGTTCCGGTTCACCCGCCAGCGCCCGCGCGATCAACACCCGCTGTCGCTGTCCGCCGGAAAGCGCCCGCAACGGTCGATGGGCCAGGTCCGCCAACCCGACTTCATCGAGCGCGTGCATCGCGGCTTGTCGATCGGTGGGTTTGTAAGGACCAGCGGCCGACGTGATTCCCAATCGCCCCATGAGCACCACATCGAGCGCGCTGACGGGAAACTCCGGGTCGAGATGCGAATTCTGAGGCATGTATCCAATGCGCCGGCACGCGCGGTGGGGGGTGTGGCCCAAAACTTCGATCGTTCCCTTTTGCGGTTTGAGAACGCCAAGCATGAGTTTGACGAGCGTGGATTTACCGCCGCCATTCGGACCGATGACGCCCACAAAGTCGCGGTGGGCAATGGAAAAGCTCGCGTTGTCCACGACCGTCTCGCGATCGTAGGCAAAACTGACCCCGTCGAACTTGATGGCCAAGTCGGAATCAGTCATTTGAATTTCCGCTGGTGTCAGATGGTGGCACTTGCGACGGTCCGCCCAGGGCGTCTTTGATCTGCGTTGCGATTTTGCGAAGGTTCTCGACGTAATCTTCGGAAAGGGGGTCGAGGGCAACAATATCTCCATCGATCTGCGCCGCAACCGAACGAGCCGCCCGTTGCGAGAATTGCGGCTGAACGAAGATCAACTTGATATGCTCACTGCGAGCGCGTTTGACCAATGCGTCCAGGTCCTTCGCCGTCGGTTCCTTTCCGCCTTGTTCGATGGCGTTTTGCTTGAGTCCATAGGCATTCGCAAAGTAACCCAACGACGGGTGGTAAACGTAAATCGAGCGCGACTTGAGCGGGGCCAACATCTCGCGAATCTCGGCGTCGACGTCCTCAAGCGATTGAATCAACGCCTTGAGGTTCGCATCGAACACCGGCGCGTCGGCTGGGCTCAATCGCGACAGTTCCGCGTGAATCGATTTGGCAATCACGATCATAAGCCGCGGGTTCATCCACACGTGCGGGTCGATCTCGTTGCCTTGTTCGTGATCGTGGTTGTGCGCATCGCCACCTCCATGATCATGGTCGCACGCAAACTCAGCCGGCAATCGTTCCAGGTCGGCTGACACATCCACGACCGGCAAATCCGGCATCGATGAAGAAACGGTGGAAACGACCTGTTTCTCAAACGGCACACCAACCGCGAACAAACACTTTGAATTGGAAAGCTCGACCATCTGTTTCGACGTCGGTTCGTAGGTGGCTGGCGATTGACCGGGCACGAGCAACGTCGAGACAGCCACCCGATCACCACCGACACGCTTCACCGCGAAGGCGACAGGCGGAATCGATGCGCACACCTTCAGCGGTGCAGGAGCGTTTGGCGCATCAACCGATGTCGCATCAGCCGACTCGCGCGAAGCATCAGGGCAGCCCGCCGCTGCAAATGTGAGCAGAGCGATGGCGATGGCATCACGCAATGACCTTGTGTTCACGGTTTGTCCTTTACGATCGACGCTCGGTGTCGGAAGCGGACTTGGCATCATGGACGTGCGACTCGCCGTGGTCTGACTCAAGTGCACAGGTCAGGTGCCATTCGTGGCAGTCACCGCATTCAGCCACCGTATGGTCGACGGCGAAGGCCTCCCAGTGCGCTTTCTGCTCCGGCGTCAGAATCCCCGCGCCGCTGCAAAGCGGGCAAGTGTTCTCCAGCGCCGAAAGTACTGCTGCCCGAATGAACGCCGACCGGTTATGCACGCCCCGAAGGGCTTCAACCAGCGAAGGCTCAGCCTTGAACGAAACGATTGCCTGTTTGCCGTTGGGCATCTCAGAAACTCCCAAACAACCATAAAACCCGCCCAGCCAGATGCTTGCGGGCGGTACTAATATGTATTACCAATCGGCCGATTTGGCAAGGGGCTTTGAAATCAATCGATTTGGCAACGTCTTCATTCCCACGAAAGTGGGAATCCAGGGGATAGCAGAAGTCAACAAAGGCAAGAAAAGACCCCGGTACCGCGAAGGGCCAAGAAGGAAGTCGCCATAACCTCAGAATATGCCAGAAAAGCGAGCCAAACCGTCAACGCCTGAAGCTGCGGGAGGTCGAAAAAGTGCATAAGTAAATGCTGGCCGGTGCGCCGAAGGAGGATGATCTTCCGGAATGCGTGGCTCTCACTCGATAGCGCATTAAACACACCGACCAGCCATGACTCGCGGCTATTTTACTGCGAAAACACCACCCATCGAAGCAAATACCATCGACATATAGCGGACGAACCCAAGACGAAAGCGACCAATCTTTCGCAACAGAATCGAGGCAAACGGCATTTAAAAGAAGCCGACCCTTCGGTCGCGGAGCCGTCCGGTTGCGACTTTGGCTCGAATGGATACATTCGCCTTTCAGAAGCCCCGTCGCACCCATGGACCCGTCGCACCATTGGACGCCGTCCATTTTCTCAATTCCATGCATCAGTGGAGAGGTTGACGATCGGAGCTTCGGATTGTTGCGCTTTCAATCAACTTTCACCCACTCTAGTTGGCTTCGCGCCAGGAGGGACTTTCATGGCCACCATCGGTCGTCGTATTGCGAAATGGGTTCACGAACTTTCTTACGACCAGCTACCCGACAAGACCGTCCATGAGGTCAAGCGGCGTATTCTTGATTCCATCGGGACGTGCTTGGGTGCGTATCACAGCCGGCCGGCGAAGGTGGCTCGGGCGACGGCGATGGCGGTCTGCGATTCGCGGGCGGGCATCGTCTGGGGGACGACCCATTCATCAATGCCGAGCCTGGCTGCGTTCGCCAACGGGACGATGGTGCGCTACCTCGATTACAACGACACCTACCTCAGCCTCGAACCTGCTCACCCGTCGGACAACATTTCGGCGGCAGTCGCGGTGGCGCAGGCCGAAGGGTTGACCGGGCGCGATGCGATTCTTGCGACGGTGATCGGTTACGAGATTCAGTGTCGGTTGTGCGATGCGGCATCGCTTCGTGCGGGCGGCTGGGATCACGTGACATATGGTGCTCTGAGTACGGCGCTGCTTTCGGGCAAGCTCTGGGGGCTCGACGAAGATCAGCTTGAACACGTGCTGGGTCTTTCGGGCGTGTGCAACATCACGACGCGTCAGACGCGCACCGGTCAGATTTCCGACTGGAAGGCGTGTGCGTTTGCGAATGCGGCGCGCAACGGCGTGTTTGCGGCGAATCTTGCACGTCGCGGTTTGACCGGTCCGCACGAAATCTTTGAAGGCCCAAAAGGCTTGATGCATCAGCTTAACCTTGGCGGGATCAAGGATGGGCTTGTGCTGGGAGAGAACGGCGACTTCATGATCGACAAGACGTACATCAAATTCTGGCCGGCAGAGTATCACTCGCAGTCGGCGATCGATGCGTGTCTGCAACTTCGCCCGCAAATTGAGGGTAAAACGATTGAGTCGATCCACATCGGAAGTTTCGAAGCCGCGGTGAGCATCATCGGATCGGAACCGGAAAAACTCCGCCCAACGTCACGCGAGACGGCCGACCATTCGATGTTCTATTGCTGTGCGGCGGCTTTGACGGAAGGCGACGTGACGCTGGCGACGTTTGACGATGAGCGTTTGACCGACAAAACGCTGCTCGATCTGATCGACCGGACGAAGATCGTCGAGGATGCGGAGCTGAACAAGGGGTATCCGAAGGGCATCCCGAACGACATCACGATCACCTGCACCGATGGCACGAAGGTCAACAAGCGGGTGGACTTCCCACGCGGCCACGCTGAAAATCCGATGACCGACGACGAAGTCTTCGCGAAGTTCTATCGATTGGCCGACGGTGTGATCGCGAAAGACACCGCCGATCATCTTGTCGAACAGGTGATGAAGTTCGACACGCTCGACACCGAGGGAATCACCGAGTTGTTCAAGTTCAAGGTGCTGTAGCTTGTAGGGTGGGCACGGCCCACCCTACGGATTGTTTTTCGTCCTTGAGGGGCAATTGAATGATTGAACATGCCGCACGGTCGAAGCGGTTGCGGACGCTGATTGATGAAGGCGTCGTGATGATGCCGGGGGCGTTTAACGCGTTGTCGGCTCGGATGATTGAACGGGCGCAGTTTGACGCCCTTTATCTGTCCGGTGCGGTGTTGGCGAATTCGGTGGGTGGTTTGCCGGATGTTGGCGTGATGACGCTGACGGAAGCCCGCGATCATGCCGACCGGGTGGCGCGTTCGTGTTCATTGCCGATTCTGATGGATGCGGACACCGGTTATGGCGGTGCGGACAACGCGGCCCACTGCGTGCGGATTCTCGAATCGGTGGGCGTGAGCGGGATTCACCTGGAGGATCAGGAGTTTCCCAAGCGCTGCGGTCATCTCGACGGCAAGCGACTGGTGCCGGCTGACGAATTCTGCGTGAAGATCGAGTCAGCGGCGAAGGCCAAGACGAACAAGGATTTTCTGATCCTCGCCCGCACCGATGCGCGAAGTGTTTCGGGATATGACGAAGCCGTCAAACGCGCCCACATGTATCTCGAAGCAGGGGCGGATGGCATTTTCCCGGAAGCGCTGCAGGATCTCGACGAGTTCGCCCGTTTCGCCCGCGATGTGGACACGGTGCTGCTCGCGAACTGCACCGAGTTCGGCAAGAGCCCGCTGCCACCCGCCAAGGAACTGGGCGACATGGGTTACAACATCGTGATCTACCCGGTGACACTTCAGCGGTTGGTCATGCATACGGTCAAAGAATCGCTGGCCGTCATCAAACAGACCGGCACGCAGGCGAGTCTGGTGGAGAACATGCAGACGCGTCAGGAGCTATACGACGTGCTCGGTTACGATCCAAACACATCGAAGTAGGGTCCGCTGTGCGGACCAAATCGCGACAATATCAAACACAAATTGGTCCGCACAGCGGACCCTACGTTCTGGATTCTCGCTTTCGCAGGAATGACGGCTGGGCGGAAGTCTCCTCACGGCGCGCCGATAAATGCGCGCAGGCGGCGCAAATCGGTGATGGTGAGTGAGCCTCGGCGTGCTCGGCTAGTGCCGTCGGGCCGAACGGCGACGAACGCGGGTGCGTGGGTGACGCCGTAGAGTCGCATCGTGCTGGCGGCTGACTGATCGGCTTCATTGAGTCGGCAGTTCACCGTGTCGCTCAGGATGGTTCGAGCGGCAGACGAATCGAGCAGATTGCCCATCCGCATCGACGTTTCGTCGATTGCTTTTTCGTAAAACACAAAAAGCCCGCGTCCCTCGCGCTGTGCTCGGATGCGGGCTTGATCGTGAATCGTCAGCCATTTGATTCGTGGCGGTCTGTTGGACCGGGTTGTCGCGGCAGGCTGATTCGGTGCTCGCGTTGGTCCACGCGAAACGGGTGGCTGCGAGCGGGTTGATGGTGGTCGAGACGCCTGTGGGGGGCGTGTTTGAGGCCGGGGCGGTCTGGCCCCCGGACGCTGCCCACCTTGAGACGACAGCGCGGTCGAAAGAAACGATGCGATTTCCTGAACGTTGCCGAGACCTTCGCGTTTTTGAAACGAGCCATCCTGGTGGACGACGATGATCGTCGGGAATTTCGTCACGCCGTACTTCGCGACGTGCTTGCGGTTGGGCGTGAAATCCCAATCGAGCACGCAGTTGATCGTTTCCGTGCAGCGCGACGCGATTTCGGGCCGACTCATGCGGGTGATCAGTTCGTTCGAATCGGCATCGAGCCACCACTTGTAGAGGATCATCATCTTGCGGTTCTGACGCTGGGCAAGATCGACGGCTGTCTCGTACGTGCCTTCCGCGCGAATCAGAAAATCGGTCGGTCGGGGGATGGCCTGGTCGATGCTGGGCTTGAGTCCCGGCGGTTTGGCACTGGAAATAAACGCCCGAATCTTCACCGCGTCGTCCACATCCTGGAGGGCGTGGTACGTTCCGTCGGGATGAATCACGATGAGCGCCGGTGGTGCGAGCACGCCATACTGCGCGACGTAGCGGCGGTTCGGATCGTATGCAGAGATCAACGAGCACGGAACGTAGCCTTCGATCAGCCGCATGGTTTCGGGTTGTTCGAGTGCTTCGTTGATGCGTGCGGAGCGAACGTCGAGATGATCGCGATAGAACAGAAGGATGGGCTGCTCTTTGGGGCGGGCGATGCGCTCGGCTTCGTTAAAGGTGTAAACCCAAGCGGGTCCACATCCAACCGACGACATCGCCACCAGCAAGCAGGCGGTGATCCAGCCCGTCCGCATGAATCGCACCGCTGACTTAGCTTTCAATCGAAAGTTCCTGACCAAGAGAAATATCAAACCTTCGTGGTTGGAATGCTTGCGGATGAACGTCCGTGTCCATCGGTCAGATGGCATCCTGAAAATTGCGCCTCAAGGCTCGAAGTCTAGTCTTGCGACTCGGGCGATGCAACCATTTTGATCGCTGGAAGGACAATCGACAAAAGGGCAGCCGTCCCAATCCCTGGGAGCGACTGCCCATGACTAGCCGATTTGTTGCAATCGGCGATGGCAGCGGACTCGAGTCGTTCAAGCCCATGATGCTGCCAAATCCCCGGTCGCTTGGTTACGACAGACGACTGAATTCACACTGTTCGAATTAGCCAGCGTACTTCACGCCACAGCCGTATGGCTTGGTCGAGGCAACTTCAACTTCTGAACCCGCGAGCGATGCTTCGACCGCTTTCACCACGTAGTTGGTGGCTTCCTTCTTATCACCGTGGGGATTGTCGTCGATGGCGCCCGAGTAGACGAGTTTGCCTTCTTTATCGATCACGTACATGTGCGGAGTGGTCTTGGCGCCATACGCATGGCCGACTTTGCCATCGGCGTCGCGAAGGACTGCGTAGGGAAGTTTTACGTCGTCGCTGTTCTTCCAATCCTTGATCATGTCGTCGGTGTATCCGCCGGCGTGCTCGGGCTTGGTACTGTCGATTGCCAGCCAGACGACGTCCTTACCCTTGAAATTTTCAAAGGTGTGCTGCATGGTTTTTTCTTTCTTCTGGTGCCGCACGACAACGGGGCACTTGCAGCAGGTCCATTCCAGGACAACGACTTTGCCTTTGTAGTCGGACAGCTTGTGTTCCTTGCCGTCTGTGTCTTTGAGCGCAAATTCCGGTGCGGCTTTGCCGAGTTCCGCATGGGCATGGTCATGATCGTGGTGCTTGTCCTCGGCGCGTGCGAACGTTGCGAATGCAGCGACAGCGAAAATCGAAAGGCAGAGTGTGGTTGCTTTTTTCATCTTTGATTCTCCATGGGTACAACTAGAAAGCTTCGCGGGCGGACGTTGCCCGCACACAAACCAGATCTAGCTTGCGACACAGCGACGGCTGTGCCATTCATTCAAACACGCTAGCCGCGCTTTGGCCGCGAGGCAATTGGGGTAGATGAATCGGGCAGTGGCGGTTGGGCATCAAAATCGGCGTTGTGAAAACATTATTCTCAGTCAGGGTGCACTCGGCGAGGTTTGGTGGCATAGACAGGGGCGAATCGCGACGGTAAGGTGTCGCGCCGTAACGGATTTGTAACCTGGACTTGTTGCGAGGTTGGGGCAAAAAAAGGACGCCGCAACTTTACCGATTGCCCAGTCACTCACCGATTACTCGGTCAAGCGCATCTGAAGTAATATGCCATTCGTATTGTTGGCACGTGCAGGACGTGATGTATTTATCGTCGCCGATTGAAGGGTTGACCGCGAACAGGAAGCTGCTTGATCCGCTCGATCGGTTCATAGGCTGGCGATCTATTACTAACTGTCGAACGATCAGAAAAAGAACATGCCTAAGAAAGGATGAACTGTACATGTTGGGAAAAAAGCGAACGCTCGTTGCCGCCCTGGTTGTGTTGGTTGCAGTACCTTGTTTTGCGGCCACCATCGAGGAGGTCGAGAAAGAACTGACGGCCGCGACTAAGAAAATTAAGTCCGCGAAAGGCACGGTCAAGATGGACATGAGTGGCTCGTTTCAGGGCATCGAAGTGAGCAGTATCTCTGAATCCACGATCGAGTTGCTGCGCGACGGTGAGACGTTTATGTCACGAAACGAAGGGACCGTTAAGTCGGTGCAGAAGATGGCGGGCAACGAGGTCAAACACGACGCCAAGTTTCTGACGATTTGTGACGGCAAATTCACTTATTCGCTTTCCGAGTCTGAAGGCCAAAAGAACGCGACGAAATCCAAGGCCACCAATCCCATGGACTTGCCGTGGTCGAATTACAAGAACAACCCTGAACTTAAGGTTCTTCCCGATGAAAAAGTCGCTGGTGCAGAGTGTTTCGTTGTTGAAATGAAGGTGGATCAGGGAATGCCCGGTATGAGCATGGACAAAATGGTATTCTATTGCCGCAAAGATTGCGGCATGATGGTTAAGAATATCGGCTATTTGCCGGATGGCAAAGTCTTGATGACTTCCGAGTTGACGAACTTCGAATTGAACGCGTCGGTTCCCGCGAGCCGCTTCGTGTTTGAAGCGCCGGAAGGCGTGAATGTTGTCGACATGAGCGCAACGCCAACGCCGTAAGGCGTGGATGTCTGCGAACACCGATTGTTACCGTCTGTGGGTGAACTTGTAGCTGGCGAGCCGACCAACGTGGCGCACGTACAACCACTGCTGTTTCAACGTTAATTTGCTACTGCCGCAACGTCGTTGGGCGAAGTGTATCGGCACTTCCTTCACGTTGCGGCAGTTGCACTTGACGATCAGTTCCAAGCCGATCTTGTAGCCCAAGGGGTTTAACCGATCGCGCTCTTGATAACGATCGCGCCTCAGCGCAAAGAAACCGGACATGGGGTCGCGGGCCCCCGTAAAGGGGCGTGCCAGCCACGTTGCGATTCGGCTGTTGAACTGGCGAAAAAGGCCCCAATCATCATCCGTGCCGGCGCCGTCGACGTATCGGCTGCCAATGACGAAATCGACTTTCGGTTCGTTCAGCGCTTCGAGTAGTGCTGGGATTGCTTCCGGTGGGTGACTTAGGTCCGCGTCCATGCACACCAGCGTTTCGCCCGTTGCCTCGTCCATTCCACGGATGACTGCAGAACTCAAACCGCGTTCTTTCTTGCGAACGATCAATCGAAGTGGATGGCCCGCAGCGCGCATCGTTTCAACGACTTGTTCCGTACCGTCCTGGCTGTCATCGTCGACGATCAACACTTCATATGCGCCGTCCAACTTGGACATGCTTTGCCCGATTCGAATGGCAAGTGTCTCAAGATTGCCGGCTTCGCGAAACGTCGGAATGATGATGGATGCTTTGATCATGATGTTCTCAAGCTATAGCGCAAAGCGAAATTTCGCGACGAACCGCCTCCGATAATCCACCGCTCACTCGCCTATTCACTTCGAAAAATCCCCAAGCAAGGTTTGCACATTCTAACAGGATTGCCCGGCTTGCTGGTGGTTTAGGGTGAATCAATTCGAGGCAGGTCTGAACCAGATGATCTTGGCGACAATCGAGTTGACATTCTTCGAGCCGGATGTCCAGAATCGAGCCCGCACTTGCCCTGCGTTCGGTCTAACCGCTCTCGGGGCGCTGTTTCATCTTTCCCAATGTATGTGAGTTCTTAAACCCTTTTTTATGGAGAAGAAGATTATGTTCGAAGAAATGGTTGCCAGTGGATTCATCGCCGCAGACTACGTGCTCAATGGTCCGCTTGAGGATCTTTATGATCTCTTTGTCGCATGGGTCGAGAGTGGGATCAGATGGGAAATCATCGGATCAGAAGGTTGAAAGGGGTGACGACAATGATTCATTATCCACTCAGTCATAACGAGCAGCGGATTGTTGATTGGTTTGGTCGTGCGGTCATGCTGACGGCAGCCGCCATGACGTTCCTATTGGGTGCAATCTCCTGGGTCGCGTAGCAAACGCAAGGACTCGCAATGTTTGAGTCCGAGGTGTTACGTGACAAACAGGTGAATCGAGCGGCGCCCAGCTGAGCTTGACCTTGTCAAAGCGAATCGGTCGAAGTGTTCGGGCTGCGGGGAAACCGATATTGGTTCCGCACATATTCGACCCAAAGCGCCAAGATGACAGTCGAGCCGGCTGCCGCGCCGCCGATTGCCCAATCGGTGAATTCACGGGCGCTCGAATCAAATACGAAAGCGGTGCAAACAATCGTAAATGCCGTGAACATTGCGACGGTCGTCAGTTGCCCCCGCATCGTTCGGCAGACGCCGCGCCGGGCAATGAGGTTGGCCAGCAGACACCCAACGATCGCCATGCCGATAATCAGCGAATATGCCTCGAACGGTAACCAGTAACGGCGATTGACCGAATGGCTGCTGACTATTCCTTCGATCGCGTTGGCCATCATGTATCCGCCGGGCACGTTGTGAACAATGCCCGTTGGGTATCTGACGGAATGAAGGTCGCGATCTTGCCAAGGCCAAAATCCCGGTGATCGCACGTCGATAAAAATGACGATCTTTCCGCTTACCCATTCCCGCGTTTGTTCATCCGACGCATTGAGCAAGTCTTCGTACAGGATGGTTCGTGCCTTTTGTTTTTCCAGCGGAATGAGGTCGAACACTTTGGTGGCGGGCCTGTCGCCGACTTCGGTCTTCATCCGCCGATCGTTGACGGGCGGAAGCGTGATGACCTGGATCTGGTCGATGTCTCGAATGTAATCTTCGGTTCCCCGAATACGATGTTGAATGGTCAACGTATCGGTGCGCGGCACCCAGGAAACATCACTTTGAAGGTGCGGGTAGAAGAGTCCGCCCAATGTCGCCAGTGCGAGCGACGGAATCGTGCGGTCTCCGCGTTGAAGCGCGACGATGAACTCGCCGGGGCGGTCCACCATGTTGCGCGCGTAGATAAGTCCGTGATGGATGACTTCGCGCAGCGGTTCATAGATTGTCGACGCAATTCTGGGTTTGCCTTCCGAGTCGTACTCAAACGCGCCCAACGCAACTGGGACGCCCGCATCGTCCAATCGTCTGATGCCTTGAACGAACTCACCATCACCAGGTTGTTCCGACTGAAAGTAAAAGTCCCAGACCACTGCCCGCGGTTTGTGGTAGGCCAATCGCGACATCAGATGCCCGTGGACCGGGCGCCACGACTTTAAGTCATTCACAACGTTCTTGATTCCGTTGCTCTGGGCAAACGAGACGACGGGCTCAGACGTGGCATCGCCGATACCGATGATTGCAAAATCGATTGGCCCATCCGTCATTCTTCGCTTGATCATCTGCTTCTGCGCGCCCGTGCTGTGGGCATCGGTGATGTTTCCAAAATCAATACCATACTTCAGTGTCCCCGCGTAAATCGTCACGAGGACGACGGCAATGATAAACATCCAAACCGCCGTGCGCGAGCGCAACATGAGACCAATCGCGATGCGTTGAAACCGATAGCGGAACGGAAGCGGACGCGTCTCGATCACATCGCTTTTGTAGAGGCTGGCGATATCTTTGGTCAACTGTCGTGCGGACTTGATGCGTTGGCGCGGTTCGGCTGCGAGACATCGCGAGATC
Source organism: Phycisphaerae bacterium (assembly GCA_030429365.1). Classification (GTDB taxonomy): domain Bacteria; phylum Planctomycetota; class Phycisphaerae; order UBA1845; family UBA1845; genus UBA1845. Next base: position 23,305 of record JAUIEW010000023.1, read on the forward strand.
AACGTTGTCAGACCGGCGGCATATCGCGAATCGGTGATGCGCGGTTTGCGCGGCACTTCATGTTGAATTCGATGCAGGAGAGAGTCGCTGGCACTCTTGCCTTCGATGGTCTCCAAGCTGTACGGATAGTCGCCATCAGTCGCAATTTCAAAGAGCATGATGCCCAATGCCCAAATGTCGCAACCGTGGTCGATGGGCATCATGCCGCCCCAGGTTTGCTCGGGGGACATGTATTTGACCGTTCCCATGATGCGGCCAAGCTGTGTCTGGGTCTTGCGGATGTGGGTGGCCCATTCTTCCGACTGAACCGCCGACAAGCCGAAATCGACCAGCCTTGGTTGGCCCTTCGAGTCGACGAGCAGATGCCGAGGGGTCAGATCCCGGTGAACGACACCTTGTTCGTGAACGTCTGCAATGACACTGCAGACACGTTCAAAAACCCGAAGCCGGTCCTCGATGGTCAGTGAGGGGTCCTGCATATATTCGTCGAGTGGAATTCCCTCGACGAGTTGCATCGCCAAATAGTGCGAACCGGCATAATGTCCTGAATCGAGATAGCGAGAGATGTTTGGACACTCAAGCGCTTTGAGTATTTCGATTTCGCGCTCGATGAATCGGACGGTGTCCTGATCGGTCACATGGCGCAAGACCTTGAGTGCCACCCACTCGGGGGGATTGCCAAAGCGCAGGGCTTTGAACACAACGCCGGAACTGCCGTGGCCAAGGCGTTTGCAGCACAGGTAATTCGCAATGATCGGATGTTCCGTGTTTGGCCAAACTTCGCGCAACCGTTCAAGAGCGTCGGGTTCGTTTGCCAAATCGCTCGCAAGGCGAAGGATTTCATCATCGTGCGCGCGATCAGAAAACAACGCAGACACAAAATTCTGGACCTTGGCATCGATCATGACTAAGGTATCAACGTCTTTTGCAATCTCGGTGACGGTTGCAGCCCACGGTTGTGCCTTATGTTTCTTGCATTGGAACCAACCCGTTGGAATCAACCCGGTTGTCAGCCCGCCGATCGAGAGTCCGCCCCAAGATGCGCATGCAGATAGATTACAACATCACGCATGTGCGCCATAGAATCGTGCGGTGGCGCATTCTCAATGACTTCTTTCAAACGAGCCACACAGGCTCACAAATGGGCCAAGCAGGGTAGTTGAATCACGCGAAATCCAGTGTGAATCACGGATGACCAATGTCAAGCCAACCATGGTGGACTGTAATCTCATCGCGCGAATTATTCCAACTGCGGACGCGCTTGCTCCGCTCGTTGGAGAAGGAGTTTACGGGCATCGTCGCCAGTGATCGTGAAGATCTCGTCCAAGAGGCTCTGCTGATACTGATACGCAACAAAGAGCAAGTGTTACCGGACGATGATGGGCTCTTCCGTTACGCCCGGCGGGTCGCCAAGAATGCCGCGCTGGACCTGGTGAAATCTGCTTCGCGCCGAATGGCGACCGCCCTGAAAAAAGTCGGCGCCCAAAGTGGCGCGGGCCAAGTTCATACAGCACGAATTCCAGAGTCCAGTCGTTCCCTCAAGGGCTCGCGAACCCCTGCATCCGCGTCTGCCAGCGACCTCCTCGCCAACGCTGCAGAATTCCTCCATTCATCGTCTACGGTGCCCTCCGCCCGTGCCCAATCGGAAAAAAACGAAGAAATCTTCCAAATTCGAAAAATTTTCTGCGAACTTGAGGATCTCAATCGTTTGGTATTGTGGAGCTATGTTGTTGATGGCCAATCGATCAATGCCATTGCCAAGCAACTGAACATCGGCTGGCATCGTGTGGCTTACATGATCGAGCATTCGCTGAATCGCTTTCGGCAACATCTCTCCTGATCGTTCCTTATCGCTTTGCAACAAAGGATGGTCCCAGTATGTCCATGCGCGACAAGCAGTCATCTTCAAGTGGTCGTTCCAGCGATCGGTCGTCATCTGCAAATCAGCCGCCAAAGCAGGCAATTGATGACCCAGAGCAGACAGCTGATAACGCAGAGCAGGCAATTGATGACGCCGCCTATCTCAGAAAGCTTCTCGAAACCTTGAGTGCCGAGGATCCCGCCGTGTTCAACGAATTGATGATGTCGAATTCACTGTTGGCGGATGAATACCACCGCGCCAACCCACAGATCGATCGGATTCGCGATGCACTGGTTCATGATGCGATGCCGGTTCATGCATCAGAAGATTCAGGCGCGAACAGCGCCGCACCCTTGGACGAAACTGCGGGCGTCGAACTGGAATTCGCCAAAGTCGTGGCGCAGATCAAAGAGCGGCTTTCCCGTGGTGAAGAAGCGATGCGTCCTCTTATCGGTGCATCGTTCGAGTCCCCGCAAGATGCTGGCATCCTCACGAATGTCACCAGGCAGTTGTCAGCGGAACAGGCCCGGCAGTTATTCGAAAAGCTCGCACCAATGCTCGTGTATACAACGCTCAAACACATGAACTGCAATTGCTCATTTGATGAGGTTGACCGAATCGCCGGGCGCCTTTGTGGGCATGACGCACAGACAAAACTGCGACAAGCGGAGCACACCCGCGACGCGCTCGTGGACGAATTATTGCTCGCCATGGTTGAGCAGGGAGTCGGGAGTTCTGAAGCGAAAATAAATGGGGTTGGAAGTTCGTTGGATCGTGCTGAGATGACCAGGCTGCTCGAAGAGAGCGGCGCGATGGCCGACTTGGTCGCGATGTCCAATTGTATCCTGCTGGCCAAAACGCAAGCAGGCTGATACTCGGTCGGGACTGGACGCTAGTAGCATCGAATTCCAAAGGAATCGAACTCGAGCAAACCAAAATTCAGGCCGAATTGGCACCCGGGCACGTTCGACTGCGCTTGGGATCAAAGGTTTTGTGGTACGCATGTGTGCGCCGCAGAGTCGTGCATGGTGTGGCTGTCCGCAGGATTGCCCGCGCCGTTGTCGGCTGACGTGCATCCATTGCAGTTTGACTCATTGGAAGGATTGAAATCGTGGGCGCATCACTCCGAATGCATCGATTTCTTCAGGGAAGTACAGCCGCCTTTCGCCGCGCTCGTCGACGACTTCGGGAATTGGCATCAGCGAGGTGGCGCGATGAGCAACAATCCGTACGAATCACGGAAAGTGTCTTGGGCATTGAGAGCCCCATTGGTTTGCCCCACGTCCACGTCATCCAAACGTCATCGGGCTTGCACAATTCGCCAGTGACCAAGGATGTGTTGACAGACTGCCCGTATACGAAGGTTGATGTGGGCGCTGCCAATGGCACACAACGTTCATTGAATTTTCCCGGCAATGGAAAGGGATCCCAGCCGCAGTGTGAGGCTTCAATGGACCGGTACGATTCTGCAAATGAAAGAGACAGACGTACCCATGAATCAGACCGGTCCGCCCACCAAACAAATCGGCCGACTCAAGAGAGAGTGTGGGCGTCCAATGGTGCACAAGAGAGTGCCACTGACCCAGTTATCAACGTCGAACAGTTTGTGCATGACCTGGACAATCTCCTGATGGTGATTGCCAACCGCGCCGACCTCGCCCAAGCCGATCTTGCGTCGGACCGAAAGTGTGCCGAATCAATTCGCGCGATCCAGATTGCGACCCAAAGGGCCCTTCGGCTATCCGAGTTATTGCGCCGGGCTGAATCGGATGCCGAAGTACCGCTCGACAAAGTGAATCTGGCCCATGTCATTCAGGCCACGGTGGATAGCGCGAAGGCTTGGACCCCCAAGAATGTGGCGATCGTCGAAGACCTTCCAGTGGACACGTCCCCGATTGTGCTCGGCAACTTCACACAGTTGGGGCGGGTCGTTGGGAATCTTCTTTCAAACGCAATCGATTCATTGCGCCCGGGCGGGCATGTGTGCGTCTCGCTTGAATTGACGGACAAGTGTGCCGCCCGGCCTCACTCTGCTTCTCCAAACGCCGATGGCCCATTTGACAAAGGCCGACGCGATCAACGCCAGCAGTCGCTTAGACGAATGGCTGTCTTGCGCGTGTGCGACAATGGCGTTGGGATGGATGCCACCGTCTTGAATCGTATTTTCGAACCGGGGTTCTCGCAGAAGCGACGTGGGACAGGAAACGGCTTGGGGATGACCATCGTCGCCGACATCGTACGGGACCATGGCGGCGACCTTGCGATTGATTCGACTCCCGGTGAGGGGACCGAGGTGAGTATTCGTTTACCGATCGCCGGCTTTGATGAGAGAAATGCAGGTCATGTTTAAGTGTGCTGCTCGCATCATGCTTGTCGATGACCACGAATTGGTGCGTTCGACGTTTCGAGATGTTCTCAATCGAATGCCGGAATTCGACGTGGTGGCAACAGTCGGCAATCGGAAGGACGCGTTGAAATTCGCGTCGCAGGAATGCTGCGACCTGGCATTGATCGATATCAATCTCCAGGGCGAGTTGGGCACAAACCTTGCCCTCGAAATCAAGCGATTGCAACCCGGTATCAAGACCGTACTAATCAGCGCCACGATATACGATCGCTACGTGGATCAAGCGATCGCAATGAACGTCGATGGCTTCATCTCAAAGCGAGACGACCTCGTCAATTTCATCAAAGGCATTCAAACCGTCTTGAGGGGGAATCCCTTTTATTCCAAAGATGTCCTCGAACGGTTGGCGAAGTGCTCCAAAACGGGCAAGCCCCTTAAGCCTCTGCAGACCCGAAGAACCGTGATCACACCTCGGCAAATTGAGATTCTTAAACACATTGCCAAAGGGCGATCCAAGAAAGAAATTGCTCAGGCGCTGGAAGTGGCGGTGAAGACCATCGATTGCCATTGCGACAACATGATGAAACGTCTCGACCTTCACGATCGTGTCGCCCTCACACGGTATGCGGTGCGCGAGGGTTTCGTCGATCCCTAAACGAGCCGGCTGTCCCTTGCTAATTGGCATGGCCGCCTTCCCAACCCCAATCAATCCGCGTCGCCTAACCGCGAATCATCCATCCATTCATATTCCCGATTCTTGATTCTCGTCACCGAACGGCTATACCAGCACGTCGATCAAACCGTGATGGGGAAAAGATGGCCGCTCGCACAAAGCAATCTCAGTTGGCGCGAATCACCACCGACATGGTCAAGGACCTCAAGTCGCTGACCTTCAAGCCTCCAGTCGAATACGTTTACAATCCGCTGGAGTACGCCCGCGCATCGTTTGACGCCTACATCGCCTGCTGCGACTTGGACAATGTTGAGGTCCTCTTGTTGGGCATGAACCCCGGGCCCTGGGGAATGGCGCAGACCGGCGTGCCATTTGGCGAAGTGGGGGCTGTTCGCGATTGGCTCAAGATCGACGCCGCCATCAAAGCGCCGGCCAACGAGCATCCCAAGCGACCGATTCTCGGGCTCGACTGCCATCGCAGCGAAGTCAGCGGTGCCCGGTTGTGGGGGTGGGCCAGGGATACGTTCAAGACGCCCAAGCGATTCCTGAAGCGATTTTTTCTGTGCAACTATTGTCCGTTGATCTTCCTGGAGGATTCCGGGCGCAACCGCACCCCGGACAAACTTCCGGTGATCGAGCGCACACCGCTTCTTGAGATTTGCGATCGCGCGTTGCGACGGACCGTTGATCTCATTGCGCCGAAGACAGTCATCGGCGTCGGAGCGTTTGCACAGAAACGCGCCGAAACAGTATTGGAAGATATGACAATTCCGGTCGGTGGCATCCTTCATCCGAGTCCGGCCAGCCCCATCGCCAATCGCGGATGGGCTGCCCAAGCCAACAAGCAATTCGCACAGCAGGGAATACGCATACCGAAAAGCTAGGCATGCCCGAATTTTGATCGCGGTCACAGTTCGGGTCTTCCGGCGGATTTGTGATAGACTTTCATTATGCCCAAAGCAACGATCAACAATCAAAACATCGCGTATGAATCGAAAGGTTCTGGAAAGCCCGTCTTGCTCGTTCATGGATTCCCGTTGAATCGCCAGATGTGGCGGGAGCAGTTGGATGCGTTGGCAACGTCGCATCAAGTCATCGCCCCCGATCTTCGTGGATTTGGCGAAAGTGACCCGCCAGTTGGCGACGTCTCGATGGCGGACCATGCCGACGACCTGGCCGCCTTGCTTGATCATCTCGCGATTGATCAGCCGGTCGCGATCGCTGGGTTTTCGATGGGCGGGTATATTGTTTTTGAGTTTTGGCGGCGGCATAGGAATCGCGTCAGCAGCATGATGCTCGTCGACACGCGAGCTGGCGCCGATTCGGCAGAAAAAGCGGCTGGTCGTCGGGAGTCGGCTGAGCGCGTGGCAACAGAAGGCCCGAATTTTATTTTCGACGGGATGATTCCGAGTCTCGTTTCCGATCAGACCTTCAACGGCCAACCGGATCTGGTCAAAGCCATCCATACAATGATGGCCAAGTCATCACTTGCGGGTGTCGTTGCGGCGCTGCATGCGATGGCCAACCGCTCGGACTCGTGTGACCTGTTGCGCGAAATCAACGTGCCAGTCACTGTCATCGTCGGAGCGGAGGACGCGATTTCACCGCCGGCAGAGATGGAAGACATCGCAAAGTCACTGCAGAACGCCGAGTACTGTGTGATTCCCGATGCCGGTCACATGACCACCATGGAGAACGCGGCTGCAGTGTCGGCTGCCATGCAAAAACACCTCTCGGCATGACCGGGGCAATCCCGTATCCTTGTTGGCATGACACAACTACACGTACTCAACGAGAGCACCGCAGAGACGACATCGGCTCACCGCGCACTTCAGGAAATCGCCGCAGCGATCGAAGGTGAAGTCCGGTCCGATCGACTGTCGCGGGCGCTTTATTCGACCGACGCAAGCATTTATGAAATCACTCCCGATGGCGTTGTGCTTCCGAAAACTGTCAAGGACGTTCAGACGGCTGTCAGGATTTGCCACGCGCACGGCGTACCCATCACTGCCCGAGGGGCTGGCACGGGGTTGGCGGGCGGCGCGGTCAACGTCGGCATTCAACTCGATTGTTCGCGATACCTCGACCGCATCATTGAGATCGATCCTAAGAATCGCACGGTGCGGGTGGAGCCCGGCGTTGTGCTTGATGAACTTAATGCGGCGCTCAAAGCGCATGGACTGCAGTTTGCCCCGGATGTCGCCACGTCAAGCCGCGCCAATCTCGGCGGGATGATTGCGAACAACTCGTGCGGTGCGCATTCGGTTTCATCCGGGCGAACCTGCGATCACATCAAGTCGCTTGACGTGGTATTGTCGGACGGATCATTGATGCGCTGGGGCTCACAAGCCGAGCCGCTGGACAATCCGCTTGCTGCGGCGTGCGAAGACGTGCTCCGCAAGGTATTGCAAGAGGACGCCGACGAGATCAAGGCGCGGTTCCCGAAAGTCTTTCGTCGAAATGGCGGTTACGCGCTGGATCGACTCGCGGAGAACGACGGGAAGATCAATGCCGACACGATCATTTGCGGAAGTGAAGGCACGCTGGGGATAATCATTGAGGCGACCCTGAATCTTGTCGAGGCGCCGAAGCACAAGGGGTTGGTTGTCGCGCACTTTGACAACTTGCTCACATCGTTGAGTGCGACACCTTTTGTTCTTGAACACAATCCGGCTGCCGTTGAGTTGATTGATCGATTGATCGTTAGCGCGGCGATGACCAATCCTGGAATGTCCACGCGGCGCAAATGGATCAAAGGCGATCCGGCGGCAGTCCTGATTTGCGAACTCTATGACGACGACGAACGCCAACTCGAAGAGCGCTTGGTCGTGCTTTCCGAAGATCTGGCGAATCGAACGGATGGTTATGCCTTCCCGGTGATCAGCCCATCGGATGAGCAAGCCAACGTTTGGGAAGTTCGGAAAGCCGGACTCGGGTTGTTGATGTCCAAACCTGGTGACGATCAATCGTATGCATTTGTCGAAGATTCCGCCGTCGATCCCGGGCGGCTGCGGGACTACATCGAGCGGTTCGCCGCGATTCTCAAAGAAGAAGGTGTTGAGCAAGCCGGTTACTACGCTCACGCGAGCGTCGGGTGCCTGCATGTTCGTCCGGTGCTCAATCTCAAAAAGGACCGCGACGTCCAACGAATGCATCGCATTGCCGACCGCGTCAGCAGCCTCGCGTTGGAATTCGGCGGGACCATGACAGGCGAGCACGGTGACGGCATTGTGCGCTCATGCTGGCTAGAAAAAATGTACGGGCCGCGCATCATCGCAGCGATGAAGCGCATCAAGCAGGTGTTCGATCCGAAAGGAATTCTGAATCCCGGTAAGATCGTTGATCCATTGCCAATGACGGCAAACCTGCGCTACGGAGGCGATTTCAAGTCGCAGGAATTCAAAACCACGCTCGATTTCTCCCAGCACGGTGGGATGGCCGGTCTCGCCGGCATGTGCAGCGGTGTGGGGCAGTGTCGCCAGCGACTGGTCGGGGCAATGTGCCCCTCGTACATGGCCACCGGTGACGAAATGCACACGACCCGCGCGCGAGCCAACGCGCTTCGCATCGCGCTTTCCAATCGCGAGATCCTCGACGGTTTGGCGGACCCTGCCCTTGATGAGGTCTTTGATCTTTGCCTCAGTTGCAAGGCCTGCAAGACCGAGTGTCCGACCGGAACCGACATCGCCAAGTTGAAGGCGGAATGGACGGCTGCCAAACACCGTCGCGAAGGTGTTCCGCGTCGCTCGCGTTTGATTGCAGACTCGGTGGGTCTGGCGAAGTGGGGGAGTCGCTTTGCCCCGATGAGCAACTGGGTGATGCGCAATCCGCTTGTGCGACTCATGCTGGAGAAACGCTACGGTCTCGACCGGCGCATTCCGCCTCCGAAGTTTGTGCGACGGACCTTTCGCAACTGGTTTGATCAACATCGTAATGGTGCTGAAGGTACGTCGAAGACCGGGAAGCAGAGCATTGTCCTGTTCGTCGACACCTGGACCAATCACCACACGCCGCAAGTGGGAATCGCTGCGGTCAAGGTTCTTGAATCGCTGGGATACAACGTGCTGTGTCCGGAGACGTCATGCTGCGGGCGACCGATGATCAGCAAAGGACTGTTGGCGGAGGCCCAACTGCTCGCGTCCCAGAATGTCGATGCGCTGGCCAACTTTGCGCATCAGGGCATACCGATTGTCGGGCTGGAACCGTCGTGCGTTTCGGCGCTGACCGATGAACTTCCGCAGTTCGTTCGCAACAAGGCGGCTGACCGCATCGCAGCCAACACCATGATGCTTGAGTCGTTTGTCGGCAGGTTGATTGAGGAGGATCCGGAGCGCGTGCGATTCCGCGAAAGTGCGTTTGATGCGATTCGCTATCACGGGCATTGCCATCAAAAAGCGCTGTATGGAACCAGCGATGCGATGACGGCGCTGCGTGCGGTTTGTGATGATGCCTCAGAGATCAACAGCGGTTGCTGCGGGATGGCCGGCGCGTTCGGGCACGAAATTGAGCACTATGACGTGGCGAAAGCGGTGGGTGAGCAGCGGTTGTTCCCAGCCGTCCGCGAGCGCGATAACGCGGCGATTGCGGTATCGGGTTTTAGTTGCCGCTGTCAGATCGAGCATCATACCGGGGTCCATCCGAAACACGTCATTGAATTCCTTGCAGATGCCATTGTTGAAGAGTAATTCGTCAAAAGTGCGTTGGGTTCTTCAGATGTCGAATGCTTGAATCATCGCCGCTGCGAAACTAGCATCCGCGTCGGACCGAACATGATCATGTACATCAAGTAAGGGGCATCGCAATGAACT
>JAUIEW010000318.1 GCA_030429365.1 Phycisphaerae bacterium
AGACGCGTCGAGCAACGGCGTTCAACCCACCGTGTCCAACGGATAGGGTCGGTAACTCACACACACATATAAGTAAGACGTTTTGAATCTTTCGCCAACGCGCGCACGGTTGTCGGCTTTGAACTTTCGATCGAAACGCAGCGTTTGGTTTCCTGCGATTCAAAATTCTGAGTCCGATTTGGCGATTTCGGTCGCTTATTGGATCAGCGCTTTTGAGACCTCATTTTGCCGCGATGCGCGGTTCATCGTCGGCGCTTTTCTCGGGCTCACCTGCTCCGATAAGTCCCCCTTTCCCAACATGACTATTGCGATCAAGCCTGCCTCAGAGCGTACCGATACCCGCATTGGACGCGAATGAAAGCGCGCCAGATATCTTTGGCGAAGAGAGCTTCGATGAAGAAAACAGCGTACAGGACTCAGCAAGAAAATATCGCTTCCATACAGGCGGACGCGGGTATTTCCTCTTACCAAAGCGGAGATTTGGGGGCGCACATGGTGGAGGCCATGTCCGCAACCACGCTGGTCGGTTCGCTGGAGAGCAGAGTCCACTTGAATGATTCACTCAAGATGCTCGGTGAGCAGCTTCGCCAATCGTATATGGAATCGACCCGCGCCCTGGTCGCCGCCGTCGAAGCACGCGACCCCTACACGCACGATCATTCGCAGCGCGTCAGCCACTACGCCAAAACGATTGCGACGCGGATGAATTTGAGCCAGCGGGAAATCTCACGAATCGAGACGGCTGCAATTCTGCACGACATCGGAAAAATCGGCGTCCCGGACAGCATCCTGCGCAAGACCGAGAAGTTGCTCCCGGAAGAGTTTGACGTGGTTCGTTGTCACCCATCGATCGGCGTGAAGATTCTCGCGCACACGACGTATCTGCGACGGGAACTTCCGATCATTTTGCATCACCACGAACAGTACGACGGCAGCGGATATCCGGATGGACTGGCCGGCAACCAAATTCCGATCGGCGCCCGCGTGTTGGCAGCCGCCGACGCCCTCGACGCCATGCTGTCGCGCCGCGCATATCGACCAGCCCTAACCATGCAGGAGGCACGGAGCGAATTGAAGCGACACAGCGGAACACAATTCGATCCCACCGTCGTTGATGTCCTCTTGGATTGGTTGGATGAAATGGACGCGGAACAAAAACGTACGCCGAATTAGACTCCGACCGCCATGCCGAGAACCTAAGTCGTCCCCAACACGCTGCCCCAGAACTCTTCAGCCAGCCCCTTTGGGAACCGCCCGAAGCCCACGCGAACAGCCGGGATTCGACGCACTTTTTCGGGATGGCGCAAACAGTCCGCCAGGAAGACTTCCGTCTCATGAATCGCACGAAGCGCCGCGGCGCGGCGGGGATCAATTGGTTTGCGTTCCCAAATCATAATGCAGTGCCTGACTTCTATACCGGATGGACAACGAATCTAGCCGGTAAATTACGAGGGTTCCTAAGTCGCCCTACGTTTGTTTTTCTTTGACGGCGATCGCTTTTGCGACGACTGCCTGTCTTCCGCGATCTCCGGATCGGCGAGCGTCCACCGCGCCACCAAGACGCCCATCGCGCCGGCCGCCACAAAAGCAATCGGTGTCGCCCGCAGAAAATCGCTCATCGGCACACTCGCCAAGTCTGCGTATTTACCGCCGGATGCATTCGCGGACACCGCCCACGAATAACCCAGGACCGCCACAATCGGAACGGCGAGCAAGTTCCAAAACGCCGTGCGACACGCGAACCACATCTTGGAAACCCACACGCCCAGGAAGAAAGACGCAATTACCGCGAAAATCACCTGGCCATGTTTGATGGACTGCGGTAGGCGACCCGACACCAAAACACTGAACGCAAACATCGCAACCAGGCCTGTGACCAAAGTCGTCTTCAATCCAGCCAATCGCAATGACAGTGGCCTGGAGTAATCGGGAACCACGCCAAGCCGCCGCCCTACACCAGGGCACTCGGTTGCGGCCAATTCCGCCAACTGCACGGGAGGATTCGGCGACATCTGTTGCAACGAACCCAATGTGGATTCCACGTCCCCGTTTTGAAAATGGCGTGTGACCCATCCGCAAATGACCATGCTCAAGAACAACACGCCCGTCCAGATGAGCGCTTCGCCCGCCAACTGACCCGCCAACAATCGCTCCGCCCCGCGATCACCGTCCGCCATCGTGATCAGCAAATACGTAGCGGTCCCACCGCGAATCGACGTGAGGGCCAACCCCAGCGCGACGGCAAAGATTCCGGCATCAGGCAATCGCGAACCGGCGATCAACGTTGCCAGCGACGCCGTGACCGCCGCCAGCGCCCGCGCTTCGACCACCATGAGCGCCGGATTCTCGTGCGTCAACAAGCTGACCGCCCCCTGCGGATCGGACGGCGCCACCGCCAACCAACCGACCGACAAGAACAGGGTCGCAGCCACCGCAAACGCGGTCAGCAGCATCAACTTGTCTACCAGTCGCAGGTGACGCCTCATGCTCATGTGGTTGGCGCTGTTCATCGGTTCAACTTATTCCAAATCCTCACGCTGAAACACCGCGCACGCGACGATAGGTTAATCTACGGAGGTTAGTTTCCTGGTTTCCGTTTTCGAGCGGGCGGCTTGGGGCCCTTGGCCTTCGCTTTGGGCTGTGGAACCGGAATCTGCGCCCGTGACGCCTTCGCAATCTTGATTGAAGCATTATAACGCGAAGGCGTACGATTCTCGATCTTTTGTGCGGCGATCATCAGTTCCTTGTCGGCTTCTCGATACAATTCATAGCCTTTTTCCAATTCCGGTTCGGGCACAGGTCGCGTCATTGTTTCGCGATACTTGGAACATTGCCCAAGCTTGGTACGAATCGCGTTATGCAACGTCGCAACGTGGATGTTGCTCGCGAGCGGACCGATCTGCGACATATCTGCGCCAACTTGGAACTGCTGCTGGAGAAACGGCTTGCCATTCTTTCCATCGGGATTCGATACGATCACACCGCCGGGAGGCATGCCGTTGATTTTGAAGACGAGTTTGCACCATTTTGAGAGTGGCCACGTGCGCTCTTGAATCCGTCCGCGGGCGTTCATGTCCAGCGTGACAGGCACATCAGTCAGATCAACCATCATGTTGTTGTCATTGTGACTGGTGACCTTGATCGTACCGAATGACGCGGTGGCTTTGTCAGAATTCCAGTCGGCTTCGAGCATATATTCCAACGGTTCGGCGCCGAATCGCGTGAGGATCAGATCGATGGCCACCGAAAGACTGAGGCCCAATGGCTGGAGTCCGCGTTTGGTCCAGTTCACTTGGGAATCATCACCCAACGTGGCTTTGTATTCGCTGCCGGCTTTGTGCCAATCGAGGATCTCAGCGTCCTTCGATTTGGCCAACTCACGCAGCGCATCGGCATACTTGCTGATGACTTCGTCGTACTTGGCGGCTTGCAAGGACTTGTGTTTGCTTTCTTGCGGTGGCGGCGGGGTCAACACAAGCAACCTCGCGCCCGACGCTTTGACCGTGTCGATCAGCTTCGACATGTTCTTCACGTACGCGTCGAGGCGGGCCTGATTGAACGCCTGCCTCTGCGGCGAATCCAGCCCGAAACTCAAGATGACCCACGTCGGCTTGAGCGGCGCGACTTCAGCAGAAAATCGCTCGTTGCCTTCGGCTGCATCGCTGTTTGATTTGGCGAGGCAGTAAAACTCCAGCTTCAAGTCCGGATAGCGCGTCCGCATGAATTGGCAGAACCATTCCGGCGCAAATGAATGGCCAAACGAAATATCACCAAACAACACGACCCGGTCGTTGTCCTTCAAAAGAAACTCGGCTCGACTCACCGACGCGAAGGAACATACCAAAATCGCCACAGCCAATAGCCGCTGGATCCTCAGGTTCATACATCGATCTCCACTGTGTTGCATAATCGTCTGGATTGCTTACTGGTTCGGTTCGTTTTCTTTTAAAAGTCTCGCCATCTCAGTCACCGCGGATCGCATCCCCACAAACATGGCGCGCGACACGACCGAATGGCCAATATTGAATTCGCTGAATCCTTCGACGGCGGCCATCATCGCGACATTGCGATAAGTCAGGCCATGCCCTGCATGGACTTCCAGCCCGTGCGACTTGGCGATTCCGATTGATGCCTTTAGTTTCCCAATCGTCGCCCGCGCTTCCTCGGCTGATTTCGCATGGGCATACCCTCCGGTCCACAATTCGATCGCATCGAAACCACATTCCGCCGATGCCGCGATCTGCGCATTGTCCGGTTCGATAAATGCGCTCGTGACAATGCCTTGACCTTTCATGCGTTTCACGACGTCACCGATCGATTTGGCATGGCGCACCACATCCAACCCGCCCTCGGTGGTCAGTTCTTCGCGGCGTTCGGGCACGAGCGTACATTGATCGGGCGAGAGACTGCAGGCGATGTCCACGATTTCCGGGGCGATCGCCATCTCCATGTTCAGCTTTGTCGCGACAGTTTCCTTCAACAACCGGGCGTCGCGATCGTTGATGTGTCGGCGATCTTCACGCAGGTGAAAGGTAATGCACTGCGCCCCGCCAAGTTCAGCTTCGACCGCCGCCCAAACCGGATCCGGTTCATCCGTCTTCCGTGCTTGCCGCACGGTGGCGACGTGATCGATATTCACTCCCAATCGGGCCATTGCTTATCTTGCTCCTAAGATGGCGAAACCACACGTCCGCTCAGACCACCGCCATCATTGCCGCGTTCCATTTTCGCCGCGAGATGCCCATTCTTTCAGTGCCGCGTCTCGGATGCAACAACGTCCGAGAACGGTTTGCCCCTCATGACGGACGCGCGCAACAACGAAAACTCTCGCCAGAGTCTACCCTGCCACCAATCGGATGCAATTAGGACATGCAGACGACAC
>JAUIEW010000024.1 GCA_030429365.1 Phycisphaerae bacterium
ATGATTACGAACCTGACCCCACCGCATCAAAAATCACATGCCCGAAAGCACGGAAATTCGATGGTGCCCACCTGTTCAGCACGAAGCCGAAAAGGTGTTTCCAGCAGGAAGGTTCCACATTCTCACGACGAACCTAAATCAACCTGTTTACTTGTCAAAGAGCAGTTTTCTCGCTGTCGCGCGAAAAAAAACGCCGCGATTCGCGAGCCCAGTACTGTAACCGGGCAGGCGTCGTTGTCAACCCGACAGGATCGAATTTTCGCCGGTCAAACCGGCCATCGATCCTGCGGTTTCCAACCCGCGGGAGGAGAAAAATAGCAGATCGCTTTTCGTTGTCAAGCCGACCTGCGACGAAATAATAATTGCTTGCCGCCCCCCGGTTTCAGGCCCCGCAAGCGAGGCTCAAAAGCACCAAAAACGGCAAAACCATGTTCACCCCAAAAGCCCAATAAGCCATCTGCCCACGCCGCTCACGGCGATTCCGCCACAACGCGATCCCCGAAATCAAAGATGCCGAAAACCATAGGAGCAACATGCCCAAACCGTAGATCGAAAGCTTGACGAGCCAGGGGGCCTGATTGGCCGTCGCGCTGTCGATGAACTCCTTGATTTCCTCCGGCGCCGCACCTGTACTCAGGCGATTCCCGATCTCCGTCGCGACACAAACCGCGATCCAGAAAAACAAGAGAATCGCGCCGATTCCCAACACCAGCCCAGTCAACGCGAGACCGTCAAACGAACTTCTGCGTTGAATTGGCTCCAGTCCAGACGGCGGATAATGCATGACCGGCTGACCGGCGGGAACCCCTGGGGCAGCAACCTCTGCCTCTGTCGTGGTATCGATCGGAGCGGCGACCGGCGTCCGCAGTTGCGACATGCCCGGCGCCGTCACCGTGTCGCCACAGTACGGACATTCGACGAGTCGGTTCGCCCACTCGTCCGCCACCTCGATCGCCTTCAGGCACGATATGCAATTGAATTGAATGGCCATGCGCGTAGCCTATCGCTGCTCCCCATTCTGTGCAATCACAACCAGCTTCGCCAAACTGCCGCAAGAAAAATTGTACGCGGCGGACGACTCAAAACCCCCTGATTTGACCATCCAATTGTGCATCATCATAGACGCTCGCCTTTATCTGGTAGCCGCACGATCCGCGCGCGAATCTGCGTCAATTGGACAACCAGTCAACTCCCATCATTTCACAATCGGCACTCAAGTTCGACTGGCAGATCAACCGATCATTGCGGTGCCAAACGCTCGTCAAGAAACGCAACACGAAGAAGCAAACTTTTCGAGCGCATTTCGTTTCAACTATTCGACGGTAAGTCCGTTCAAAGGAACTGCCCCGCAAACGAGGATTCAACAAACATGAGCAGAACCGATATCATTCGCACGATCAGCATTCTCAACCAGTCCGCCCAGCTCGACTTCCTCCAGGACTTTTCCACTGAAGAGTTGGCCGCCTATCTCGACAAACTTCGATCGATTCCATCCGAACCTTTTAGCGTGGAATAAGTGAGCAAACGGGTTTAGAAAACCGCGCTTCACCCGGATCGATTCAAAGCAAACGCGCGACCAATCGATCCACGGCGGCTCTTCGTTTTAGAAGAGCCGCTTTTTTGTAGGTACCCGTCGCCCCACGCACATTTCAAAATCAAGAACCACCTAACCGTAGGGTGGGCCGTGCCCACCAAGTTGTAGAACCTGCAAACGGCGGTGGGCACGGCCCACCCTACAACGGCATGTACGATTCTTTTCATCACTGGCAACCGACTTCCTGATACAATCACATCCGATTGCCGTAGTTGTCTTCAGCCGGTGTCTCCAATTCTTCGAACACCGCTGCTGACCGATTTCGGAGCGTGACTTTGACAGACGCCGCAACGAACCTCGAACAACACAACGACGCCGATCAACTGCAAACTGGCTTCGAAGTCTACTGCCACGAGTGCGGCTACAATCTGCGTGGTATCGACACCGCGCGCTGCCCTGAATGCGGTACCGATTCGCCCGCATTGCAAAACGCCAAGCCATCCATCCCGTGGGCGCATCGCGAATCACTCGGCAACGTTCGCGCGTTTCTAAAAACAGTTGTCTTCGCAAGTTTCGGATTGCGAAAGCTCTCGCAAAACGTGTACCTGCCCATCGACTTCGCCGAATCCCAGAAGTTTCGCCGATGGACAATCGGCACGGCGATGCTCTTTGCCATCGCGTTCGCCATCTGGTTCCATGTGTCGGGCGTTTCCGGTTTGCTAAGCGATTCGTTCTTTACCGAGTTGCGGGAGATGATTTGGCCCAGCTTTGTGATCATCGGACTGTTGACGTTGTACGTCGTGTTGGCCACCGGCGTACCCAGCCTCTTTTTCGACTATCGCGACGTACCGGTTTCACTTCGAAACAACGCGGTGGCGCTGAGTTACTACTGCGCCGCACCGCTGGCGTGGTGGCCCATCCCGCTGGCGATCTCGGTCTTGATCGTCCTGCAAAACCCAATCGACATACCAAACCGATGGCTGGCTGTCGCGTTGACGTCGATCGCATTCCTCGCGCCGCTGACGCCGATCGTGCTGTGGTGCTTCCAACTGTTCAGAATCGCCAAGCGCGTCCTTCGCGGCCAAACGGGTCGAAAGGCCTGGCTGACGATCGGCATTCCGCTGCTGTGGTTTGCATGCGCGATTCTCGTTTTCGTGTTGATTCCGCTCGCCGGCTTTTACACGTGGGTGCTTTACGACGCGCTCTCGTAGTCAACTGGATCACAGCGATCACCGCCCTTGCGGCCGATCGCCGTTGAGAAAGAAAACAAGGTCGGCTTTGTCGAGATTGACCGAACCGTCACTTCGCAACTCATAGGCCCCGCCTTCGTCGATGCCGTTTTCTCCGACGCTGTAAAGAACGGGCCTGTCAGCCGCCGGCAGATACCTGATCGCTTCGGAACCCTCGGCAAAGGGATCTCTTGGCACGCTGTCGAGATAGTCCGGAACCAACTCATCCAGCACACGGGGGCGCGCACCGTGATCGATCTCAAACAACCGAATCGCCAAAGCGATTGCGGCCATGCGCCGTTGAGCACGCAACCGAAAATCCAACAGAATCGCCCGCTCCAATGAAGGCATCAAAATACGGGCCGGCAAAACCCGGTTGGCTCCTCGGGCCAAAAACGCTTCCATGTCTGGATACTGCCGCTTCATCTCGGGAAGGGTTTCCAAATTCGCAGCCGAGATGGCCTCGGTCATCAAGCCTGCGATCTGTCTTGCGTGTTCGGTGAACACCGGTTGCATCAACCACGAAATCGGTGGCGGAGGAGCCGGATACCAAGCCACCCCTCTCCCGCGACGGATCTGATCCACTGAATCCAGAACAAGCGCCCTCTCACCAGCCAACCCATGCGTTCGGGACATGCGCAGTTTGGAGTCATCAAGTAACGCATCAATTAGAACTTGCACTTGCTGACGTGTCGCTCCTTGGTCGGAACCATCTTCGAATTCCGCCTGTAACATCAGATCGTGCGCAACAAACTCCACCATCGCGCAGGTCAAGTTCGCAATCGAAATCGCGACCATATGCCCAATGAGGAAAGGAGCGTCCACAAACCTGTGGTCACCGAGTTGCTGTATCGAAATGATTCTGCTTAGTGCTTCACCATCGCGGCTTGACTTGTGCGAATGCGCAGCTCCAATTGCCGCCAATTTAGCCAGGTTGCGAGAGGTGGCAAAGTTTGGAAACACGGCGTTAATCAACGGACTGGTGTACGTGTATCCCCATTCAACTTTTTCGCATTCCCCACCCTGCCTCAGCAATTCAAGCGCAAGACCGTTGGAATCGATGAACAACTGAATCTCAGGTGCCAATGCGTTGGTGTCCGAATCGAGACACTTGCGAATCAGATTGTTGATTTGACTCTTCGATGCAATGCCAGCCGGCGGGTAGTACTCGCGTTCGGCTTTGGTGTAGTACGTCGCAGCATTCTCATCGTCAGGCATCTTGACCGGCTTGCTGAAGTCCTCGACGTACACCGGCTCGCCGGCTGCCCGGTATGAATCAACCAGCGTATCAAGCCGATTCTTTGAAGCGCGCGTCGCGCCAACAACCAACCCAACCAACAGAAGCAGAAACAACACCGCCCCAACCGCAATCCGCTTTGTCCACCAGAAACGCCGTGGGCTGTGCTCAACTGGTAGCGTTTCGACGTGACCCAACTGTTCATACCTCGAAAAACTTCCTGTTCGACTAGCCCGCACATACCAGCAAGCGCTCATACACCATCTACTACGAAATTCACCCCGCCCAGCACCAGCGGGCACCAATCGCTTCGTTCCCATGGCCAAAAAACGTGGTTAGTCATGCGACCAAGGCCGATTCCCGTCGAGAAAAAACACGAGGTCGAGCTCATCCCAATCGACCGATCCATCGGCTCGCAGTTTGTACGCACCGCCATCGTCCACACCATCCACGTTGACGCTGTAAAGCAACGGTGGCGCTGCGTCTGGCAAGTATCGAATTGGATTGTCACCATGGGCGAATGGATCGCGCGGAATCGCTGCAAGGTATTCCGGCTGCAATTCATCAAGTTTTTCCGGGCGGCGCCCTCGATCAACCTCAAACAATCGAATCGCCAGCGCGATCGCGGCCATCCTGCGTTGAGCCCGCGATTTGAAATCCAGCGTGATTCCCCGATGAAATGACGGCATTAAGAAATATGCGGGCAGGATCGCTCGCGCCCCGCCGAACTGGCCCTGATCGTATGGAAACTTTGCGACCACTTGGGGATAGGTGTCCAACTCAGCCGCCGACTTCTGTTGACTTAGATACAAGGCGCTTTCTCGACTGTTTTCAAAAAGCAACGGCTTGAGAAACCACGTCAGCCCCCTTGGATATGCACCGACACGCCAACCAACAGCTTTCCCTTTGCTCAGGAAGTCAATGGCATCAATCAATGCCGCCCGCTCTGTAACGATCGCACGCGACAAAGAAGAGGTTGAATCCGTTTCGTCGAGCAGGACGTCCATTAGTGCCTGTATTTGCTCGCGTGATGCACCA
This sequence comes from Phycisphaerae bacterium, assembly GCA_030429365.1. Classification (GTDB taxonomy): domain Bacteria; phylum Planctomycetota; class Phycisphaerae; order UBA1845; family UBA1845; genus UBA1845. The sequence goes on from JAUIEW010000024.1 coordinate 5,039, forward strand.
TCACTTGACTGCGATTTGGCGTCGGTCGACACCGTCAATTCATGTGCAATGTGCTCAATGGTCTCACAATTCAACGAGGCCACTGACAAAGTAACCATATGCCGCATCAAGCAGGCCGGACCGGCGCTGCGATCGCGACTCAATCGTCGCTCTAAGATCAGCAAGTCAACGGCTTCACCGTCGCGCCGGTCCAAGTGGGTACGCTCGGCAGCAATTGCCAGTAACTTTGCATGATTTCTCGGCGCACTGAGTTTGGACAACATTCCATTGAACAAGGGCCTCGAATAGAAATGCGCCCACTCAACGTCGTCGCATTGCGCACCTTTCTGGATCAACGCGATGGTTGCGCCGTTCGCTTCAATGAATTGATCGACTTCGGGTGCGAAACGTTCATACATCCCTTTGACCATCGCACGTTGAAGATCGTTGATATCATATTTCGAGAAGTTACCGCCCGGTTCAACATAGGCTCGCTCGGCTTGCTGATAATACATTGCCGCGTTCTTGTCGTTGGCGATGTCTTTGTGTTTGTTGAAGTCCTCGACGTATACCGGCTCACCTGCCGCTCGGTACGACGCTACCAAAGCATCAAGCCGTCGCTGAGCGACACTTGTCGCAACGATCACCAAACCGACAACCACTAGCACCACCACCAGCGACAAGAGCGCAATGCGCTTCGTCCACTTGAAGCGCGGCGGGTTGTAGTTTTGGTTGGCTAAATGCGAAGCGGTCATACACCGTTAGTGTATGACCGCGCAATTCGTATTGAAATGTTTGGTATGAATGCTTGTCTCAGCGACCCGATCGGCGCTGAGTGGTTTTGTTAGTCGTCGTCGGTCACGAATGGCCCACCGATCAGTTCGTGAACCTCGATCGGCGCCCGGACAACAAGCAACCGATTCCAGGCGCGGATCGTGTTCTTTCCGCCGCCGTATTCGCCTTCCGCCCAACCTTCCGGCTCAATGGTGTTGCGAATCAAGTCGACGATGTCTTCCATGCGCTCTTCCAGCGACTTGCCTTCTTCGTCTTCGCCTTCCGAATCACCGCTATCGCTAAACGGCGGTTGAGAACCAAACCCACCGCCAAAACCGCCACCGATTCCGCCGCCAGCCCCACCGAATCCACCACCAGCGCCGCCGCCACCCGCTCCGCCGATGCCTCCACCGACACCACCTCCACCACCGCCGAAGCCACCGCCACCGCCACCGGCTCCACCGCCTGAACCACCGCCACCACCACCGCCGGTGACGTCAACACTCGGTCCCTTGAAGTCAGGCACCTGGAAAATCAGGTCGCTCACGTCATAGGCGCGAACATATAGCTTGCGATTGAAATCATCGCGGGTGGAAATCTTGATGGTGTTGCCCGAACCGCGAAATCGAAGTTCGGCGCCATCGGCCACTTGGTTCAGCGCTTCATCAAGGATCTGGCCAACGCGCGCATCGCGAAACTTCAGCGTCACCGGCGTGTCCGCGTCGATCCCCTGAGCCTCCAGCGCTCGCCAGACGACAATCACATTCGTCTTGGGCCCCTGCTCGCGCAGCCATTCGATGACGGATTCCAGCGGGGTGTCATCCCAATCAACCGAATCGACACGTTTGTTGAGTGTGGCGACGGCTGGCGCAATGCGTCGCCTTACTTCGCGCGAGCCATCGAAGTTTCGACGTGAACCGGGCAGCAACGGATTGTTGACGGAATATCGATTCGCAACGGGCGACTTCTGACCTTCCTTCGTTTGACGTGTCTTGGACCCATCGGATTTTGTGGTGGTTGTTTGCGCACCTGCGTGCAAGGCGCCAACCAGCAAAACCGCAACCGTCATCACCATTGATCGACGCATGCCAATTCTCCAAAAGGAAGGACTGTCTATTTGAATCATAACGCGTAGCCCGCAGGGCCGGCCAACTTTCGCGCGAAGCGCTTCAGAATGGCCCCATGACCGGCTTGGATGACCAATCGCCAATGTTCCGGCGATCGCACCGCATACTACTATGATCAATAGTAATTCATCGGCAGAAGGTGAACAACGATTGATTCCCTTTTTGCAGTCGATTCTCCGGAAATTGACGGCCGTTTTCAGAGACACTGCAATGCAGACATCCTGGGGATACGAACGGTGTGAAGAACAGCCCGGCGTGGCGATGGTTCGGTTGCGAATCCGGCATTGGAGGGCGATGGAGGGTGTTTATCTCCGGACCGCCGTGTGAATTGCGACTTGACATTGCCGGCCAGACTGACCAGAATCGGTTCGTTATCGAAGCGATTTGGAACCCAGCGGTGCGGACCGCTTCATCGCTCGTGGATCAGCGCTTCGAGTCGCCGTTGAACTAGGGCCACGCCGTACTGAAGTACGGCCATTCTGAGCACCACGGTTTGATTGGGCACCACCTTTTGATTTCGTAACTCAGTCCTTGCTATTATGTCTCGTCGCTTTGACCAAAGCCGATGTGGACGTGGTCTGGATGGATGACGCATCAGGTTGTGCGAGAATTCACAAACCCGACAATGATCGGAGGCTTGCAGGCGGCTTAAATCGAAGCGATCGCGGCCCGGATAACGGGATTCTGCGGGCTTCAACCTCATTTTGACCCACTTACTGGTCCATCCCCCATGGATCGGTAACCCCCCAAGGCCCGGCCCACCCCGCCGGGCCTGATTTTTTGACAGACGACGCGCGTGCAGGAGGCGTGAATATCCGGAATCTCGACTGGCTTTCGGGCCCCATCTGTCCGTTGAAGACTTTGAAGGTCGAGACTAATATCCACCGACGGACTAGGGGCCGCCAAACGCCCAAATCCGCCAGTGTTGTTCATCCAAGGGAATTGAAAGGTACAGAATATGGGTATCTCATTGAGCGCAGCCGCCGCAAGAGAAGTCAACACCATCGTGACGCAACAATTGGAGCGCCTCAAGACGGAACACGCCGAGGGCGAAGAACCGGTCGAGGAATTGTTCCTGCGCGTTGGCGTCAAGGGTGGCGGATGCAGCGGTTTCAACTACACGCTCGACCTGACGGATCAAAGCAATTCCGAGGATGAAGTCTTCGAGCAGGAAGGTATCAAGATCGTTTGCGACCCGCGCAGCTATCTGTACCTCAACGGCGTCGCCATCGATTTTCGCGACGAAATGATGGGCCGAGGGTTCGTGTTCAACAACCCCAACGCCACCAGCACCTGCGGTTGCGGCAGCAGCTTCTCACCGTAACGAGATCGCGGTCAACAACAAGAACAAACCAACACGCTTCCCGTCAACGCGGGAAGCTTTTTTCTTGCGCAGTGGGTAGATGAGTCAAAACTTTCGAGGCGCAACAAATGTGCCACTACTCTGTGAGCAGTGCCATCGTTTCAAACCCTATCGCGCGCAAACACTGCTCACAGAGCAGTGGCACACGTTTCAATGGCGATCATGAATTACAGCTTGCGGGGTGGGACTTTCAGTGAAGCCGTTCGACTGGGGATGATCGACCCGTCCGGGGCAATGTAGCGCACCAGCACTTCGATGTCCCGGTTGAACAGGTCGAGCGTATCCCAGTCGACCGATGGCTGGTATCCGTGTCCGAGTTTCGTCGGATTGCGTTCCGGTAATTCGGCGGTGCTGCGACTCCATTCGTAAGCCAACACGCGGCTCGTCTGGAATCCATCGACCGTATCAACCGTGAAAATCTGCACGTCAATGGTTCCATCAACGAGCGCACCGCGTTCAGTCTCGGACGAAATCAGGTATAGAATAAAGGTGAATCCTTCGATGTTGCGATCGCCAGCTTCATCGAAACTGCGCCACATGTTCGGCGGGTAGAAGCACACGACTTTGTAAATGTCCGTACCCCGCGCACGCGCCCCCGACTGGTCAAACGTCCACGCCGGATCGTTGCAACCACCCAAGACTGCGCCAAACCCAACGCACGCACACACCACAAATCGCAACATGGACAAACTACTGAACCTCCACCATTTCCAAAATCAACGGTTCGCTTGATCTTGAGCGGTCGGCTGGCTGCGTCGACACCGGTTGCGTACGCGTTAGACGATGCGCGGGAACCGACTGATGAGCGACTGGAACCGGCGACATCGACTGCATCACCGGAGCCACGGGCTGAGTATCAGATACTCCGACGTAGCTCGCATTCTGACTCGAATCGACCGCCGTGACCGGCACATACGAAGCCTGCCGCGACCTCATCGAGGCCGTCATCCCGGGACGCGGTGGGCCATAAACACCCGCCGCCGTCTTCTGATTCATGCTCTTCGGTGGCGTGGGACGCTTCGGGCCGTAGGTATCGGGACGCGGCTGACTGATCGGCTGCGTTTGCGGCACGATCGGTTGCAACGCATCCGGCGACTCGATCTCGCGATACGGCGGGACATTCTGCAGCGCTTCGTCATCGGGCAGAATCCGCAGGCCCTGCATCAGCTTGTTGCGCTGGATGCGCTTGGGCATGAATCCACTTTGATCACGCAAACGCTTGGACTGCTCGAACGCTTCGACCTCGTTGCGAACCACGTTCACCGTCAGGAGGATCAGCAATTCCGTCCGACGTCGTGTGCTGCTGGTCGCCCGAAACAGGTTGCCGACACCGGGAAGATCGCCAAGCACGGGAACCTTCGTCTCGCGTTCGTCTTCCTGGGTCTGAATCAAACCACCGATCACGATGGTCTCACCGTCCTTGACCGTCACCGTCGTCTCAGCCGAGCGATTCGTAAACGTCGGCGCACTGACGCCCTCTGAAATCTGAACGTTGCTACCCGGATTCAACGATGAAATCTCCGGCTTGATCAGCATGTTGACGTAGCCGTCCGGGTTAATGTGCGGCGTCACGTCCACGATGATACCGACGTCCTCGTATTCAACCTGCGAACTGACCTGCCCGTTGTCGCTGACCTGCGAACCGCGGAGGAATGGCACGTTGTCGCCAATCGTGATGTTACCTTCCTGGTTGTTCGACACGACGATCGTCGGCGCACTGAGCACTTCCAAACTACCATCGGATTGCAGCGCCCGAAGCAGGAAGTTGAAGTCAGCTCCGGTAATCGCGAAGGTGAATCCGCCGAACGAGCCCGCCGAACCAGCGGCTCCCACGTCCGTTCCACCGACGAAGTCAAAGTTCTTACCTTTCACGATCCCGTTCGCGCCGACCGTCGCATTCTTGCTGAACGAGAGGTCCTGAAGGGCGAATTCCATGCCGAATTCGAGCGAGTCGTCGAGCGCGACTTCCGCAATCAACACTTCGATGACCACCTGGGGAGGCGGCCTATCGACCGAATACAACATCTCCATGGTCCGCTGATAGTAACGCGGGCTCACACCGAGCAGCACCGTGTTGCTGTCTTCATCCGCAACGACCGTCACATGACGCTCGGCCCGACGCAGGACAGCCGTCTCATCATCGAGATCGCCGAGCAGTTCATTCTCCGCGTCGAAGTATTCCTTCAGAGCTGTGACAATGTCCGTCGCGGGCACGTACTTGGCTTCGTAGACGTGGCGAATACGCTCGTCGACATCCTGACCGTCCAACTGACGAATCAGGTCTTCGACCATATTCAAGTCGGCTTCCGCGCCAGCAGCGATGACCGAGTTGGTGCGACGGTTGGCTGTAAACTTCAGTCGCTGACCCGGCGCCCGCGCTTCACTTCCCGAAGTCGATGCGGTCGTCGCAGCCCCACCAACCTCCAGGCGGGTCTCAGGACCTTCATTTGATGTGTCTTCTTCAAACAGAGTCGTCAGCACATCCACAACTTCCTCGGCGTCGGCGTTGGCCAGCGGGAACATCCGGATTTCACTGAGAATCGGATCGATGCGATCGATCGACTGGATCATGCTTTCGAGCATGTCCATGCTGGCAGCCGGCGCGAGAACGAACAGCGAATTCGTGCGCTCGTCTGGTTCAATCGTGATGTCCTGCCGCATCAGCGTGCGCAGTTTTTGCTGTCCATCGGGGAACGTCTCGATGAACTTCAGTATGACGGCTTTTTCATCATCGCCTCCGCCGCCTGACTGCTCGCCGCCGTAAATCGTGGTCGTTAACACCTCAGCCAACTCGGTTGCATAGGCCCGCTTGAGCGTGATCACTCGCAGCATCATTTCCGGACCAGGAACCGACGTGTCCATCTTCTTGATGACGTCGGCGATATTCGACATTTCCGAACTCGACGCCCAGACAACCAGTGAATTCGTCCGCGTGTCCGGTTCGATCGCGATCACGTCGGCTCGGCCGTCCGTGTTCTCACCTTGCGATTCAAACAACGCTTCCAGCGACGTTGCCGTCGGTTCAGCTTTGGCCTGCTTGAGCGGGAAGACCTGCACCTGCCGGCTAATGGACGAACGAACGTCGAGCAACGAGAGCAGGTGCTCCACCGTGCTGTGATCTTCGGGCGATGCACTGCACACAATGCTGTTGGTGGCTTCGTCGGCCATCACGAACACGGGCGTGCGTTCGCCATCGGAGCCTTCCTGGCGGCCTTCAAAGATGTTTTCAATCTTGCTGGTCAGTTTGACGGCTGACGCTTCGTTAAGCGGGTAAACCTTGATCGCCGACTTCGCCGACACGGGCACGTCAAGCGATTCGAGCATTTCGGTGGAGCGTTTGATCGCGTCGCGCGACCCGGTCATGATCAGCGTGTTGCTCATCGCGTCGGGGACGATCGTCGGGGCTTTGAAGTCGCCGTCGGAATTCGATTCCATGCCTTCAAAGAGCGTATCCATCATGCTGCCGACCTTGACGGGGTCGGCGTTCTTGAGCTTGAAGATGCGCGTGTCGGCATTGACCAGCGGAGCCCGATCGGTGTCCATCTGCGTGATGAGTTTCTCAATGATGCTCAGGTTGGTCTTCGACGCACTGGCGATCACTGCGTTGGAACGCGAGTCGGCGACCAGCGACACCTTCTGACGCTGCTCGATGATGTCGTTTTCCGCACCAACCGCACCGAGGTACAAACCCTCTTCAAATAGCTCGTTGATCTTTTCCGACACGTTTTCGGCTTGCGCGTTTTCGAGCGGGAACACGCGGATCACGCCTTCCGGATCGAGTTCGACGTCGAGCGCCTTAATCAGCCGCGCCATCTCATCGAAGTTATCCTTCGACGACGCTACCAAAATGGTGTTGGTCACCGGTTCCGTGACAATCGCCACGCGATCCGACGGGTTTTCATTTTGCCCCTCAGCCAACCGCTGCTGCAGACGTTCTTCGAACAGTTCCTTCAGCATATCGCCGATTTGCGTCGCGTCGTTGTTGGCCAGCTCAATCGTGCGAATCTCGGCGATGGGTGCGAGCGGCTGAGCTTCCAACTGCTCAACCAATCGCTTGATTTCTTCGAAGTCATCCGGACCCGACGCGATCACGAGCGAGTTGCTGCGCTGATCGGCGACGACCACCGGCGAATCCTGCGGGATATCAGCTTCTCCGCGAAGCTCGGCTTTTCGCTCCCAAAGCTCATCGACCTTGGATTTCAAATCACCCGCCGACGCAACCGTGCAGTTGATGATGCGAATCTGATCGCTGAAGCGCTCCGGCGCGCCGTCCAGCGTTTCGACAATCTTCTTGATCTCCTCAAAATTCTCCGCGATCGCCGAAACAATCAGCGAGTTCGAGCGGATGTCGGTCGAAAGGAAAATCTTCTCCTTTGCCAGCGCGGCTTCGCCGAGTTCGAGTTTCTCCATGTTCTCGATGCGCTTCTCCCACAGGTCTTCGACGATCTTGCCGATGCGGGTCGCGTCAGTGTTCGTCATCGTGATGAGGCGGATCGGGTACTTGATCTCCGACATGGGCACGTCGAGCTTTTGAATCAAACCGTCGACAAGCACCAGTTGCTCCGTCCGGCCGGCAACCACCAGCGTGTTCGTGCGGGCGTCGGCTGAAATCGCGACGTTGTAAACCAGCGATCGGCCAATGGCATTCGTCGGAACGGCTTCGGTCGTCTCACTGCCCGGCGCCGGTTTGGGAAGGTCCTTACCCGCGTCAAACATTTCGTCGAGCAGTTCCTTTACTCCGGACGCATCGGCATGGGCGAGCGGATACACGCGGAGGTTCTGCTCTTCAGCCAATGGTACACTGTCGAGCAACTTGATGAGTTCGCCAAGCGGTTCGATGTTTTCCTCAGCCGTCGCGCAGATGATCGCCTGCGACTCTTCGTCGGCGATCAGTTTGATCTGGCGTTCGAGATTGAGCACCGGCAGTTCGACCTGCTTGCCGTCGGGCGTGGCCTGAATCATTCGCAGACGACGAATCGTTTCCTGCACCGCGTCGGACGTGTCAGCCGTCTTGAGCAAACTATCGAGCACATCGACCATGCCGGTGGCTTTGCTGTTGAGCAGTGGGAAGTGAACCAGCGTCAAATCGCCGAACCCCTTCATCGGTTCGACATCGAGGCGATTGATCAATTCGCGAATCTTCTCATGTTCGGTCAACGGCGCGATCACAAACAGCGAGTTGCTCGCATCCAATGGCGTGATCGTGATCTGGCTGGCCGGATCCTCGCCTTGCTTCTGACGCAGAGCATTGACCAGTTCCTCCAACTTCGGAGCGGCTTCGATCGCCTTGATATGCTTAAGTTCGTACGTCACCGAATCAAAATTGGGCAGCCCGGAATCCTGCTCATCGAGTTGCGCCACGATTCTCTCGACCCGATCCAGTTCGGCTTCCGGACCGGTCACGAGCAGGATATTGCTGGCAATGGTTTGAACGTTGATCTCTTCGTCGGGACGTTGCGATGGATTCAGTTTGGTCGCGGCTTGCTGCACAACGCTGGCGATGTTCTGTGCATTCTTGCTCTGCAACTTGATGACGCGATAACCCTGCGGCTGATATTCACCGTCGAGGCGATTCATCAACTCTTCGATGATATCGAGATCGCCTTCGACCGCGGTGATGACCACGTTGTCGCCAACCACTTCGACCTTGACGTCCGCGCCACTGAGATTCAGATCGACAGGGTCTTTGGATGCGCGCTCGCTGCCCGCGTCGGCATTGTCTTCGTTGTCACGGGCGTCGTCGTCAGCTCTGGTGTCGCCGGCATTGCGTCGTCCAGCCGGTTGACGTCTGCCATCGGCATCGTCGTCTGCCCTTTGGGCGAACAACGGTTGCGGTAACAGCACCGCACCAGCCAGCACCCATCCCAATATCGATCGCTTCAACATCGTCTCAACCCTTTATGAATCCGCACCGCACGCGCTTCGGCAACCTCCATGTCGCCAAGTCACATCCGGTGTTGACTTGTGATTTCAAACCATCGTCGCAGACTCGGGTTGCATTACAACCCCAGCCCCTCGCGGGCGCACGACAGTTATCCGAATGTCTGACAGAAACTTATCGCCGCCGCCCACGCCGCGACGAACGCCTTGAACCTTGTGAGTTATTCTGCTCGATCATGCCTTCAATGACACGCTTAAAATCTTCAGGATCCATTTTGTCCGGCGTCAAAATCAGCGTCTTTTTTCCGCCAGCCGGTCCTTGCTGCTGAATCTGAGCGACGATCACCTCAGCCAACTCCAACTCCTTCGCATCACCTGCGATCAGCAGCGAGTTACTCGACGAGATCGGTTCGACCGACAAACTGCCGCTGTTGCGACCGCCTCGTCCGCCGCGCCGTCCGCCTCTGCCAGACTGACCACGCGGCTGCATCGCCGCTGCCAGTGTTGCCTCGAGGGTTGAAGCGATGTCATCCGCCCGAAACGCCGACGAAAGCTGAATCAACTTGACGCGTTCGCCCTCGGCTTCTTCCGAGTCCAGTTCGTGGGCGAGACGTTCAATCTGGGCAAAGTCGCCCGGGTTGGCCCGCACGATCAGCGAGTTGGTCACGTCGTTGGCGACGATCACCGGCGGCATGCTTGAACCACTGCTGCCACGACGATTGTTCCGCCCGCCGCGACTCGCATTTTCAACAAAAATCTGCGAAAGCGTCGGTTCGACTTCGCTCGCGATCGCCCGTTCAAGCTTGATGATCTGCGGACCCGACTCCGCATCGGTTTCGACGTCGATCTTTGCGATCAGCGAAGCGACCCGTTCGAGTCCATCTTCATCACCGGTGACCACCAGCGAATTGTTGGAGTTCACAATGCTGACGCGAATGTTGCCAAGCAGTTCATCTCCACCGCGCCCGCGCCGCCCGCGATTGTTGCCTGGCTTGCGCAGGTAGTCTTCGATGATCGTCTGCATCTCGTCGGCATTGGTGTATTCGAGTTGGAACGTGCGCACCGAACGATCGGTGTCATCCGGCAACACATCAAGCTGATCGATGACCGCGCTGATCTCGGCAAACTCTTCCTCGCTGGCTTTGATGAGAATCGCATCCGAACCGGATGGCGCGGTGACGCTGATCGTTTCCTGACCACGAACGTTGCGACCGCGCCGGACAAAAATGTCCTGAAGCGCCCGAGCCACCTCGCCCGCATCGGCGTACTTGATCTGCACAACCTTGACGTCGCGGGTCCCCGTTCCCTTTTGATCGTAACCGGCAAGAAACTCACCGATCTCCGCGAGACGCTCCGGCGAACCGGCGACAATCACCGAGTTGGAACCCCACGCGGGAACAACTTTGATCTGATCGCGGGGACTCGCCCGGCGATTTCGACTCGCCTGCCCAAACAGCTGATTGAGCGCCTCAGCCGTCGACCACGCATCGGCGAATTCCAACTTGAACGACTTGACCTCGCGCTCGAATTTCTGCGGGACGTCCAGCGTTTCCACGAGTTCCTGCACCGCAGCCAACTCCGAATCATTGGCAAACACCAAGAGCGAATTGGTCCCCGGATCGGGCACGATTGTCAGCCCTTGATCGTCACGACGACGGCGACGCGTCCGCTCCATAATCTGCGAAAGCTTGTCGGCCAACTCCTCGGCATTGGCTTCCTTCAAACCGATGACGTGCGTGGTGCGTTGAACGGTGGATTCGGTGTCCACCATTGTGATCATGTCCGAAACTTTGTCGTGATTCTCCGGTGTGGCGCTGACAACGAGACTGCTCGTCCCGGAGATGTAGTTCACCTTCACTTCGTCCTGCGGCTTTGCTCCACGCGGCGCCTTGAACGTATTCTGCACCGCCCGGACGGCCGAGTTCGGCTCGACAAACTTCAGCGGATACACGCGAACTTCGAGTCCCGTCTGCGTATCCGGCTCCTTGTCGAGCTCGGCGATCAGCGGAACCAATTCGTCGTAGTCCTTCTGCGTGGACGAGATCAGCAACACGTTCTGCTCATCGTCGGCAACGACGCTGATGTTGTTGTTTGCCCCGCGCCGTCGCCCGCGAAGCGACTTGTTGATGATGTCGGCAACGTTCGACGCGCGGGCTTCCTTGATCGCGTAGATCTTCTGCACCGGCGCGGAAGGCCCACCGGCAAACTCGTCGAGCTTCTTGATGACTTCCGCGTCGATCTTGTCAAGCTGGCCGGCTGTCCCGCGAACGATCACCGTATTGGTCGAGACATTCGCCTCCGCTTTGGGCGGATCCAAACCGTCTGGCTGTTGACCGCCATAAAGTCGATTGATCGTCGCTGCGATTTCGCGGGCATCCGAATCGTGAAGCGCGATGACCTTCGTCTGAATCTCCATCGGAGCAGCCGCTTCCACGTCAATCTCCGCGAGCACGCGCGACACAAACGCAAACGTGATCGGTCCGCCCATGACCACCAGCGAATTGGAGCGCTGGTCGGCTTCGGCACTGAACGGATCGAGCTTCATCTTGGTGTTGGTGGCCCGCAATTGCTGCAACAGTTTGTTGACCATCTTGTTCATCTGGTCCAACACCTGCGGCGCTTTGGCGTACTTGAGTTTAAAGACCTTGATGTCCAAACCCGTCTGCGGCACGTCGATCTCAGCCACGCGCGTTTGAATCTCGGTGTGAAGGCTTTCGGGAGCACGAACGAAGATCTTTCCGCTGCTTGAGTCAGCCACGAACTCGATCTGGGCATTGGCGCTCTTCGACCGCCCCTTTCCCTTGCCGACGCCGTAGATCGCTTCGAGCGTCCCCGCGATGGCTTCGGCGTCGCCGTTGATCACGTCGATCGTCAACAGATTGCCAATGTCCTGCTTGACGTCGAGCTTGGCGATCGCTTCGTCGATCTTTTCAAACGCACTGACCTTGGCGCGAACGTACACGGTGTTGTTGGCCACGTCGGCTTTGAAGATCGCATCGATGTTGTCAGGATGATATTCGCTAAGGCTACCGCTGCCGGAGTCGAAAAGTTGATCAAGAAGCCCGACCACCGCTTCGGCGTCGGCGTGGGCCAATCGAAACTCCCGCGTCTCGATGGCCTCTGGTGCCTGCTCTTCGATCTTCTGGATGATCTCCTCGGCCACCTCAAGAATGCGCTTGGGTGCGCGAACCATGATCGTGTTGGTCACGTCGTTGCTCGCGATGGTGATCGTCTCAGTCGAACTGATCATCCCGCCGTCCGCACCGACCAACGCTGAAAGGGCCATCGCTTCGCGCATTTGCTCAGCCGCCGCAGCGGCAGCGTTGTTGTTTTGATTGCGACCGCGTGTCTGCCGCGTGTTGGGCCGGCGCGACTGCTGTTGTTGATCCAGACCGAAAATCTGCTTGAGTTGCGTCTCCACATCCGACGCAAGTTGGTTGGTGATCTTAAAGAACTTGTAACCGCTGTCGGAATCACCCTTGCGATCGATCGTCGCGACCAATTCTTCGATGGCCGGATACAACTCGGTCGGGGCTTTGATGATGATCGCATTCAGCGCGGGATACGGGAATACACTGATCCCGCCAGGGGTCGTCCCCTTTTCTTTCTCATCGTCGTCCTCGTCGTCCTCGCCGCGGCCACGACGACGGTCGTCTTTGCCGTCACTTTCTCCACCGCCTCCAGCCTCATTCGACTTCTGCATTTGCTGGAGTTGTTGTTGCATCTGCTTTTGCATTTGGGCTTGCATTTGTTGCATCTGGCGTTGCAAGTTGTTGTTGTTGCGACCCCTTGCGTTGGCACGTGCCTGCGCCTGAGCTTGCGAACGATTGCTCGCGTTAAACATCGACTCCAACACCTGCGCGGCAACATTCGGATCGACGTGCTGCAACTGCCACACACGAATATCAGGGAGCTGCGGAAGCTGATCCAACTCCTCCATGATCTTCTTGATTTCATATTCAACGTCGCTGACCAACTTGGGCGGACCGCTGACGCGAATCGAATTGGTAATGGGATCGACATAGATGCGCACCTTCGACGCCTCTTCGGTATTGGCATCGCCGTCTTTTGTGGCATTCGCCGACGTTGCATCTTTGTCGTCACCGGCTTGAGCCTCCAAACGCTCTTTCAGCATGCGGGCGATCGCATCGGCTTTGACGGTATCTTCGGATGCACCGTCGCTTGATGCACTATCGCTTTCTGAAGGGGCGGGTTCGTCATCGCCGCCCGCCTCATCGGGCGCGGTCTGACCGATGACTTCCATCTGCACCGCTTCAAGGGCGCGGAACATCGAGGATGGCACGACGCAAGGACTGGTTGAATCGTCCGCGGTCAAGCGCTTCAGGCGCGATCCGCCCTTTTGCGTCTCAAACCCTTCGATCTCGACATCGAGGTCGCCAAGACGCTCGAGCAGCATCGCCGCCACCAGATTCGCCGGCCTGTCCTTAACCGCTTTCACCGTCGTCTTGGACTCGCTGGCCTTGCCCGGGAGGTCCACGAAGTCAGTGAGCAACTTCTTCACGCGGGGCAGGTCCTCATCCATGTTCCGACTCTTGATGACGAGCATCTGCGAGAACGGAATGTAATCCACCTTCGGGGCGTTCTTGCTCCAGAGGGCATCGATCAACTCTTCCAGCGTGTACATGGCGTCGAACGGATCGACGTGCTTGAGCTCGACCAACTCGCTGGGCATTTCCTCAACGACTTCGACCTCGCCCGACTCATACACGTCATAAAGCGCGTCAATCTTCGCCAGGTCCTGCGGTGACGCCCATACGATCATCTCGTTGGTGAAGTAGTTGGTCACCAGGCTGATGTTTCCACCGCGACGCGGGCCGCCAAAGCTGATGTCGCCCCACAAATCATCTTCGCTGGATTTCTTGGCTTTCGCAGCACCCGAATCGATCACCGTCATGATCTCATCCGCGAATTCCTCGACATCCTTGGTCGTCATCTTGTAGATCTTCATCTGAAGACCCATGCTTGCGTCAGTGTCGAGATCGCGAATCCACTTCTCGACCTTGTCGACTTCGTCACTGGGCCCTTTGACGACGAGGGCATCGCCACCAGGCGCCGCCACCACCGTCACCACACCCGTGGTCTTCAGCACCGTCGAATTATCCTTGCCCCCGCGCTTCGCGTTCTTGCCGCGTTTCTTCGGCGCCACCGCGCTGGGAGCCGGCGAACCGGTAATCATCGCGTTGATCGCCAACGCCATCTCGTCGGCTGGCGACTTGATCAGCGGAACGCGGCGAACCACGTCGTCACTGCACTGGCCTTTCTGCACCTCGGTGATCAGCGTCTTGAGATCGTCGATCAACAAACGCGGGCCAGCGTAGACAATCCGATTCGCACCCGGGTCAGCCGTCAGCGAAATATCCGCATCTTTCTCCGTCGATTCGGGCAGTTCACCGCTGAGGATGTACGATTTCTTGCGCAGTTCGATGATGGGGCCGACCACATCGACGATGACCTCCGGATCGCACTGATCGATCGGGATAAACTCGACCGCAAAGTTCGGACCTTCAACGTCGGGCCGCAACAAGTCAATCGCGTCTTCGATCTCGTCGAACATGTCCACCGGGGCGGAGATGAAAATTTTGCGCGTCGCCGCCTGCGGGACAAACATGATCTCAGCGTCGCCGCGCGAAGCCACCTTCGTCACCGGCTTGGTGCCGCGGCGCTTCTTGCCGGTCGGCTTGGCCGGATTCAACGAACTGACGATGCGACTGTTGTTCGGGAAAAACTGCGACAACGTCTGCGACAGCTCAACCACATTGGTGCCCGGCTCGAATTCGTACGAACGAATCGCAGTCTCATCTGCATTGCTGTCGAACTCGGTGATGAGCTGCTCGATCATCTCCATTTTTTGCGGCGGGGCTGTCACGTAAAGCCGATTACCGAAATCGACAAACTGAACCGACGACGTTGAAGTCGGTGTCTTGGTTCTTGCCTTTCGCTTTCCTTTCGTCGCAACCGGCGGCGCTGAAATACCACCCGTCTCCACCATCGCTTCCAGCATCGGAATGATTTCGTCGGCTGTCACGAACTCCAGCGTAAACGTCTTGCGTACCAACGCGCCGACCTTGATCGGATCGACATCGACAGCCGCCAGGATGTGCTTCATGATCGCCAACTGCGTGTCCGACGCGTCGAACACCATGATGCCTTGCGGCGATTCCAGAAACGACGGCGCTCCACCACCCTGCGTCCCATCAAACTTGGACTCCAGGATGTTGATGGCGTTCGACGTTTCGAGGTAATTCAGCGAGATCACGTCGTACTCGGTTTGAACATTGAACTCGTTGTCGAGCTTGACGATCATGGGTCGATACTTCTCGTCCCAATCGGTCTGATTGCAAAAGACGAAGAGGGTGTTGGTGGTGTCGTCGGCTTGGAACCGATTGCTCTTCGTCGTGCTGCGACGGCGCGGACGCCTTTTGCTGGTTTTCGACTTGGCCGGCGTTGACGCTGGCGTTTCGCTGTCCCACTGCGTCAGGATCGCGATCAACGATGACGGCGTCGTGTTTTGCAGCTTGTAACTGAAGATGTCATCGGGCTCTTCGTCCGACTCGACATCCAGCTGGGCGATGAGGTCGCGGGCTTTCGCCACAGTTTCAGGTTTGCCGACCAGAACGATCGACTCGCCTTCGTTGTCCACCGTGCAAGTCACGCCGTCTTCCTGCTGGGCGCTGAACAACTCGTTGATCAACGCCACCAACTCGACCGGGTCGCGCTGGTCGACTTCGACGAACTCCGTCACCGTGTCGTCGGGCACATCGAACCGCTCGACCAGGGCGCGGGCTTCCTCAATCCGCTCCTCGGTCCCCTTCATGATGATGCTGTTCATCGCCGGCCAATCGATCATCGTCAACTCGTCGAGCGATGCCGTGTCACCGGTCGCGGATCGGCGGGGTGTGGCTTTGGTTTTGCGACCGCGTTTCGACTTTGTTGTTTTCTTGGGCTTGGGCGAGGTGCTGACATCGGTGGACAACATCGTCTGGACCATCGTCAAGACATCGGCAGACTTGGCGTGGTTCACTTCCACGATGACCGGCTCGAATTCAGGCTCCTCGGGATCGACATCGACAAAGACCAGGAACTTTCTGACCTCTTCGATCTTCTTGGGCATCGCATAGAGGAGCAGCGTCCCAAGATCATCGTTGGGAATCGCGATGATTCCTTCTGCCTCCGCTTCGGCGACGCTTGGTTGATTTCCCCGGCGCTTTCGCGCCGACGCCCCCTTGGGTGCGTCAAAACCATCCACGAGAAGCCTCAGCGACTCGAGCGCTTCCGAGGGCAATATGTGTTCAATCTCCAGAATGCGAACCTCGCGCGGATCGGCTGGCTCACTGTTGAACTTGTCAATGAGTTCCAAGTACTTGTTGATGTCGCGCACCAGTCCGAACACATTCATCTGGTTCTTGTCTGGGACCTGCGCGATGCGCACATAGTCGGGCATGAAGTCACGAAGCGGTTCCAGGTCGGCCACCGAACCCGACTCGGGCGTGTAGACCAGCATCGCCATCTCGTTGTCTTCAAGACCACTTGCGCGATACTCTTCCACCGTCGGGAAGATGCGTTCGAGCGGAAGCGGCCGCACACCATCCTTAACCGAAATCAACTGCAACACCGGCGACGTTCCAGACTCGTCTAGCCAGATCCAATACATGTCGTCCGGATGCCGAAACAGGAGCATGCCGATGCGTCCCATCGCCGATTTGAAGTCCATCTTCTCGGAACTGATGAACTTCACATCACCAGCCGGCGCCTGCCCCATGAGCGGCAACCCCGACATCCGCGAAAATGATTCCATCAAGTCCGCATAGGTGCCATCGATGCTGAACTGATACGTCCGCTGGTCGTAAGGCTTCAAATAGTTTTCAGCGTCAACATTGATTTCCGGCCGCAGTTCAACACCGGTCTTCTTGGCTTCCTCTTTCTTGGCATTGCGACTGCGCGACGAACTTGGGCGCCGACCCCGACGACCCGAGGTCTTTGACGTGGTCTTGCTCTTGTCATCGTCGTCTTTTTTGTCGCGGCTGCTGGCGCGTCGGGATGTGGGTGATCGTCGCGTCGGCCGCTTGTTGCCAGTCGTGCGCGTCTTTTTCGGATCTTTGTCGTCGTCCTTGTTGGCTTCGGTTTTCGCGTTGTTGGGCTTGGTCTGGACTCGGCGGGCTCGTGTCTTCGTGTCGTTGGTCTTCGGAGCCTTTGCTTTTGAATCTTTGGTCTGCTCTTTGCCACCACGAAGCGCTTCACTGACCTTGGCAGCCTTCTGGTCCTCGCGACCTTCGCGCTCCATCGCTTTTTCCCACTTGACCCAAAGCGCATCGAGTTCTCGGATCTGTGCTTCGGTCACTTCCTGGTCGGCGAGCTTTTGAATCTTGGCCAGGATTTCGTCCGACGTTTCTTCGCCGTTCGCCTTGGTGCCACTTGGTGACACTGCGAGCGCAGCGAAGGCCACCAGAGCGCAACACAGGTTGCGAAGTACATGGCTCGTGCCAAATGCGGACAGGCGACCTGGCCGGTTGGAACTGACCAACGGCGCATCGGGTGAAACCTGATTTGATCGATTAATCTGAATTAGCATCGCATTGATCCCATGTCATTACTGCGGGTCAGTTTGTTTCGGTTTTGCTTTCCCAGCACCAGATGCGCCCCGGGCATTCGAATTCGATCTGGGTCGAACCGGTGTATCCTCGTCCGAATTGCCAATCGATTTATCCGGAGTCGCAGGCCTGTTGTCCGATGCCTTGGGCTTAGGACCTGGGGTACTTCTTGATCGAAATGATCGCGGCGTTCGACGACGCCCTTTGATGTCATTCGATCCATTGCTGCCGGCTTTTGTTTTTACACCGCCAGGCGATGGCGGCTGCACATCGGCCTCGGATTCTTCCGCCAAACCCGTCGACGTCGTGTCCTGATCGACAACGTCAGGCGAATCCTCATCAGATTCCACGCCGTTACTTCCACCATCCGGCGCTTCAATATCAAGTCCCATTTGCGCCAAAACGTCCTCGACGCTCATGCCATTGGATGTCGCCTCATCGGCATCGTCGTCAGCCTCTTCATCCGGCGGACCGACGAACTCATCTTCGGCATCGTCATCTACGATGCCCATCGCGCGGCGTTTGGCCGCCTGGGCATCACGTTCCGCTTCCTCGATGGCGATGCGTCGATCCTCTTCATCGAAGTACTGCAGCATCGCCACCTGGATTTCCGGCCAATCGTCGGCATCACCCAGCGGAATCGCATCTGAAACATACTGCCCCAACGGATAAACGTAATACCCGTAGTCCTCTTTCAGATTCACGACGCCCAGCGCCGTCACCAGCACCAGCGTACCGCCGTCGAATTCCTCGCCAACCGCGACATGCATCGTGGAGTCGTCGGCAATGTTCGCGAGTCGCACTTCGTCCACGCCATAGCGCAACACCATCTTGAGCATCCACTCAGACGCATCGGGCCATTCGGGCGGCCCTGGGGGTTTAGGAGGAGGCGGTGGGGGAGTCGGTGTACTCTTCTTTATTTTGTCTTTAGGAGAAGGCGGCGTCGGTTTCTGGTACGGCGTAAACGGCTTCCAATTCTTCAACTGCGTCAACTGTTTGATCGAGAACTTCTTGATGAAGTCGGGCTGCTTGCCAATCTTGAGATCGAGTGACTTTTCGTCCGGCAGGACAAGCACTTCAATCTCTCCCGTCAACTTCACCTCATCATGCCCCCGTCGCTGCCGGGCCGACGTCGGTTCCAACTTCAACGAGTTAAACCGAGCGATGTACGGGATGCGATAAAACATCCGGACGAAGTCGATGCTCTGTCGAAACGATCCAATCGCCGACATCGAAATCTGAATCGTGTATACGTTGGAACGTTTCTCGATGGGCCGGGGATCCTTCGGCGTGATCACCGGCTGGCGCAGCTTGGCGTCACGCACCAGACCGCTGATGCAATCGTAGAGATCGTCACGTGCATCGTCGGGGTTGGTGGTCTTGGTCCGCTCAACATAGCTGATGTATTTGTCGCGCAGCTTCGCTTCCAATTCGTCATGTTCTTCAGCCACATCATCCAACTGACGCTGGGCAATGCGAACCTGTTGCGGCGAATTGAGCAACGGATCGATCAAGACCGGTTTGGCATATTTCGCAGCCAAGCCAATCACAGCCACCGACATGAAGGCGATCAGCAATCGTTTTTCGCGCTGGTTCATAGATCCTCAAACTCTACAGGAAGCAGGCGTGCCAACCGCCGCTTCAAGAATAAACTGCAAAATCACTTCTCTTTGACCTTGCCTTCAATCACAACATTGATCGATCCCGACGTCGGATACTGTTCCTTGGATCCCGATTCGGTCATGCGGCCGGCGACGGCATTGAAGTACACGCTATCCTCACCTCGAATTCTAAATGCGTCGATTCGCTCAACGGTGTCCAACACGGTCTGACGGTTGCTCGCCTCCAACTTCAAGGTGATCTCCGTGTTCTTGGCGTCCATGTCAATCAACTTCAACAGCATTTGCTGGCTCGAAGGCAGCAGGTCCGACATGCGGTTGAGTTCGTCAAGCCAGATCACCTGGTCCTTGTCAAACGCGTCCGCAATCGCAATGCGCTTTTCCTGAATCTTTTCCAAATCGCTGATGCGGTCTTCGTATTCATCGATCTGCGCATGAAGATCACTCAGCGCCTGCCGCTTGGGCATGATCACCTTCCAGTACAATCCCCCGAGCAGCGACACCACAACCAACGCCGCAACCGCAAACACCGGTGCCTTCTTCAACCGGCGCTCCGTCGCCGTCACCGTCCGCTTCGGATGCAGAAAATCAAAATCAAACTGCGCATCGCCCGCGTGGGCAGTGACCAAACCAAGGGCGGCTGAGAACGCCCGCGCCTCCGCGCCTTTCTCTTCCGGCCAATTGAATTGGGCGGCTGGGTTGTAGATTTCTACGGTCGCCGGATAACGTTCACCGAGCGCCCGGGCCACCTGCTCTTCCATGCCCACGCTGCCACCGACGACAATCATGTCCACGTTGACACCGGGCGTCGACGATCGAAACGCTTCAATCGTACGCGTCACTTCCACGACGAGTGCGCCAACCACCCGATCAACGTCGGACGTTCCAGTCGATGTCCCCGAGTTTGGGAACTGAATGATGGCCGAATCCGCGGAGTCGTCCGTCGACATGATCGCCGAGTCGGCTTGCAACTGGTCGCTACCGGGCGCAACGGGTTTGGGGATCGACACCGAGCCAGCCCGCGAGAACGAAAGCTTCCCATTCATCACGACGTCGATTTCGGTGAGGCGCGGTCCGACATCAACCATCACCACACACTCGAAACGACCGGCTCCGAACAACCCGTGAATCGCTTCCTTGTTCGCGTAAGGTCGCAGTCCCAATCGAGCCAACTTCAACCCGGCATGCTCACAGGTCTTTTGGTAGTACTCGACCACTTCGCGCCGAACGGTCCCCACCAACACGTCAGCCGGACCGCCCGACGACGATTCGGGCATCGCAAAGTCAACCACCGCCTGGCTGAGCGGGAACGGAATCTCCTTGCCGATCTGAAACTCCACCATCGCAGGCAGTTCGTTCGGATCGGACAGCGGAAGCTTCAACGTCGTCAGCAGGGCTTTGTCGCGGGGCACGTCGAGGATCACGCGATCGGTGCGGATCTTCTGCTGCTTGAGGACATCACGAATCATCCCGCCAAGCTGTTCGGCATTGGACACGTCGAACTCGTCGGGCACATCCACACTGAACAAACGGTCGATGCGCACCTTACCCTTGCGCACTTTGGCGTGCACGAAACGGATGTAGCGCGCATCCCAATCGACGGCCAATATGGCTCGATCATTCTTCCGAAATGACAAGGCGTCGCTCTCCTTCACGACCACGAACCGGATATGCCAGTCCCAATCGCGTGAGGTCTCGGTGATAAACGACTTGAGCCAAAGGCCCCCGCATGTCGACGATTTCCTGCAAGCGCGAGAAAACACCCACGTGATCGGCGAACCCAATGGACTCGATCGAAAACTGCCGCCCCCTGGCGGTGATCTGATTTTCTACCTTTGAAAACGTATGCGTATCGAGAATCTGTTCCGTTAAAAGCCAGCCGATCGTGGACTTGATCGGACCGGTCAGCGTCGCCCGCTTCTGAATAATCAGCGGAATGGCCTCGGGCGGAAGATCCTTGATGCAACCCAAGACCCGCGCGGGGGCGGTGTTGATATTGATCAAACCGTACTGCTCGGGCGCTTGGTTGAGCGTGCAATAGTCAAAAAGTTTTGCGATCGCCGGACCGCGCAAGGGCGACGACTGCAGGATGTTGTCGATCGTTCGGTCTTCCAGATAAAGCGCCAAGGTATACGTCTTCGATGTCCCGCGCTCCCGCGTCGCCCCCAGCAGAAAATCCACGATCTTCTGATCGCCGAATACTTCCTCCAACCGCGGGCGAATCTTCGCCGCTTCGGTGAACATGTAGATACGCGGCTTGTTGTCGTTGCTGACGTTGAAATCGTGGGTGTACACGGTGATGTATGGCAGCAGACCGCGTTCGAGGAAACCGTCGGCATTGTCCATCGGAAACGATGTCTCGCCGTCGTCTTCGTTGGGCGTGAGCAAACCATTGCGATCGTAGTCTTCACCGTAAAGCAACTGACCGGTCATCCCCTTGACCATCAGCAATTCTTCAACCGTCTCAAACGGCGCGTTCTTGGCACGGTGCGGTGTGGGAAGCGATCCGTAATACAGACTCTCCGCGCCAAACTCTCGCGCCTCATCATCGGGATCGCGCCAGTCCAGAATCGCGTGCACCAGTTCCAAAGGCTCCCTGCCGTCGGTGATCAACGGCGCAATCAACTTCAACAGTTGTTCTTCGGTCGCGAAATTGATGTTGAGTTTTGCCGATTCATCGGTAACGCCGTACCGCACCAGCTCTTCATCGTCGAGCGGGTTGTCGGCGACAATGCTGAATCGATAGGCGATGCGATCGTTCGTCTCTTCCGTCAGTTCGCCTTTGCCAATTGTTTCTTCCGTGGCTTTCGGGCTCCACACGAGCGCCTGATCGAACCGCGCCGGGTTGCTGTACCAAGCCTGCGGGTTGTCGCGCTCCGTCCGCAACAGGTGCTTCACCGCCTGCACGCCCGCTTCAGCCGCCAGCCGACACTGCAACCGCTGCGACATCGCCATGCCAGCCGAATGGTCGGCTTGCACGTGAAACGCATAACTTGCAGACAGAAGCGCCAGCAAGAGCAACACCACCAGCACCACCGGCAACACCAACCCGCGCGAACGATAACGCGCGCCAACGCGGCGACGACAGACTTCTGTCATCGACTCGCGTGGCCGGGTTCGCCGAGTTGCCTGGGCCAGTGCATTCGCTGTCTGGGCCTGTGCACTCATTGTGTGGGCCTGCGCGGTCATATCTGCGACTTATAGACCTTCCGTAAACGACGAGGCTTCACGCGACATCCGCGAGCCAAAAAAGACATCTGCCTGCTCGGGTCGCACCAGGATCGAATACCGATCAGGGGGCAACGGATCGATGTCGTCCTCGTCTTCCATAAAATCATCTTCGACGATGTCCAGTTCCTGGTCCTCAGGGATCACGGGTTCAAAACCGATCGTGATTCGCACCAACTGCGGCAACGAATTGCCCTGCGTCAACTCCCAGTCATCCCACCAGGTGGCGCCGTCAAAATATTTCAACTCCAGAAACCGAATTTCCGGAGCGTACAACTCTTCCTTGAACGCCATCTGCGCTTCTTCGACTTCTTCAGCCGACTCTTCGGCTTCTTCGCTCGTCACGATCGCATCGCGCAGATACGTCTTGCTTTCGCGCCGCACCAAACCCAGTGCCCGCGGATCACCATCGTCGGTTAAATTTTCCTCGTCCCACGCGATGTAGTAGCGAATCTGCTGCAGATCAAACTGCGGCGGAAGCTTGCGCTGCCGAACCGTCTGCACTTCGCTGAGCTTGCGATCGGGCATCACCAACGTGTTGACTTCGATGCGATCCTTGTAACCAAACACGCCCACGCCATAACCGGGAACATTGCCCACCGCCTGCCGCACTTCGCGGGACATCCGCTCAAGCACCACCCGGGCCAACTGCGCGTCGCGGCTTCTCTTGACCCCTTCGTCGCGCTGCACCAGCGCGTTGTCGTAAAAAATCATCAACATCGTCATCAGCATCACCAACAAGCTGATGGCAATCACCACCTCCAGCAGCGTGAATCCGCGTCGAATTGGTTTGCGATGAACCATCAAATCAAAACCGTCGTCGTCCGACGCCCTTATCGCCCGCCCCGTCGGCCACCCCGTCCACCGCGGCGACCGTCACGTCTCGGGTTTTCGTCGTCGTCTGTACCATCACCGGCGCCATCGTCGGGATTGCCTGCCCCGTCGTCGCTCGCACCAACGTCGCCGCCAACACCATCATCGCCTGCGGCGCCATCTCCACTGCCGCCGCCTGCGGAATCGTCACCGGTTCCGGCGTCACCCGCACCATCATCGCCCGAATCGGTTCCATCCGACTCACCGCCCGCTTCGGCCCGCTGCTCCGCAAAGATTGTCTCCAACAATGGGCGAATCTCTGCCGGCACCATGTTGAGCACGCTCTCCTCGCCAACGCCCAATGCCGGCATCAACACCGGCAAAACCTCCAGCAATTCCTCCATGCTCATGTCACGGAACATCGCCGGGTTCAATTCATTCACATTGACCGAACCACCGCCAACCACCGACAACTGGTCGTTGATCTCCGCCGCCCGTTCCTCATCCAGACCGAAGTCCGTCGTCAGATCGAGCGGTCGCGGCAGCGTGCGCAGCGTGTGGTACGTCTTGAGCACAACTGCTTCTTCAAAGTCGAACTCTTCGTCGGTCTCCAGATCCCGTTCAGGGTCGTAGAGTATCTGCAACGTGATCGCCACCATCGGCGTATCCAACGGATGACGCGGCGACGTTGGATTGGGATCTTCCGGCAACGGAACCGCCAGCAATCGCCAACCATAAAACGGAAACAGATTCCCGAACTCGTCTTCCTGTTCGAGTTCCAATTCCAACAGCCCTGTGTCCATCTCAGCCAACTTCGATTCAGCCAAGAACACCACGCGGGCCATATGATTCGTTTCGTACGTGCGATCGGTCGCCGACTGAAGCTGCGCACCGATGACGGCCATCCCCATGACGAGCAATCCAACCGCCACCACGACTTCCAGCAAAAGAAAGCCAGGCATCTGCAATTCCGCATGTCGGTGCATTCGCCGCATCATCGCCGCACACTCGCCTCGCGAATTTCCAGCACGTTATCCTCGGTCAGCTTCTGCGCTTGCAGGAAATCCTTCCGCAACACCGGAGGCCAACCGTGCTCCTCCATCATTTCCAACTCCTCGATGTAGAGCGACCGCTGCAACCATGCCAGTCCGGTCAGCCCATCTAGGATGACTTCCAACCGGCCAAACTCCGTCTCGTCATCTAGGTCTTCAAGCGGCACATTCGCCGGCGCATCGGTCAGCAGAAACGTCGCCCATTCGCTGGTGCCATCGGTGTCGATCACCAGCGGCGGAAACTCTTCTTCATAGGTCTCGCCAGCCGTCTCTTCGATGTCCTCAAGACGCTCTTCTTCCAACTCCAACGCCAAATCGTCTTGCCCTAGAAGTTGATCGATTGTCGGTTTGCCCAGGTGAACCCTGGCGCAGCGGATGCCGCGCAAAAGCGTTTCATCCCGCGCCCATGCCGCCAACACCGGCCGATACTCCTCCGGAAACTCCAGCGGTCGGTCTTCGACTTCGACAACCGGCTGCCGCTGACTGCCTTGACCGTCGAGCTCGTCTTCGCGTGGGAAGCGGATGCGATAGCGCAGACCGTCGATCATCGCGTTGGCCCGGGTCAACTGAATGAGCGACCGCATCTGCCGCCCCGATTCGGGCAACTGCGCTCGCGCGAAATCGTTGAAGAAACTCGGAAGCACCATCGCCATGACGATCGCCAGCAACCCCGTGACCAGCAGGATCTCCAGCAGCGTAAATCCACGATGTGCTTTGGTGCGACTCATGGCTTCTCTACATGCAGGCCAAAGCCCGAGACGATCGACGCGGCGTCAATCATCTCGAACTTCGGCGCTGCGACTGAAGCAAGTATCGTTGTCGATTCGGGAAGCGATCCCGAAGCGTTTACTTCTCTTTCCAGTTGTTGATGTCGTCTTCGGTGCCCTCTTTGCGATCCGGGCCCTTGCTCGACAGGTCATAGCTGTCTTCGTTGAACTTTCCGGGCGACTCGTAGACGTATTCCTCGCCCCATGCATCGACCAGTTCCTCGGGCGGTGTATCGAGATAAGGCCCCTTCCAGATCTTGTCTTCTTCATCGATGGTCGTCGGAATGCGGTGCAGCGCTTCCAATCCTTCGTCGGTGTCGGGATACGCGCCAACATCGAAACGATAACGCTTCAACGCACCGGCAATCGGACCGCTGCGCCCGATCGCGGACTTGGCCAAACCGATCTTCGCTTCGTCACTGCTCGACATTAGGCTCGGCACCACGAACGCAGCGAGCAGCGCCAAAATGCCAACCACAATGAGGATTTCCAAAAGCGAAAACCCGCGACGAATCTGTTTTCTCTTGCTTTGAATTTGCCCAATCATCATTCCAATCCCTTTGCTAGATGGATCAATACACGCGTCAATATTTCTCGCAGCGCGGTGACTACATTCCACCGCCTTGCGACATCGTCAAAATCGGCAGCAACAGCGCCAAGGCAATGCACAACACCAGGACCGCCATCACCAACAACAAAATCGGTTCCAACAAACGAACCGCCACATCGATCGTTCGCGCCGTTCGTGTCTCGTTCGTATCCGCAATCTGCACGAGCACGTTATCGAGGTTGTTGCTCTCCTCGGCGACGGCCATCATGTCGATCACGTCTTCGGGAAACAGACCGCTCGTTCCCAGCGGCGTCGAAAGCGACTCGCCTTTTTGTACACTCGTCGCCGCTTCGCCGATGCGTTCCGACAGAATTCGATTTCCCGTCGAATCCTTCGCAATCTCCAGCGCCTGCAGAATTGGCACACCGTTGGCCAACAGCGTCCCCAAAATCCTGCAAAACCGGCATATCGCCACCATGGTTATAATCTTGCCGAGCATCGGACCTTTCAGCTTGACCCGATCCCAGGTGATTTTGCCCTGTTCTGTCTTCAAATAGGCATAAATCGCCACAGCGATCACCGCCATCGCGATGAGAATCACGTGGTAGTAACCCAGTAGCACATCCGTGACACCGAACACGATGTAACTCAGCGTGTTAAATGCCTCTTCCCGCAAGTGCTTGCGCAATTCCGGAACGACGAAAATCATCAAGAACATCACGATCGTCGTGCCAGCCGTCATCAGCACGAACGGATAAATCATCGATCCGATCAGCTTGTTGCGCAGTTCATCCTGCCGCTCCGCGAACAAAGCGATGCGCGTCAACACATCCTCAAGGAACCCGCCGCTCTCACCCGCCCGCACCATCGTCACGTGCAGATCGGCGAAGGCGTTCGGATGCTTGGCCATCGCATCCCCCAGCGTCTCACCGGAAGCCACATCCTCGCGCACGTCACGCAAGACCGCCGACAACACCGGACTCGTGTTCTGCCTGCCCAGCACTTCAAGACTGCGCAGCAGCGGAACACCCGCCCGCAGAAGGTCTGCGAGTTGGGTGTAAAACGACGTCTGATGACGAAGCTTGACCTTCTTCTTCCGCCCGGAAATCACGGAGGCTGCCGCACCGCCACCCTCCTCAACCGACACCGGAAACAGCGATTGTTCGTCCAGCAGGCGCAGGGCAGCCGACTGGTTGTCAGCCTGCAACGCACCGGTCACAGCCTGCCCGTCGGAAGCGATGGCCTTGTATCGAAAAGTCGGCATTGTGATTTCAGCAAAGGCGACCGATCACCCGGCGCAAGAACCCAATCTGCGCAGAAGTGCAGTCCGCCCCATATCTCCGCGAACACCCAATTTAAGTGCTGCGGGCATAGCGGCCAAGATAGGCGCACGAGAAGTGTACAACTGCTCGCATGCTCTTGACCGTCCGTGGTCCTGTTGAGCACGCTTCGCCAATTGAAGCGATCGCGTGTACCTTACTTCGCCGCAAGCACTTACGTCAAATAGATAATTGCTCGACCAATCCGTGGTTTTGCAATGACGGGGAATCCTCCCAACGCCTTTTCTACACCGGGCCCAGGGAGTGATTGCAGTTAAAATGGGAAGAATTGAGACCCAATCTCTTGCGGGCCCAAGATGTGGACGATCTGCGCAAAACGGGAGCAGCCGCCTTGCGGAATTGCAGCACTAAGCTCATTGAAGACATGAAGTTAGGCTTTGGCGACGCGGACCACTTCGCTGATCGTGGTCTTACCCTCGCGAACCTTGTCCCAGCCGTCTTCACGCATCGCGCGGAATCCGGTCTTTCGGGCCGCATTTAGCAACTCGCCAGCCGTCCCCTGCCGAATGATCACTTCGCGGATGTCGTCGTTGATTCGAAGGAACTCATAAATACCAACGCGGCCTTTGAATCCGGTGTCGCGACATTCGCGACAACCAGCTCCGCGATGCACCATGCCGCTGGGCGGGAGCTCAAAATCGTTGGGCACTTCCGACGGTTCCGGCGTGTACTCTTCCTTGCACTTCGGACAGATTCGCCT
>JAUIEW010000319.1 GCA_030429365.1 Phycisphaerae bacterium
CGGGTTGACGTCGCCCAAACGCACGGCGGCTTTCACTTTCATCTTCGAGCCGACTTTGACTTCGCCCGGTTCAACCGCGTCGAAGGATTCGATCGCGACGTTCTTCCACTGGTTGGCGATGCGGGTCTTCCACTCGGCCAACTGCTTCGCCGCTTCGTATTTCTTCTCTGTCAGATGGAGGCCATTCTTCATCGCCGGGACGTACAGCCGATTGACGTATTCGCGCACCATGCGGGCGGCGCTGAACTGAGCCGTGCAGCTTCGCATCGATTCCTTCATGCGTTTGATCCACTTGCGCGGCAGGCCGTCGGCAGAGCGGTCGTAGAATTCCGGGATGATCTCGCGTTCGAGCGTTTCGTAGATCGATTCGCTCTCGACCTGATCCTGATACTCGGCGCTGTCGTAGATGCGGTCGTCGCCAATCGTCCAACCGTTGTGACCGGCATAGGCTTCCGCCCACCAACCGTCGAGGACTGAGAAGTTGATTCCGCCGTTCGGCGCTACCTTCATACCGCTGGTGCCGCTGGCTTCGAGCGGTTTGGTCGGCGTATTCATCCACACATCCACGCCCTGCACGAGGAAGCGGGCGATGGCCATGTTGTAGTTCTCGATGAACACGAAGCGATGGTGCAGGTTCGAGTTACGGGCGAATTGCACGAGTCGCTTGATGAGTTCTTTACCGAGGTTGTCGCGCGGGTGCGCCTTACCGGCAAAGACAAATTGCACGGGGCGATCGGTGCTTGAGATAATTTTGAGCAAACGCTTTTCGTCGGTCAGCAGCAGCGTCGCACGTTTGTAAGGGGCGAAGCGTCGGGCGAAACCGATGGTCAGCGCTTCGGGGTTGAGCAGTTCGTCTGTCTCGGCCACACGCGCGGGCGATGCGCCGCGGTTGATGGCCTGCTTGCGCAGGTGCGCGCGGGCGGCGACGACGAGTTGTTCGCGACGGCGCTCGTGGGCAAGCCAAAGTTCAGCGTCGGGAATGTCATCGACGAGGTTCCAGATGTCGCCGTCGTCGGGGTTCTCCGTCCAGTCGGGACCGAGGTATCGTTCGAACAACCGTTCGAGATCGGGCGACAACCATGACCGCACGTGAACACCGTTGGTCACCGACGTGATCGGTACTTCGGCGACGGGAACATCGGGCCAATTGCCTTGCCACATTTCGCGGGCGACCCGGCCGTGCACTTTGCTGACGCCGTTGCTGTAGCGCGACAGGTGCAGGGCGAGGGTGGCCATTGAAAATGGTTTCTTTGGGTCGGGTGAAGTTGCGGTCTGCCCCAGGGCGATGAGATCGTCCATGCTGGCTCCAACACGCTGGACGTAGGGTTGGAGATACCGCGTCACCAGATCATGCGGAAACGTGTCGATGCCGGCGGGAACAGGTGTATGCGTCGTGAAGATCGTCGAACCGGCGACGGCCTCCAATGCCTGGGGATAGGATAAGCCGGCGTTTTCAACGAGGTGTCCGATGCGTTCGAGGGCGAGGAATGCGGAGTGGCCTTCGTTCATGTGGAAGACGCACGGTTCGAGGCCCATCGCTCGCAGCGCCCGGACGCCGCCAAAGCCGAGCGCGACTTCCTGGCGGATGCGCATTTCCTGATCACCGCCATAAAGGCGCGTCGTGATGTGGCGGTCGTTTGGGTCGTTTTCGGGAATCGCCGTATCGAGCATGAACAGGCGCGCCCGACCAACTTTGACTTCAAACACCTGAGCGGTCACGTTTCGATCACCGACGGGGAACGAAACCTTCAGGGGCTCATCCTTCTTGTCGCGAACAAGTCGAATCGGCAGGTTGTGCAATTCGAGTTCGGGATAATCTTCAAATTGCCAACCATCATTTGAAAGGAACTGCTGGAAGTACCCTTGGTGATAGAGCAGCCCGACGCCATAAAGCGGGACGCCAAGATCACTGGCCGACTTCATGTGGTCGCCTGCGAGACAACCCAATCCACCGGAATAAACGGGAAGCGACTCGTGTAACCCGAATTCCATGGAGAAGTACGCCAGACACTGCGATTGGTGGTCGGGGAATGCCTTTGCGAACCACGTCGTCGCCGACATGTATTGGTCAAACGATTCCTGCACGCGCTCGAGATGCGCGAGATAGGCGTTATCTTTGGCGACCTGTTCGAGACGCTGCTGCGGGACGATCGCCAGAAGTTTGGTCGGGTTGTGCTGGACGTCGGACCAAAGCTGCCGATCGAGACGTTCGAACAGCTGGGCGGCGTCGTAATTCCACGTCCACCAAAGGTTGTACGCAAGTTCCTGCAAGCCTTTGAGCGGTTCAGGCACTGCGGGGACCACCTTAAATTGCTTGATGCTGTACATCAGTATGCATTCCTTCTAAATGGGATGTTGCGACCACGACCCCAGCGGACTCGACGCTCGCATATCACTTGGCATATCGCCATTCTTGACCGGATTCATCACACGGATCGCGGCGTAATACACAATTCTTTAATCGTAGGGATTATCGGTCGTTGTACGCTTGTTGGCGACTCAATTCTCGACTCCATTCAAGCATTGCAATCCGGGTCTTGGCTTCCCCACGGTGGGCGACCAGTTCGATCGCGCCCGCATTGACGATTCAACGGGCGAATCCGATCCGCAGGTCCATTGCATCCATCCAGCCGGAATTGGTCAAGATCGAATTGACCCTCCAAGGAATCCGATGGGATTGATACCCCATCAGGGCCCATCTGGGCCTCGGTCCGGGCGACCGGGGCCCTTCGCAGCGGGGGCGGTCGCGGTTGCTTTCGACTGGGTGACCGGTATCATGGCACGGCTTATTCGGCTCGGATTCCCGATTTCACACGTCGCCTCAAGGAGTACATGCGGCCATGATGAAGTTCTTTCGTAAATACAATCGGCATTTGCTGGCGGTCTTCATGGCCGGACTGCTCGTGATTTGGCTCGGTCAAGCAGCGCTGGAAGACATGCTCAAGACCGACCAATCGGGCAACGTCCTGGCGACGTCCAAGTATGGGAAAATCACAGCGGCGGATACGGCATTGGTCGAGAGGCAGTCCCGCCTGCTCGACAATCTGGCATTGAGCCATACGCCTCAGGGGCAGACGCCCCTTCCACTGTCTTGGCAAGCTCGTTTTGGGCGGTTTGCCGTCGCGGCAGACGAGCGCTTGGATGCAATTGACTGGATCCTGCTCAAGCGCGAAGCGAAAGCGCTCGGAATCGACGTTTCAACTGCGCGGGCCAAGCGCTCCCTGATTGGCGCGCTGCGAACCAATGAGCGGAATCTGGAAATCGTTGCCGCCCGCCGAAATGTTGTATCCGACCAGTATTACAGAGCGTACGCAGACGTGATGGCCGTTCAGGAAATGCTGAATCTGTTCCAGTCGGCATCCATCCCAACAGAGATGAACCTCCGCCGCACGGCCCGAAATGCACTCGAACAAGTGTCGATTGAATTCATCAAGCTTCCGGCGACCTCGTTTGTCGATACGGAGCAGACTTTTACTGACGACGAATTGAACGCCCAGTTCAACGAGTATCGCGAGAGTCATGCCGTCCCAGGCGGTTTGGAATTCGGATATTTCGTCGAGCCTTCGATCGACCTGCAGTATATCCGCATCGATCCGAGCAAGGTGGCCGAGTCGGTGGCGGGCAGCCCGGACAGTCTCGAACGGCAGGCGTTTCGCTATTGGCAGCAGAACAAGGAAGTCGATCCACGTTTCAGGCTCCCAACCGAACGCCTTGTCGAGCAGTTGCAAGCCCAGCAGAAAGCCACATCCAATGGTCTGACGCCACCCAAGTTCAGCATGTACTTCGAAGATTTCGCGGATGTTCGGCTGGCCGCGATCGATGCCGTTAAATTGGAGAAGGCGGAAACAGAAGCCAATCGGATCGCATCGGAGTTGGCTCGAAAGCTGGCCGACCCGTGGTTCGACATCAATGCCAAGAAGACCGAATACAAACCGGCCCCGGAAGAGGTCAAGAGCCTGGCCTATTACGATGAGGTGATTGGCTCGGTATCGGTGGTCAAGCGTCATGCCGATGCGGTCGAAGTCGGGCTCATCAAAGGGATCGATCGCTACACGCTTTCAGAGCGGGATGGCATTGGCACGGCCCGTTTGGAGAATGTGGACGGCAGCACGATTCCATTGGATTTCCTGGCATTCAACGTTGAGGGATTGGTGACGATTCCGGATGACGATCGGATCGAGCGAAGTGTTTATCTCTCAAAATGGCAGACGCAAATCAAACCGCTATTCGGCGACGATGGATCGATCTATCTCTTCCGCGTGGTGGATGTTGTTGAAGGTCACGAGCCGTCCAGTCTGGACGAAGTTCGAGATCGCGTTGAATCCGACCTGAGGTTGTTGGCCGGCATGGAGCAGGCGAAGGAAGCCGCTGAGTCCATCGCCGCGAAGGACACAGGCGGTCCGCTCAAAGACATATGGGGTGGAGAGACTGAACTGCAGGACAAGATCACGCCCGACAAGGGTGGCTATTCCGAACCGCCCGCTTTTGCCCGCAGACGGAGACTGGACGAAGGTGACAGGCCAGCGCTCAACGGGATCGGCGTTGCAACGCGCGAGTTCATTGACACGTCTTTCGAGCTTGCCGCCAATCCTGAGGATTCGCGAGCTGTCGCGCTCGAATTGCCGGCTCAGGCTGCTTGGTCTGTGGTGAAAGGTAAGAAATTCCTACCCGTGTATGAAGAGACGTTTGCTTCCCAGAAGACCGAGATTCGCCAGCAAATCGGTAGTGCCTATCTGCGGGAGTTGATTCTGGTGAACTGGCTGAGCAAGTCGAAGATCCAGGAACGTACCGGTTTCAAGCGTCCGACCGATACATAGATCTAAACCGGCAGGCTACTTCTCAAAATGCCTGCAT
>JAUIEW010000320.1 GCA_030429365.1 Phycisphaerae bacterium
GCCTTGTTGCGGGCCAGGTCGATCTTGATGGCATCCGCCGCCAGCTTCAATTCCAGTTCCAACATCTCCATTCGATTGTCGAGAGCGTTCAGCGCGAGCTGCTCCCGGTCGAAGCTGTATCGCAGAAGTTGCGGTGACGAGGAGATGTTGATGGTTGTCGGCGAATCGAGCTGCACATCTTCGAGGTTGAGGATTCGCTTCAGGTCGCGCTGCTTAATGCGCAGATCGGTCTCGGCGATGATGAGCGATTCTAATCGTTGTGCGACGCCCACTTCAGCGCGAACGATTTCAATCTCGGCAGAGAGCCCCTGGGTCGCGCGCTTGCGCACCAACTCCAGATTGTCGAATGCGAGATTGTACTGTTGGAGCCTTATTTCAAGGGTTTTCTGAGCGCCATAGACTTGCCAGAAGACTTTTTCTGCCGCGGCCAATATGCGTATTACGTTGAGCTTGGTCTTGGCGTCGATGGCTTGGGCATTGAGCCGGGCGATTCGGATGGATGCCGTGTTGGCTTCAACACCCGCTCCGCGCAAGAGCGGCTGACTGAGTGAGAACTTCAAGCTTGAAACGTACTGCTCGAAGCGCTGCGGCTGCAACTTGGTTTGCTCATCGAATGCGTTGCGCAGTTTGACTTCGCCGCCGGTTGGCAGAGGCACTTTGATGCCCGCGTCGAACGAAAGGACTTCTTTGGTCTGTTCAATCTGGGTCATCTTGACGAGTTTTTTGTCGAGTTCGTCGGTGTCGGATGTGAACTCGACCAGTTCGCGGTCGAGGGGCGGCGTGTTCTCGCGTTTGTATTGCACGCCTCCGAAAATCGTCGCGTCGAACTTGGCTTCCTCTTCGCTGACGACTGTGCGGGCCAACTTCGGGTCCAACAGCGTTACATCCAGATCAAGGTTGTTGCTAAGTGTTTCGGCTCGCAAAGCCTCGACGGACAAATCCAGATGCTCTCTGGGCGGCGCAGCCGAGGGGGGAGTCCGGCGTTTCTTGACGGAGTCGATTTCCTGTTCGATCGTCACGCCGCGCGTTGACGAGAGCGACGCCAGATCAGTCTGCTGAATGTCGCGGACGTGTTGGGCAACGCGTTTGCTATGGCGCGTGTCCCTCGATTCGGGCCATCGCGCGCAACCAGCGTGCAACGAGATTACCCCAAGGAATAATGACCAGACCACGCGCCTGCGTTTGACTATGCGATTGATTTGCAAATGCTTCATGATGAGCAGGTAGGTTGCCCTTATTGCGAGATTATTTCAATCGCTTCCTGGCAATATCTGACTTGGGATCGG
This sequence comes from Phycisphaerae bacterium, assembly GCA_030429365.1. Classification (GTDB taxonomy): domain Bacteria; phylum Planctomycetota; class Phycisphaerae; order UBA1845; family UBA1845; genus UBA1845. Next base: position 1,287 of record JAUIEW010000320.1, read on the forward strand.
GCGGTGCGACCACCGGCGGGAACCCGTTTAGCTGCCGCCAGATCTCGTATCCAATGGAGACCTGGTTCAAAAGGACCCAACCTTTCGCCCGAACCCCTTGACGCAGGTAGCGGACGTCGGGCCAATCTTGATCTGAATCGTCGGGTACAACCAGCAGACGAAATTTTCCATTTCCGTCGTCGGTTGCGTCGACCAGAGAGACTTTGCCCCCAAAGGTACCGACTGCGACGGAAGGCCAACCGACGAATTGCACAGCCGGCCAACCTTCAAATTGCAGACGCACGGGAGCGCCGGTGCCAATGAGTGGTGCATCGTTGCCGTCCACCCAGATTTCGACCGCGCGGTCCAAGGCGTCGGGGACCAACGTCAACAAAGGGTCGCCGGCTTTGACGATCTCGCCACCTTCGTTGGCCACCAAGCGGAACACGGTGCCGCCGCGGGGGGCGCTGACCTGCTGGGATCGTTGCCGGGACAACTGCACTTCGATTCGCGCCAAGCTGGCGCGAGCATCCTGGGCCTGCCCGCGGGCGTCTCCAAGGGAGGCGCTTGCCGAGTCGATCTTGGCTTGCTGGTCCGTTCGGACTTTCGCCAAATCCTGCTCAGATGCACTCAAGTCGGCGATGGCGCTGTCAAGCGATGCCTGTGCCCGGTTCATCGCCGCTTGCGATTGTTCATAATCACGTTTGGCTACTTCGAGCTGGCGCTTTGAGACGATCCCGTCGGTAATCAGGTTCTTTTTTCGTTCGTATTGTGCTTGTGCTGCAACGAGCGCTGCTTCGGCGGCTGACAACGACTCCCGCTCTGCGCGAACCTTTTGCTTGTTGGTTTCAAGCCTGAACGTGGCGGCGGCTACTGCCAACTCCAGCGTGGCTTCGAGGTTGGTTACCTGGGCTTCGTACGATTGGACTTTTTGTTCGTACGCTTCGAGCTTGCCCACCAGTGCGGATTTTTCCTGTTCCAGTCGCGTGAGCAGGTTTGGATCGATGTCACTGATCTCCAGCAGGGGGTCGCCGGCTTCAACCCGACTTCCTTCCTGAACCCACCAGCGCACGATGCGACCGTTGATCGGCGCTTCGATTTGTTGTTGCCGTTCCAGTGGTGCATAGGCGACGACGCGTCCCGTGCCTCGAATGTTCTGTTGCCAGGGTGCGAGGATCAGGAAGAACGGTCCCAGCACAAACGCGACGGCCAACGCGATGGCAATACGAACCATCCATCGCGAGGATCGAACCATCGTCATCGCCTTGGACTCAGCGTCTACGAACAGCCCACCTTTCTTGCGTCCAGTAGCGGTCGTTATCGCGCTCACGATGCCACTCCTTCCGCCGAAGCAGGCACCGGTTCGCCATTGACGAAGTTGATCGTCCCGTTCGACAGGAGGATTCGTTTTCGCGGTCGGTCATGACTGAAGTCGCTGTTTCCCAACAAGACCAGCGTCCAATCCTTGTCTTGACCGACCAGGGCGTCGAGCGCTTTGTTCTGTGCATCAACGTCGAGCGCTTCGATGATCTCGTCGATTACGATCAAGCGGGGCTTGCCTGCAATCGCCCGCGCAAGCATGAGACGTCGGGCTTGCCCTGCGGACAGTGGTGCGCCGCTGTGATTCAACACCGTCATGATTCCATCGGGCAGTTCCTTGATTTCGTCGAGCATGCCGATGGCTTCAAGCGCGCTTCGGACATCGCCCGGTTCGACGTCTGGCCGTCCCATGCTGACGTTTTCGGCGATGGTGCCATCGATCATCTCAACGTCTTTGATCACCGCCATCTGGCGGCGCAGCGAGTCTAAACTGATTTCACGGACATCGACACCGTCGAGTTCGATGCGCCCCGATGTTGGCAACCGTAGTCCATACAACAAGTCTGCGAGCGTGCTCTTGCCACTGCCATGACCTCCGACAATGAGGATGCTTTCGCCGGCTTTGATCGACAGGTTGAGGTTTCGAAGAGCATTGGCTGCCTTCGGATAGATGTAACACAGATCCAGCAACTCAAGTTTCGCACCGTTCGTCAGCGCAGGAGCTTCTTCGCCGCTCTCCCGCTCAAGCGGCAAATCCAAGAGTTGACCGAGCTTGTCAACGGCTGCGAGCAGGTCGTAGAAACTCTCGAGCTTCTGTCCCATTTTGGCGAAGGACGCGAGCACGATTGAGACGATCAACTCAGAAGCAACAAGCTGTCCGAGCGTCAATTGCCCATTGATGACCAGCCACCCGCCAAGCGACAGAAGGGCTGTCGCGGCCAACGCCTGAAGTGCAAGTGAACCGACGATTTGCCGAAGGACGACGCGATAATGTCGTTGTCGCGCTTCGACATAGTCAACGGCCAACGCATCCGCGCGACTCCGGGCGAGGTCGGGACCGCCAACATGTTTGAACGACAAGGGGTTTCTGGCGATTTCTTCCAATGATGCGGCGACCGCGTACTTGGCCTTTGACTCTTCGATCGCCGTGCGGATCGCGCCCCGGCCCATGACGAACAGGATGAATGCGATGCCGATCACCAAGACCACATCGAAGGCCAACAGAAACGGGTGATAGAAAGCCAGGATTAACAGGCCAATGACGGTTTGCAGCACGACCGCGACGCCGTCGAGCAGCAGGGTTGCGCCAACTTTTTGAACCGTGAGGACATCAAAGAAGCGATTGACAAGTTCCGGCCCGTGGCTTCGGTCGAACGACTCGACTCGAACGCGCGGCAGGCGAAATCCCAAATCGGTCACCACGCGCACAAACAACCGCCGCTGCATCATTTCAACGATGTAGACTTTGAATCCGCGAATCGTGCCGGCGAGTGAGAGAAACGCCAAAAGCAGGATGGCCAACACCACCAGCGGCTGGGTCAGTCCACCAAACGCCACAATGTTGACGAGTGATTGTACAGCGACAGGTGTCGCAAGGGTCAGGACGCCGACCCCGATCGCGAATGCGATCACGATGGCGATATCGCGCCGCTCAGGATTGAGCAACTTTAGCAATCGCCGCATGGGATGGATTGTCGGCGCGTGTTCAGTCATTTCTTCTGCGGGGTTTTGACCCAAATCGCCCGCACCTTTCATCGTCCTGTGTCGCCACGCAATTGGATGCGTGGCAGCCGCTTGTTTGCATTCGCGCTTTGCCCTGGCACTGGCGAAGTATAATACACGAAATATATGTCGTCAATAAATTGTCGCGAGAAAAATGTCGCATTTCGTAAAACCGTGTGCTACACTGATTGGTGCACCGGCTGTTGTTGGGCAACTGGTGGCTCATTGGGTTGGGTGACTTTGATTTCCGGACTTTGTTGTTTGCGTATTGCCATGGCAAAACGAACGACTAAACACGCTGGCACGTCGAGCAAGGGCCCGTTTGGAAATAAGGGTTCGCCTGGAAATAAGGGGTCGGCGGGGAATAGGGGCCTGTCTGCCAATAAGGGGGCGGGCGAGGAACGTCTGCCCCGTTGGACCTTCTTGACCAATCACACGCACGTGTTGGCAATTCTCGATGCCGACCGCCGCGAGCTGGGCAACGTGACGCGCGGTACCAACCAAAACAGGCCGA